>CABSNL010000027.1 GCA_902479095.1 uncultured Collinsella sp. | reverse complement strand
CGGGATTGGTCAAAATAGTTTGACTATTAGCGGCTAAAATCGCCCGGCGCTAACAGTCTACCTCGGCCAGCATGCGCAGGCGCGCTTCCTTGATGCCGGGGTCGTAGTAGCTGTTGAGGTTGTCGAGACCGACGATGGCGTCATCGGTCTCCTCGAGCAGCTTCTTGACAAGGAAGGCACCGATGAAGCCGGCCGCTCCGGTGACGAGAATTTTATTTGACATATCGCTCCTTTGGATGATCGAAATAACTAGTCGCGAATTGAAAGTACTGAATTGAGAAATGATGAAAATGAATCTATATAATTGTCAGATTCAAAGAGTTTTAAGGCCTTTTCTAGCGCAGCTCGTTTCATGCTGGTCAACTCATGGTCAGTTAAATTGCATGCGCTTGTAATTCCGTCAAGAAGAGCTTGATTGCTTAAATCTGGGATAACAATTCCATCAATCATATTCTCGAGAATAAGATCTGCTCCTCCGACCGCGTTACATAACATCGGGACACCGTTTGACATGCACTCAGCGAATTTTGTTGAAAATCCGGCACGAGAATATAAATCGGGAGTTCTAAATAGAATTCCAAAGTCAGATTCTTGCAGCAGCTTGATTACACTGTCATGGGAAACACGACCGTGAAAATGAACCTTATTAGATCTGGCTGTGTTTCCCATTAAACTGACTGCTTGGTTTAAATCAATTCCAATTACATCAAGTACTGGTTGAGTTGTTGCGGGAATAGTGTCCTTACTTATATGCGAAATAAACTCTGTAAGTGAGTCTTTTCCCCCAGCGGGGGAACCTGCATAGACAAACTTGGTTATAGTTCTCCGCTTCAATCTTTCTAAAGAGCGAGGGTCACTAAGTGAGTCTCCGGCTCTATTTAAGGGTGGTAAATAAAAAACCTTTGGATATCCTTGTAAGGAGTAAAGTGAATCGAAATGTTTCTTAAAAAACGGCGAAATTGCGATAACTCCATCTAACAATCTGTCTACTTCTGCCACTCGCTTAGAGCGAGACTTCTCCACAAGCCAAGCAGCTAAATCTCCTGTAAATTTGGGAGTAAACCAATCGGTTTCGTCAACGATTACGGGAACGTTAAAATCATGGCAATGATCTAAAACCCGTTTTGCAAGCTTATGTTGTATCCCATAATAAATAACCAAATCGGGCTTTATTTGATTGAAAGATCGAGTGAAGGCTTTAAAGCTGAAGGAAGAAGATATCCGCTCGTAATACTTTTTTACTACTTGATGGTGCCCTAATTTAACCTCATACGGAAAATCAAAGGGATAGTCGTAATTGCTTTTTATGGCGTTGGAAGACGGCTCAATTATTCCAGCAAGAACAAAATGGACGTTGAAGCCACATTTGACCAGCAAATCGGAAATTGCGAAAGCATGTTTTGTAGGAGTATTATCCCCCGGAATTGATTGAACTAAATATAAAACCTGTTTATTCATTCTGTAGTTCATTTCTGGTTGATTCATCAATGCAGTTTACAAATTAGGGTTAATTCTGCCGATGGGACAATTTGTCCATAAGCAAATTGAATCCTTCGACATTCATCAGCTTAGATAGCACGATGTAAAACCCCAATGATCCGAGAGGGGCAACGATTAACGAAATAAGATTCCCGTTTGAAATGCGGATTAATAATAATGCGATCACCACGGAAAGCAATGTGGCAATTGACGGCTTAAGAACGTCAATAAGCTGCTCAAATATGCCATAGCCGAGCACTTTTTTATTCGGGGTCATGTTAATTAACATCGAGACAAAACCGCAAAAAGCACTTGAAAGGGAGATCGCAAATACACCAAAAGGAATCGACATAATTAAAACGATGAACGAAATAGCCTTCTTGATGACCTCAAGCTTAAAACAAAGAGCGCCCTGTCCCGCTGCTTTTAGCGCCTGCCAATTCATAGATTGAAGGGGCTGAAATAGATAGAACAAGCAAGCAACTTGAAGATATGGGACGCATTCCACCCATTTTCCACCCAAGAGAACAAGAACTAAAGGACGCGCGCAAGCTGCCAAAATTCCCATCATGGGGAAAACGAGATAGGCAGAAAGCTGCATCGCTTTTCTAAGGACTGATTTGAGCGCATTTTGGCTGTCTTTTTTTTCAGCCATTAGGGGCAACATTACATTACTAATTGGAGTGTTTAAGTTGCCTACAATTAAAGCCGGGAATTGGTTGCCGCGATTAAAGAAAGCCAGGTCTGCGGAAGAATAGAATTTGCCGATGACTAAAGAACGACCTTCAGTATAAATAGAATTAATAAGGTTGGCACTTGTAAATTGTATTCCAAGGGGCAACAGCTCTCTTGCTGAACCAACCACAAATTTTAGTCTAGGCGTCCATTTTGTTAACCAAGCCATTAGTACCGTTGTCATCAGAACTGTGAGTATCTGCTGAATGATTAGCGCATAAATACCAAAACCCAACATTGCAACTACGATAGCCGCTAATCCTGAGATCAAGGAGCTGAGGAACGATGCGGAAAATTGCAGTCTAAATAAAAAGTTCTTTGCAATATAGGCCTTTTGAATTGCATTCAGTGCCGAAAGAGGAAGACGTAATGCCAGGACCCTTAGGTAAAGACACATATTTGCATTTCCATAGAAGTCTGCAATGCTTGGAGCCGCAAAAAATATCAATACATACAAGATGCTCGAAAATGCAATAGAGCATGACAACATTGTCGAGTAATCAATTTGATTAATATCCGACTTTTGTATCAGCGCTTCGCCCAGTCCATTTGTGACGAGAACGTCTGCTAAATTTGTAAATACGAGCAGCAATGAAAGCGTACCGTAGTCACTCGGGGACAGCAGGCGTGCCAGAATTAGAGAAATTACAAATAGGGCACCTTGTGTGGCAAATCTCTCGCCTATTGCCCAAAACATACTGGTTGCAGCTTTATTCGAAGGCATTATTTCTCACCATCCGTATTGCGCATACGATTAGTTCTTTCTGGTTCTATATTGTTTAGGGCAAAACCAAAGGATGAAAATAGAAGCACGACCCCGACATTAATTGTGTAAGAGTAATAAGTTGATAATCCCAGAATCGCCATGAGATAAAAGAGGGCAACAAATTTGCACTGGCTATTTTTAGAAGGACCAAATAGGCATCGCGACAGGACGTACAAAAGCGGAACAACGGCTAAAACACCGTAATGAAACATCAAATAAATTATTTGATTATCGAAAAAAGGATAATTTGAATTCGTGCCATATCTATATCCAGCGCTAATTCCGTTACCGAATATAAGCGATGCCGGTTCAACCTGGCTAAAGAAAATATCATATTGGTTAGACCGTGTATCTTCTCCGATCCTGTTTAAAAACGAATCAAGAACTTCAGGATAGATCAACGACAATGCCAAAAGTGCCGTTCCAGTTGCAAAAATAACAATTACTGTTCGTTTAAAAACTTTGTCAATTCCTTTAGCCATAAAAGTTGCAACAAGCATTACTAGCATTGGTTGAATTAACCAACTTCTGGTTGCCAGCATTAATGCGGCGATGCAGGCCAGGATGCCTATACCCATCGTTATGAAATAGGCGTGTTCATCATTAGATTTAAGCACCACGGTTGACCAATATAAACTGATGCCAAATGCAAAATAGTCCCTCGCAGGACACCATCCAATATAAGATCCAAAGCCACAAAGATATTTAAATTTTAGAATTGAAATAAGTGAAGCGATAAAGCAAAACAGAGAAAGAAGAGGGACCCATTTCTTTATAAGCAACTTGATGCTTGGCTCCTCCGCCAATAGGTAAAACAAGGGAATTACAAATACTGTTGTTGGGACATCTCCAAAGAGCACACTGATTAAATCGCCCTCGTTATTGGCAATGGCGAATAAGCTATAAGTTATTAGTCCAAAAATTGAACAGGATATAATGAGCCAATTTTCTTTTCGAGATTTACTTATTGCACGCATCAAAAGAATGAAAAAGCAGATTTGCTGAATGAGATTAAATAAAGAAGCAAAGCGCCCGTTAGAAGTGCTGAATGCAAAACGGTTAATCTCCCAATCTGTTGCAAATGAGTATAAGGCACCCAGATCTCGAACAAAGGGGACCATTAGACCAGATATTATTGCAATTCCTAATAGCAAGTCAGATATACTTCTGTTTTGATTCTGCAGTGTCATTTGGTTGCGCAATGTTGTTTTCCTTATTGGAGGCTTCCGGGGAAATCTAATTAAAAATAAGATCTGCCCATTCATTGCCAATAGTTTCTAAAGAAAGGGACTGCCTTAGCATCAGGGCATTATTAGACAAATGATTCGAATAAGACTTATCTTCGACGATCTTGTTGAACGCTTCGCTCTCAGCAAAATCGTCATCAATATCGACCAGAATGCCGTTCTCGCCATTCCGAATAACTGCTTCTGCTCCACCACCGCCACATTTGGTGCAAATTGTTGGAACCCCCATACACAAGGACTCAAGCATAGAATTAGATAGACCCTCGAACTTTGATGACATTACAAAAGCCGATGCAGTTCTAATGTGCATAAGAGCGTCAGAAGAAAAGCCCATAAATTTGATTGAATCATCCATGTCAAGGCTATGAACAAGGCTTTCTAGTTCTGATCGAAGACTTCCCTTGCCAAAGATTTCAAGAGTATATTCAGGGTGTTTTTTATGAAACAGCGCAAATGACCTGATTGTCATCGAGTGATTTTTTTGAAGTTCAAGCCGTCCCGATGTGACGATTGCTTTTCTTCTAAGCCCAGAATACGGTTCAGGAAGTTCACTAAATATTGGATTTAAAATGATTTTGGAATTCGCCTGAAGGTATCTCGGCATTAAACTTGCCTGGCTATTTGTCTGGAACACAATTGCATCGGACCTGCGATACAACATGTTTCTAATGAATGCGAGGATCTTATTGCCAGTAAAATCGAATCTCGGATCGTTTCGCACTGAAACAATAACCCTGTTTGGAAGTCCGATGGTCGCGATAAGCGTATACATGTTTTGATGAGGTAAAAAGGAAATTACCGTAGCATTGGGCCGCTCGGAAATAAAACGTCGTATAAGCTTAATTTGGTCGAATGGCTTGAGCGTAGCACTTGCAAACTCAGAACGCACCTCGACTCCTTCGGGAACATCGTATTCAACAATGTTACTTTTAGTCAGGAGATAGGTAAACCTAATACCATGAGCAACGAAGTATGACGCGAGCGCAAGCGAGACACGCTCGGCCCCGCCACCCATCAGGGAAGGGTGAACAAAAACAATATGCCCTGCTTCATGTATTAACTTCTTTGAATTCAATTTAATCCTCTAATTACCGCTGGTAGCATTGCAATAGATGCCGAGTATTTCGCTCAAGAGCAGATTGATATCGAATGAGCTGAGTATCTTTTTTCGGGCTAAAGTTCCCATTTCTTTTCTAAGCTCGCTTGATTCGAGAAGATGATTCAATGCAACGGCCAGAGCTTGATGGTTATCAACCGGAATCAGAACTCCATCAACACCATCATTAATTACTTGAGGAATTCCGCCAACGGGAGTGGCGACGGTTGGAATTCCTCTAGCCATGGCTTCAAGAACGCTCATGGGGAGTCCTTCGTTTTTGGAGGGAAGGCAGTACACCGCGGCACGCTCAAAGAGCTCCTCGCGTTCTGCGCCCGCGACCCAGCCGTGGAACTCGCAGCGTTCGGCAATACCAAGCTCGGCCGCAAGAGATTTATTCTTCTCGACCTCTCCGTCTCCGCCGAATACGATCTTAGTGTCGGGGAAACGCGACAGAATTTCCCTTGACGCGAACAAGGTGAGCACGGCTGATTTGGGACTTTAACACCGTTATGGACAACGTTAATCTTCTCAAGGTCGCAGACGTTTTCCGCAAAGTAGTCGAGCCATTCTTCCGACAGAACCACAACTCGGTCGGCGATACTAAAGGTCTTTCTTACATCACGACGGTAGGAATCTCCACCCTCTTCGAAGGCCTTCTTAAACTCACCATCGTGGTCGTGGAGTATTACGTACTTGCCTGCTTTGTGGGCCATACGAGCCATAAGTGACTTACGTTTGTATGAGCCACGGGCGCTAATGTGTAAATGAATAATGTCATAGGATGGCATGATCATCGCATAGCGAATCAACGCTCGGGAAAATGCGACGGATTTACCGAGCGTTGAGGAACCGATGCCCGTCCCCAGGTACTCAAAGGCATCGCATGCCTCAGGGAGACCTGCGTCTAGATAACCTTTCACGACTGAAACGATTCCGCCGTGAAGAGAGAGATCGGGTCCAACCATCAACACCTTTGCATGGACGTGCGGATAACCTTTAGTCATTGATTTCCTCTTACCGAAAGCTTAGACGGCGAGCCGGAAGCCCCCCAGATTGAAAACTCCGGGCCAACGTCTTTTGTCACTACCGTACCGGCTGCAATCACACAATGGTCGGCAATTCTAACGCCCTTAAGAATCGTTACGCTGCTGCCAATCCATACATCATTGCCGATGACGACATCCTGGTCATTCTCTGGAAGCTTGTCCGACTCATCAAGCGTTATCATGGGTCGGTCGAGAACATCTGTACGATGGTCTCCAGTAATAATTGTGAGATGAGGGCCGCTCATGACGTAATTGCCGATATGAATCTTCGCACGGGTCGTAGGAACGTTGCTCCTGGGCCAATATATATATCATGTCCCATGTAAATATTTTCAATCCCCTGAATTTCACTACGACGACCGATGGTTACGTTTTTACCGCATGATGCAAAGGAGCGACGTAGGGCAGGGAGCAAGAGCAATTTGTTATAAGCTCGCGCGCCACCATCAAGCAATCTGTACCCAGCGCCCATGGCTAAGATTTCCTCCACACCATCTTGTCCACGACGCCGGTGTAGCTCTGGATGACCTTGACCACCTTGGTGGACACGGTCTCGTCGGCGTAGTCGGGCACGGGCGCCTCTGGCAGCGATCCCTCCGCGTCGAGTTCGACGGCGGTGTGGACGGCCTGCAGCAGGCCCTTCTCGGAGATGCCTGCCAGCGTGAAGCAGGCCTTGTCCAGGGCCTCCGGGCGCTCGGTGGAGGTGCGGATGCACACCGCAGGGAACGGGCGGCCGACGCTCGCGAAGAAGCTGGACTCCTCGGGCAGGGTGCCGGAGTCGGACACCACCGCGAAGGCGTTCATCTGCAGGCAGTTGTAGTCGTGGAAGCCCATGGGCTCGTGCATGCGCACGCGCGGGTCGAGCTGGAAGCCGGTGGCCTCCAGGCGCTTGCGGGAGCGCGGGTGGCAGGAGTACAGGATCGGCATATCGTACTTCTCGGCCAGCGCGTTGATGGCGGTGAACAGGCTCGTGAAGTTCGCCTCGGTGTCGATGTTCTCCTCGCGGTGCGCCGAGAGGAGCATGTAGCACTTGGGCTCCAGGCCGAGCTCGGAGAGGACGTCCGACGCCTCGATCTTGTCAAGGTTCGCGCGCAGGACCTCCGCCATGGGCGAGCCCGTGACGTAGGTGCGCTCCGGGGCGCAGCCGGTGTCCTTGAGGTAGCGGCGGGCGTGCTCGGAGTAGGCAAGGTTGACGTCGGAGATCACGTCGACGATGCGGCGGTTCGTCTCCTCGGGCAGGCACTCGTCCTTGCAGCGGTTGCCCGCCTCCATGTGGAAGATGGGGATGTGCAGGCGCTTTGCCGCGATGGCGGACAGGCAGCTGTTGGTGTCGCCCAGGATAAGCAGCGCGTCGGGCTGGACCTGGACCATCAGCTTATACGATGCCGCGATGATGTTGCCCACGGTCTCGCCCAGGTCGGCGCCCACGGCGTCCAGGTAGACGTCGGGGTCGGCGAGCTCCAGGTCGCGGAAGAAGATGCCGTTCAAGGTGTAGTCGTAGTTCTGGCCGGTGTGCGCCAGCAGGCAGTCGAAGTGGCGGCGGCACTTCTTGATGACCTCTGACAGGCGGATGACCTCGGGGCGCGTGCCCACGATGATCAGCAGCTTCAGCCGGCCGTCGTCCTTGAATGCGATATCGGAATAGTCCTTGCCCATGCGGCTAGACCTCCTCGTAGTAGGTGTCGGGACTCTCGGGGTCGAAGGGCTCGTTGGCCCACATGACCGTCACGAGGTCCTCGGTGTCGGACAGGTTGGTGATGGAGTGCGTGTAGCCGGGGATCATCTCCACGGCGCGCATGTCCGACCCGGAGACGGTGTACTCGTCGACGGGGAACGGGTTGCCATCGGCGTCCTCCCCCACCTTCCTCAGCTTGATGGAGGCGGTGCCGGAGACCACCAGGAACCTCTCCCACTTGCTCATGTGCCAGTGGTTGCCCTTGGTGATGCCGGGCCTCGAGACGTTGATGGAGACCTGGCCGCGCTCGGGCGTGCGCAGGAACTCGGTGAACGAGCCGCGGTCGTCCGTGTTGGGCTTGAGGCTATAGGCGAAGTGCCCCGGCTCGTAGTAGGACAGGAACGTGCTCCAGAGCTTCTTGGAGAAGGAGCCGTCGGAAAGGTCGGGGACGGCAAGTGTCTCGCGGCTGTCGCGGAAGCCGTCGAGCAGGTAGACGATCTCGCCCAGGGTCTTCACATCGGTCTCCGGGACGTAGCAGAACCCGTCTCCCTCTACCCTCTCGAGGCCCTCGTAGCCGCAGCGGTGCTCCTCGCCGAGCAGGGCGCCAAGCATCTCGTCCACGAGGTCGTCGATGTAGAGGAGCTCCAGTTCCACGGATGGGTCGTTCACGGTGTAGGGGCGGCCGTTGGCGATGGCGTCGCAGAAGGTGGCCACGGCGGAGTTGTAGCGCGGGCGGCACCACTTGCCGTAGAGGTTCGGGAAGCGGTAGATGAGCACCGGTGCGCCGGTCCTCTCTGAGTACTCTCGGAACAGTCCCTCACCCGCGAGCTTCGACTCGCCGTAGACCGAGCCCTCGAAGCGGCCCGACAGGCTCGCCTGCGCGGAGCTGGAGAGCATCACGGGGCACCTGTTGCCGTGGCGCTCGAGCGTGTCGAGCAGCGTGGAGGCGAACCCGAAGTTGCCCTCCATGAACTCGGATTGCTCCTTTGGGCGGTTGACGCCGGCCAGGTTGAAGACGAAGTCGGCGCGGGAGCAGAAGTCCTCCAGCTCCCCGGGGGTCGAGTCGACGTCGAACTCCATGACCTCGAGGGGCAGCAGGCCCGCGAATCTCTCGCGGCGGTCCTTACCGTCCCTTATGTTCTTAAGCGCGCAGCAGAGGTTCCTCCCGACGAAGCCCCTCGCGCCGGTGACGAGGACGCGCACCCTACTGCACCGCCTCGTGCTCGCGGCCCTCGAGTGCCAGCTGCACGTACTCGGCGGTCTTGATCTTGGCGATGGTGCCCTCCACGTCGAGCCTTTCGGTGTTGTGGGAGGTGTAGGACTCGTCGGCCTGGGTCTCCACCTCGCCGTCGACGACGAACTTGTCGTAGTTCAGGTCGCGCGAGTCGCAGGCGACGCGGTAGTAGCCGCCCATGTCCTCGGCGCGCAGTCGCTCCTCGCGGGTCATGAGGGTCTCGAAGAGCTTCTCGCCGTGGCGGGTGCCGATGACCTGGGTGCCCACGCGGCCGAAGACCTCCTGGACGGCCTCGGCGAGGTCGCCGATGGTGGACGCCGGCGCCTTCTGGATGAACAGGTCGCCGGGGTTGGCGTGCTCGAAGGCGAACTGCACCAGGTCGACGGCCTCGTCCAGGTTCATGAGGAAGCGGGTCATGTTGGGGTCGGTGACCGTGAGCGGCTCGCCCTTGCGGATGCGGTCGATGAACAGCGGGATGACGCTGCCGCGCGAGCACATGACGTTGCCGTAGCGGGTGCAGCAGATGGTGGTGCGGCCGGCGCCGTTGCGGGCGTTGGCGTAGATGATGGACTCCATCATGGCCTTGGACTTGCCCATGGCGTTGATGGGGTAGGCGGCCTTGTCGGTGGACAAGCACACGACGCGGTCCACGCCCTCCTCGATCGCGGCGTGGAGCACGTTGTCCGTGCCGATGACGTTGGTGCGCACGGCCTCCATGGGGAAGAACTCGCAGGAGGGAACCTGCTTCAAGGCGGCGGCGTGGAAGATGTAGTCCACGCCGTGCATGGCGTCGCGCACGCTCTGGGCGTTGCGGACGTCGCCGATGAAGAAGCGCACCTTGGAGGCGAGCTCGGGCGACCTCTCCTGCAGGCGGTGGCGCATGTCGTCCTGCTTCTTCTCGTCGCGCGAGAAGATGCGGATCTCGGCAAGGTCGGTGTTCATGAAGTGCTTGAGCACGGTGTTGCCGAACGAGCCGGTGCCGCCCGTGATCATGAGGGTCTTGTCTTTAAAGGTGGTCGAATCGTTCATCTATTTGCCTTCCTTACGTTTGGCTTTTGTAAACTGGTAAAAGAGGAATTTCGTATTGGTTACGAGGTATCGTTTGAAAAGCCGTTTTGGCTCTTGAATTAGTCTGTATAGCCACTCGAGACTCAGGTTTTGCATCCATATCGGCGCCTCTGGCACCACGCCAGCGAGGACATTGAACGCTCCGCCAACACCGATCATCAACGGCTGTGGCCCTCCCTTGAGCTCGTGCATAAGAACTTCTTGACGGGGCGCGCCAAGAGCAATCCATGCGAAGTTAGCTCCTGAGTTGGCGATGCGATTAGAAAGCTCATACTTTTCGTTGTCGGACAAAGGACGGAAAACGGACGGTTCCATTCCCACAATTTTTAAGCCAGGGAAATCCCTGTTGAGCGATTCTCTGAGGGCGTCAAGATTCTTCTGTTCATTTCCGTAGAAATAGTGACTCCACCCGTATTGACTGGAAATCTCAAAAATCTCGCGCATCAAGTCCGGACCGGTAACGCGGTCCATCGATTCAAATGACTTACGGCCTACAACTGATAAGGGCTTGCCGTCGGGAACGGACATGACTGATTCCGCCTGGCAATCCCAATAGGAGGGGTCATCATGAGCCAAAACAGACGTATGGGCATTTGAGACGCAAATGTACTCGCCATGGAGTTCATCGATATGTTCAGCTAGAAAATTGATGCAATCTGCCATGTTTGTTCCCGTGATCGGAACATCGATCACGGGAACGCGATTCAACTCAGAGTATTTCGAATAATCCTCGAGCATTAGCACGCACCCTTACCGGTGATGACCTCAATAACCGTGAGGATCACAATCTTGAGGTCGGTGAAGATGCCCCGGTTGGCGATGTACTCCAGGTCTCGGCGGACCATGCCGTCGAAGCCGGTCGAGTTGCGCTCCGTCACCTGCCACCAGCCGGTGATCCCGGGCTTTACGGCCAGGCGCTGCAGGTCGAACTCGGTGTACTCCGCGACCTCGTTGGGCAGAGGCGGGCGCGGGCCCACGACGGACATCTGGCCCAGGAATACGTTCAGGAACTGCGGGAACTCGTCGATGGAGTGCTTGCGGATGAACTTGCCGATCTTGGTGACGCGGGGGTCTTCCTTCATCTTGAACATGGCGCCGGCGATCTCGTTTTTCTCCTTGAGCTCGGCGAGGCGCTCGTCGGCGTCTCTGTACATGGAGCGGAACTTCCACATGCGGAAGGTGGACAAGCTGCCGTCGCGGTGGGTCTGGCCCACGCGGATCTGGCTGTAGAACGGGTTGCCCTCGCTCTCCAGGCGGATGGCCGCGGCGAGCACCAAGCTCGGAATGGCGATGACGGCCAGCACGCAGCCACTGAACACGATGTCGAAGGCGCGCTTGACGGTGCGGTAGGCCAGGCGCGTGCGATCCCAGTCCTTCACGGCCTTCATAGCCTTGTAGCGCATGCTCGCGTCGCTGCCGCTCATTGCTTGGGCGACAAGCGCGGCGCCTACCGGCTCTCCTGCTGGATATTCAGTTTTGTCTGATACTGTCTTCTTCAAACCTACGTCCCCGCCCCCGGAGATCCTCCCTTTCCCGTTAAACAGTCGCCTGCAGCTAGGCGATCGCCTTTTTAAGGTTTCGCATTACGCGCTGCTCGGCCGAAAGCACGGCAAGTCCAACGCGCGTAGTAACGCGTCGGCCGCACAGATCGAGCTCCAAATAAGCAGTGCTCTTGCGTCTGTTAATGGTTTTGATAAGGCCTTCATGGCCCAGCAACGGACCTGCCGTCACTACGACCTGGTCGCCGTCTTTTAAGGCCTCGCTCATGGGCACTACGCGGTCTCCCCTGTGCGTAAAGCCGCCAATAAGCTGGACCTCTTCTTTTGCTAGCGGCACAAACTGACCGTCCTGGGAAAGCACCCGGGCAAAGTCGTCCATGCGAAGCAGATACTGTTGCACGGTACGGGGATCTGCCGTGTCGCAGATAAGATAACCGGGAAAGAGCGACTTGGTCGTATTGACCCATTCGCCGTGTACCTTGATCTCGGTTTGAAATTGGGGATAAAAGAGCTCTTGCATGGCGCCCACTGGCACCACGCGCTCGATGCGCTCGCGCATTACGTCTTCGCGACCGTTAATGACCTGAATCACATACCACACGAGCACCACCCCCTTGCTGTCTTACGTGTGGCTCACGGGGTTTGGGTATGGCTTCGCCTGGGCGCTTGTGCGCGAAGGCGCTCCATATTCAAACCCTGAGCCCAGTTAGACAAGCACGTGGCTCTGCCCCACCGTGAACGGTATGTATAAATGCAGTTGCTAGAGACGCGGACGTGTATCGCAAAATGACCGCATCCCCAGCTGGCTGCGTGCGAGCCAGTCAAGCGGGAACAAAACTGGACCGCACGCAAACAGCTGTAGGACTGCTACGATTTAACATGCACACTTTTAATTGCATCAAGGAAATACCGAATGCAAATAAATAACGTCGCATGACTTCTTTATTGGAGCTCGTGGTGTTTCTGGCACCGCCGTTACGGCCGGATGCTGATCGACCCTGCGCTTTATGGCTTGCTGGAGCCGCGAGCACAGTTGAACTCATGTAACTATATGTATCCTAGCACAAGTTGGTAGCGAAACTGATTTGTCTTGTGGTGAACAACATATCGTTCATTTAGTGTGCTTAATGGGGCTGTTTTGCGATGTTGTTCACATTGATGCAGGTTATTAAGGTACTGGCGGTGATTAGGGGCGTTCCTGAAGCCCAAATGAAGCAGCGAGCTGCGCCGATGATCGCGTTCGTCTAACAAACTATATACAGACATGGGAAATAAATTGTGCAACTTTTTGTTGCCGAAGGAGGGGTTTGTGGCGCGAGGTATTTTGACATGAAAAAAAGCCTCCGGGATTCCGAAGGCCTTTGCATTCACGATGGTGGAGACGAGGGGGATCGAACCCCTGACCTCTTGACTGCCAGTCAAGCGCTCTCCCAGCTGAGCTACGCCCCCGTGACGTGGAGATACTATAGGGGAAGTTAGCGCGACGTGCAAGGACTATTTTGGTCAGACTCTAAATGCCTATTGATATAGGTAAGCGATGGCGGTGCCGGTGTGGACTTGGATCGTGGCTGTTGACCTGACGACGTTGCTGATGCCTGTGTCGGCTAACAGGCCCAGCGGGGCGTGATCCAGTTCCCATTCTAGGCCGTGTTCGCTTATTACCGTTTCTGGGGCGATCGCGATGATAGAGAAGGTTTTGCCCTCGGTGTTTTCGATGGTCCAGGTTTCGTCCTGGTGCAGAATTCTGGCCGTCACTTCGTCTTCTTTGATCCAGACGGGGGCATCTTTGTAGGCTGCTAGTAGGCCTAGGACGGACAGGGCCATATCCGGACGGCCGCCCGTGACGCAGGTCGCAACCACTTCGGCACCCGGCCAGCGACGGCGGACGGAATCGAGCGCCAGTGCCAGATCGGTATAGTCCTTGTACGGGTCATGGCGCTCAACTTCAAAGTCGGTGGCGGCATCGACCAACGCGCGACCCGCGTCGCTCACCGTGTCCGCATCTCCTACATACACGTCGCAGCCCAGGCCGGCACCCAGCAGCGCGTCGAGTCCGCGGTCTACGGCAACAACATGGTCGCACTCCCCCGCTTGCCGGCGCAACAGATCCACGCTCGCCACGACGGGCGAGCCGCACACCACTAATATCTTACAAGCCACAGCCCTCGCCTATCCCTCAAACGCAAGAACGTGATCCAAATCCAGCTCTTCATAGCTATCGATAAAGATCTCGCAGTTATCGCGAACCTCGTCGCGCTTCATGCGGCCGTGCGGGTCATAGATGCCCACGCGTTTAAAGCCGGCGACACCAGAGCTCTTTAGGCCAAAGACGGCGTCCTCAAACACCCACGCGCGCTCAAACTTATGCCCATGGCGCTCCTCCAGACGGCGAAGCGCCAGCTCGTATACGTCGGGGAACTGTTTGGAGCGTCCTGCCTCGCCCGTCGTGGTAACAAACTCCATGTATGCGTCGAGCCCGGCACCAGCGAGCGCGGACTGCACCAGCTCGGCCGGCGTGGACGTAGCCACGCACATGGCAATACCCGCCGCCTTCGCCTGCTCCAAAAATGCCAGGAGACCCTTGCGCGGCGGCACCTTGGAGTACCCATCAATCAGAATATTGCTCAGCTCGCGGTAGAGCTCCTCGCCATTTGTGCCAATGCCCCAGGTGTCGTGGTAGGCCTGGCACTCGTCTTCGAGCGACAAATGCTCAAACTGGGCAAAATCGTCGACCGTCACGTCAACTCCGTGGCGGTGCAATAACTCGGGCTGGGCATAGGCCCAAACGGGGGTGCTATTAACCAGCGTGCCGTCGCAATCGAAAATAAAAGCAACACTTGGGGCAGCGATGCGGTCCATAAACGAGCCTTTCAATGTCAAATGGTAAACAACCTGCTAAAAACGTTTTACCAAACGTAAACCTAACAATCTAGAAACCCTAATTGGTAAAGCTGTCAAGAGTTTTACCATCGCAATTCTGCCAGTGGTATAAACATGGCGCTTACCGATTAAACGCCACCGCAAATCCACTTTCGTTCATAAAACTAACGTACAGGTGTTATCGTAGTTTTTGCCGAAAGTTCCACCGAGCACGCGAGGTGGAACGAATCATAGAACTATCGCCGTCCCTTCGATTCGTGCAGCCTTGGACCTTTCGCATCTAGTCACCAAGGCAACACGCTGCCGCGTCATGATGGGATCAAACGTGAGCGATACAAAGCTAAAGCCAGCAACTAAAAAGCCTACTACCCGTAAAGCCGCCCCGCACGCGCCGGAGCTCACCAAAGACGATGTCTATCTGTTTGGCATTGGCACGTGGGAGCGCAGCTGGGAAAAGATGGGCGCGCACCCCGACACGCAGAACCGTACGCGCGGCTGGCGTTTTTGCGTTTGGGCGCCCGATGTAAAGAGCGTCCATGTCATTGGTGAATTTAACGACTGGGATGAGGAAGCCAACCCGCTGGTGCCCGTGCATACAAGCGCTATTTGGGAAGGCTTTATTCCTGGCGCCGAGCAGGGCCAGCTCTATAAATATCTCATCGAGACCAACGAGGGCGAAAAGCTCTACAAGGCCGATCCATACGCCTTTAAGGCCGAGTGCCCTCCGGGAACGGCGAGCATGCTGTGGACCCTCGATGGCTACAAGTGGAACGACGCCGCGTGGCTCAAGCGCCGCGCCAGCCATAACCACATGTCGCAGCCCCTTAACATCTACGAGGTGCATATTGGCTCGTGGAAGCGCCACGGCGATGCGCCGCAGGGCGAGCCCGACGAGTACGGCAACTACCCCGGCCCCATGGACCCCTTCCCCGCGCAGCGCGGCGAGTTTTACACCTACGACGACCTATCGGTGGAGCTCGTGGACTACGTGCGCGACATGGGCTACACGCATATCGAGGTCATGCCGCTTATGGAGCATCCCTTCGACGGCTCCTGGGGCTACCAGACGACCGGCTACTACGCCGCCACGTCGCGCTACGGCAACCCGCAGCAGCTCATGCACTTTATCGATGCATGCCACGAGGCGGGCATCGGCGTGATTATGGACTGGGTGCCCGGCGGTTTTTGCGCCGACTCCCACGGCCTTGCCACCTTTAACGGCCACATGCTGTTTGAGCACGAGATTCATCCCAACTGGGGCACGCACAAGTTTGACTTCGCCCGCGGCGAGGTACGCTCCTTCCTTGTCTCTAACGTGCTTTATTGGCTCGAGAACTTCCACGTTGACGGCATTCGCATGGACGGCGTGTCCAGCATGCTGTATCTGAACTTTGGCATCGACGATCCGGGCCAAAAGAAGTTCAACAAGTACGGTACCGAGGAGGACCTGGACGCCAGCGCGTTTATCCGCCAGGTCAACTGCGCCGTGGAGGCTCACTACCCCGACGTGATGATGATGGCCGAGGAGTCCACCGCGTGGCCGCTCGTGACCTATCCGCCGCAGGACGGCGGTCTGGGCTTCCACTACAAGTGGGACATGGGCTGGATGAACGACACCCTGCACTACATGCAGACTGATTTTCCGTGGCGCCCCGGCAACCACGGTCTGCTCACGTTCTCCATTATGTATGCCTTTACCGAGAACTTTATTTGCCCGCTGAGCCACGACGAGGTCGTGCACGGCAAGTGCTCGCTGATCGGCCGCATGCCGGGCGACTGGTGGCGCCAGTTTGCCGGCCTGCGCACGCTGGCCTTCTACCAGATGACGCACCCCGGTGCCAAGCTCAACTTTATGGGCAACGAGATCGGCCAGTTTATTGAATGGCGCTACTACGAGTCCATCCAGTGGTTCCTGACCGAAGAGTACGAGACCCACCGTCATCATCAGGCCTTTATCAAGGCGCTCAACCACCTGTACACCGCCGAGCCCGCTCTGTACGAGCGCGGCTACACCGACGACGGCTTTACCTGGATCGACGCGGATAACTCCAAACAGTCCATCGTGAGCTTTGTGCGTCAGGGCGAGGACATCGATGACGATCTGGTGATCCTGATCAACTTTGACCCGGCGAGCTACGAGAGCTTCCGCGTGGGCGTACCGCGCGAGGGTGACTGGGAGGTCATCTTCGATTCCGACCGTCCCGAGTTTGGCGGCAGCGGATACGCCGGTGAGGAGCCCTACACCTGCTCGAGCGAGCCCTATCCCTGGAACGGGCAAATGGACTCCATCGAGATTAAGGTGCCCGGTCTGGCTGGCGTGGTGCTTAAGCGCCGCGGTCCCAGCAGCTATAAGCCGCCCGTGGTCGAGGAGCCCAAGAAGGCGACGCGCAAACGTACGTCCTCGGTGAAGCCCAAGGCCGCAGCTGCTAAGAAGTCTCCGGCTAAGGCGAAGGCAGCCAAGCCCGCTGCCAAGGCTTCGGCCAAGTCCAGCACGGCCAAGAAGGCAACCACCAAAAAGGCTGCTCCCAAGGCCAAGTCTGCTTCTGTTAAGTCGTCTGCCAAGGATGCGTAACAAAGCCGTTACAGCTGTAATTACCCGCCTCGCCGAGGCGTAGGATACAAGTCATAACCGTTCCGGGAGAAACATCCCCGGGGGAAAGGAACGTATGAATAAGATCTTCGAAAACAAGCAGGAGTTTACCGAGCTCTATCGCGATGCCGTTATGAGCATCAGCGGCAAGAGCGTCGAGGCCGCCAGCGACCTCGACCGCTTTAACGCCCTGGCCAAACTCGTGGCCGAGAAGGCCCGCGCCGTTGCCACCAAGAGCGACGCCCGCGTCACCGCCGAGGGCAAGAAGCGCGTGTACTACTTCTCGATCGAGTTTTTGATCGGCCGCCTGCTCGACAACTACCTGCTCAACTTTGGCGTGCGCGACATGGTCGCCGAGGCGCTCGACGACATGGGCTTTGACCTGTCCGTCATCGAGAACCAGGAGCCCGATCCGGCTCTGGGCAACGGTGGCCTGGGCCGTCTTGCCGCATGCTTCCTGGATTCCATGGCAGCCGAGGGCATTGCCGGCTACGGCAACGGCATGCGCTACCGCTACGGCCTGTTTAAGCAGGAGATCGTCAACGGCAGCCAGGTCGAGGCCACCGACGAGTGGCTCACCCACGGCTATCCCTGGGAGGTCCGTCGTCAGGACAAGGCCGTGACCATCAAGTTTGGCGGACATGTTGAGGGCTTTGAGGAAAACGGCCGCACGTTCTACCGTACGGTAGATACGCAGGACATCCTGGCCGTCCCCTATGACATCCCCGTTGTGGGCTATGCCGGCGAGACCGTCAACAAGCTGCGCGTCTGGGCCGCCGAGCCGGTCGAGGAGCACTTCGATCTGGAGGCCTTCAACCGCGGCGACTACGCCCTGGCAGACGCCGAGCGCGCCGAGGCCGAGGCCATCAGCGCCATCCTCTACCCCAACGACGCCGGCGAGCACGGCCGTCTGCTGCGCTTAAAGCAGGAGTATCTGTTTGTCTCGGCCGGCATCTACAGCCTGCTCGACACCTTTGAGAAGGAGCACGGCGCTAACTGGGAGCTGCTGCCGCAGTTTGTGGCCATCCACACCAACGACACGCACCCCGCTATGTGCGGCCCCGAGCTCATGCGTATCCTCATCGACGAGAAGAAGCTCGAGTGGGATGACGCCTGGAACATCGTGACGCAGGTCGTGAGCTACACCAACCACACCATCCTGCCCGAGGCACTGGAGAAGTGGCCCATCGGCATGTTCTCCAAGCTGCTTCCCCGCGTGTACCAGATCATCGACGAGATCAGCCGTCGTTGGCACGAGTCGTTCGACACCACGCAGGAGGGCTGGCAGGAGCGTCTGCGCCAGACCGCCATCCTGTGGGACGGCGAGATTCGCATGGCCAACCTGTCTGTGATCTGCAGCCATAGCGTCAACGGCGTGGCAAAGATTCACTCCGACATCATCAAAAACATCGTGCTCAAGGACTTCTATGCCCTTACGCCCGAGAAGTTCAACAACAAGACCAACGGAATCTCGCACCGTCGCTTCTTTGCCGAGGCAAACCCCACCTACGCCAAGCTCGTCACCGAGGCCATTGGCGATGGCTGGCTAAAGGACGCCTTTGAGCTGGAGAAGCTTAAAGAGTTCCAGAACGACACCGAGTTCCTGAAGGCCGTGGGTGCCTCCAAGCGCGCCAACAAGGAGCGCCTGGCCGCCTACGTCAAGGCCGAGACCGGACTGGTCATCGATCCCAACACCGTCTTCGATGTTCAGGTAAAGCGCTTCCATGCCTACAAGCGCCAGCTCATGAACATCATGAAGGTGATGGACATCTACAACCGTCGCATCGCCGATCCCAATTTCCACGTGACGCCGACGACCTTCATCTTTAGCGGCAAGGCCGCCTCGAGCTACACCTTCGCCAAGGAGACCATCCGCCTCATTAACTCCGTGGCCGATGTCATCAACAACGACCCGCGCGTCAACGAGGTCATGAAGGTCTGCTTTATCCCCAACTTCCGCGTGAGCAACGCCCAGCTCATCTACCCTGCCGCCGAGATCTCGGAGCAGATCTCCACGGCCGGCAAGGAGGCCTCGGGCACGTCCAACATGAAGCTCATGATGAACGGCGCCATTACGCTGGGCACCCTCGACGGCGCCAACATCGAGATCGCCGACCTGGCCGGTCGCGAGAACGAGGCCATCTTTGGCCTGACCGCTCCCGAGGTCGAGCAGCTCTGGGCATCCAACAGCTACTTTGCGTGGGATACCCTCAACGGCGACCGTGAGCGTCTGGGCCGCGTGATGGACGAGCTCAAGGACAACACCTTTGCGGGTCTTTCGGGCAACTTCGAGAGCATCTACAACGAGCTCATGAACAATAACGACCCCGACCTGGTCATGGCCGATTTCCGCAGCTACGTCGACGCCTGGGAGAAACTCACGAACAGCTATGGAGACCAGGAAACCTGGAACCGCAAGGCGCTGCTCAACACCGCCTCCTCCGGCTGGTTCTCGAGTGACCGCACCATTCGCGAGTACCGCGACGAGATCTGGCACGCGTAAAGGCGCGCGAGCTCCCTATGCCAGCACGGCATTACTCGACGGGCGCAACCACGCGCCGTGCCCGCCGCTAATGGGTTTAAGAACATCGATGACAGAAGGAGAAATCGATGAGTAAGAAAGAATGCATCGCGATGCTCCTCGCAGGAGGACAGGGCAGCCGATTGGGGGCACTCACCCAAAAGATCGCCAAGCCGGCGGTTAGCTTTGGTGGTAAGTTCCGCATTATCGACTTCTCGCTCTCCAACTGCTCCAACTCGGGCATCGACACGGTGGGCGTTCTGACGCAGTATCGCCCCTACCTGCTGCATGCCTATGTGGGTTCCGGCGAGGCGTGGGATCTGGACAGCCGCGATGGCGGCGTGTCGATCCTGCCGCCGTACGAGACGCAGACCGGTGGCGCCTGGTATGCGGGCACGGCCGACGCCATTACGCAGAACCTGGACTACATCAAGGCCAACGACCCCAAGTACGTCCTGATTCTTTCGGGCGATCACCTGTATCGCATGGATTACCGCAAGATGCTCAAGACGCACATTGAGAACAACGCCGACCTCACGGTGAGCGTTATGCCCGTGCCGTGGGAGGAGGCCAGCCGCTTTGGCATCCTGACCACCGACCCCGAGGACGGCCGCATCACCAAGTTCACTGAGAAGCCCGAGAAGCCCGATTCGAACCTCGCGTCCATGGGCATCTACATCTTCTCGGCCGACGTCCTGATCGAGGCGCTCGAGGAGGATGCTCTGGACCAGCGCTCGAGCCACGACTTTGGCAAGGACATCATCCCCAAGCTGCTCGGCGAGAACAAGCGCCTGTACAGCTACGAGTTCCATGGCTTTTGGAAGGACGTCGGCACTATCGCCAGCTTCCACGAGACCTCGATGGACCTGCTGGGCAACAACCCCGAGTTCGATCTGTTTGACAAGCACTTCCCGATCATGTCCAACATCACCACGCGTCCGCCGCACTACATTGGCCCGGACGGCCGCCTAGACGACTGCCTGGTCTCCAACGGCTGCAAGATCTACGGCACCGCTCGCCACTCGATCCTTTCGACCGATGTCATCATCGAGGAGCGCGCCGTGGTCGAGGACTCCGTGCTGCTGCCGGGTGCGCACGTTAAGAGCGGCGCTCACATCTGTCGCGCTATTTTGGGCGAGAACTCCACGGTCGAAGAGGGCGTGAAGCTCGGCTCTGTCGATACCACCAAGGATACGGCCGTCGTTGGAAATGACGTCGTTATCGGGAAGGGGGAATGATCCGATGATCAATCGCAAGGCCATCGGTTATATCACCGCTAACTACTCTTCGACCTACGGCAGCGTGCTGCTCAAGGACCGCCCCATTGCGTCCGTACCGTTTTTGGGCCGCTACCGCCTGATCGACTTTCCGTTGTCCAACATGATGAATGCCGGCATTAAGACCGTCGGCGTCGTCATGCCGGGCAACTACCGCTCGCTGATCGACCACGTGGGCTCGGGCAAGGACTGGGGCCTGGACCGCAAGAAGGGCGGCCTGTTCATGGTGCCCGGCAACGCGTATGGCACCACCAAGGGCGGCATGCGCTTCTTGCTGCGCGACATCATCTCCAACAAGACGCTGTTCCAGCGCTCGGACAAGCCCTATGTTGTGATGATGGGCACCAACATCATCTTTAACATGGACCTCAACACCATCATCGACGCGCACGAGAACTCCGGTGCCCAGATGACCGTGGTGTACTGCAAGGCCACGCGCAACGTCGATGACGAGACCAAGCTGCAGATTAACGAGAACGGCCGCCTGACGGGCGTGAGCGCTGGCGTCGTGTACGGCGACAACGCCTCTATGGACTGCTGTATCGTCAACCGCGAGACGTTGCTCGAGATCATCGATCACTATCAGGCCGCCGACTATCTGGACCTGCTCGAGGCACTCCAGGGCGACTTTGGCAACATCGACGTGTGCAGCTACGAGTACAAGGGCGAGGTCGTGGGCGTGTTTAGCGAGAAGTCGCTGTATCGCCGCAGCATGGACCTGCTCGACCAGACCGTGGCCGACCAGCTCTTCGACCCCGAGCGCCCGATCCTGACCAAGGCTCATGACGTGCCGCCTTCGCGCTATGCGACCGGCAGCCACGCATGCAACTCGATCATTTCGGCCGGCTGCATCATCAAGGGAACCGTGCGCAACTCGATCCTGTCGCGCGGCGTCGTGGTCGAGGAAGGCGCCTCGGTGACCAACTCGATCATCAACCAGAGCTGCATCATCAAGAGCGGCGCCCGCGTTGAGAACGCCATTCTGGACAAGAACAACGTGGTTCCCACCAACACCGAGCTTCGCGGGACGCCCGAGAACATCCTGGTTCTGGGCAAGGCTCCGTTAACTTCTGATACCACGATCGTGCGCTAACGTTGTTACCGCAACATCGCTCGTAACATGTAGAATAGCCGCCCGGTTCGCGCCAGGCGGCTATTCTCGAATTGCAACAGGGAGACAATATGGCTGATTCCAGCAAAAAGATGCAGATCGTGTTTGCCTCGGCCGAGTGCGCGCCGTTTGTGAAGACCGGTGGCCTGGGCGACGTGGCGGGCTCGCTGCCTGCGGCGCTTGTGCGCGCCGGCGCTGAGGTCATCGTGATGGTGCCCAAGTACGCCACCATCAAGGACGAGTACAAGGCGCGGATGGAGCACTTCTCCGACTTTTACGTGAGCCTGGGCTGGCGCAACGAGTACTGCGGGCTCGAGAAGCTCGAGCACGACGGCGTCACCTATATGTTCATCGACAACGAGCGCTACTTTGCGCGCGACTATCCGTACGGCTTCTTTGACGACGGCGAGCGTTTTGCGTTCTTCTCCAAGGCCATTACCGAGAGCCTGCAGCACCTGCCGGCCGGCTTTGAGTGCGACATCCTGCACTGCAACGACTGGCAGACGGCACTGGCACCCGTGTTTTTGCGCGAGTTCTACCAGGGCCTGCCGCTCTACGACCGCGTCAAGACCGTGTTCTCGATCCACAACGTGGCATTCCAGGGCCAGTTTAGCGACACCGTGATGGAGGACATCCTGGGTGTGGCGCATATTCCCGCGGCCGCGTCGCAGCTGCGTTGCGATGCCTGCAGCATCAACTACATGCTGGGCGCCCTGCGTTATGCCGACGCCATCACTACGGTGAGCCCCACCTATGCCAACGAAATCCAGACGCCCGAGTTTGGCGAGGGCCTGGACGGTGTGCTGCGCGAGCGTTCGTACGCGCTGCAGGGCATTTTGAATGGCATCGACGTCGCAGGCTTTGATCCGGCGACCGACAAGCGCATTGCCGCCAACTACACCGTCGAAGACCGTTCCGGCAAGGCCGTGTGCAAGGCCAAGCTTCAGGAAGAGCTGGGGCTCGAGGTTCGCGACGACCGTCCGCTTATGGTCATGGTCACGCGTCTGACGCGCCAGAAGGGCATGGACCTGGTCATGTACGCGCTCGACCGCATCCTGGCCGGCGGCGTGCAGGTGGCCGTGCTTGGCACCGGAGACCGCGACTACGAGGACGGTCTGCGCTACTTCCAAGATAAGTACCCCGGCACCATGGCCGCACGCATCGAGTTCGATCCTGCGCTGTCGCAGCGTATGTATGCCGCCGCCGACATGTTCCTGATGCCTTCGAAGTTTGAGCCCTGCGGCCTGTCGCAGATCATCGCCATGCGCTACGGCACCCTGCCGATTGTTCGCGAGACCGGTGGCCTGAAGGACACCGTGATCCCGTATAACGAGTTTACCGGCGAGGGCACGGGCTTCTCGTTTAGCAACTTTAACGGCGACGAGATGGGCGACGCCGTGTTCCGCGCGGCGCGTCTGTTCTGGGATAACCGCGAGGCCTGGAACCAGCTGGTCACGCAGGCCATGAGCCAGGACTTTAGCTGGACGCGCTCGGCGGATAAGTATCTGGACCTGTACTTCTTTATGCATCCGGAGATTGAGAGGCCGGCGTCGGTTGTCAACGAGCCTGACGTTGTGGCCGAGCCTGAGCTCAAGGCCGAGGAGAAACCGGTTAAGGCTGAGCCCGCAAAGGCCGAGCCTGAGGTGAAGGTTGAGGCGGCTCCGGAGGCAAAGGCCGAAGTCAAGCCCGCTGCAAAGCCCGCAGTTAAGAAGACCACGACCCGCAAGACGACCGCTAAGAAGGTTACGACGACCAAGGATGCTGCCACCAAGACCGCCGCAGCAAAGACGACTGCTGCCAAGGCAACGACCACGCGCAAGCGCACCACCGCAGCTGCCAAGAAGGCCGCCGAGGCCGAGGCTGCTCCCGAGGTAAAGGCTGAGGTCGCTGAGGCCAAGCCGGCCACCAAGGCTCCGGCAAAGACCGCTGCCAAGAAGACGACCACGACCGCCAAGAAGGCAACGGCAGCCAAGAAGACCACGGCAACCAAGTCGACGACCGCGAAGGCCGCCACGACCAAGGCAGCCGCAAAGCCGGCAGCCAAGGTCGAGGAGACGCCTGCAGAGTCCAAGGCGGAGGTAACCGTCGAGACCAAGCCCGCCGCCAAGACCACCACGCGAAAGCGCACGACGACGGCCAAGAAGACCACGGCAAAGACCACGACTCCCAAGGCAGAGACTAAGCCCGCTGCTGCCAAAGAGGAGCTCAAGGCCGAGGTAAAGACCAAGCCGGCGCCGAAGGCCGCTGAGGTCAAGGCTGCCCCAAAGGCAGAGGCCAAGCCCGAGCCCGCCAAGGAGACTCTGGTCTCCCCCGCCGCTCCGGCAAAGGAAAAAGCCCCGTCCAAGAAGACGTCCGTCCGCAAGGCCACGGCCACCCGCAAGCGCCGCTAGCCCACAGACGATTCAAAACCTCATCAAACCCTAAGTAAGGGGCGCTCCAACCGGGCGCCCCTTCTCTGTAGGTAGTTGGTAAAACGATTTTCTAGGACAACCGTTCGCCGATGGTAAACGGATGTTGTTTATACAGCCTGTGTACAACAGATATACTTACATCCTGTGCGTAAAGCCCATGGCCAGCAGGCCGTGATTCTATTGAACTGGACCGTACTATGAGATTGATACACAACAGCCGTCTGCCGCAGTTTCGCACTCCGTTTGGCGCTGTGACCACAGGAACTATCCTTTCGCTCTCCGTGATTCTGGAGGATGCCGATCCCGCGCAGGCAACGCTTACGCTGCGCACCTGGGTCGATGAGATCGGTGAGTCTCGGTATCCCATGACGCACGAGGGCGACGGTATATTTACCGTAGAGCTTGAGTGCACCGAGCCCTGTCTTATCTGGTACAGCTTTATCTGCAATATCGAAGGCCAGCCCGAGGTCCGCTTGGGCGCACCGCAGGGACGCACCGGCGGCGAAGGCGTAACCTACGACTACGCCGAGGTGCCTTCATTCCAGGTCACCGTCTACAAACACCGTGAGAACCGTCCCACCTGGTACGAGCGCGGTATGGTCTACCAGATCTTCCCCGATCGCTATGCCCGCGACGAGCACTGGCGCGAGCGCACGCTGGCCGAGGTCGAAAAACCGCGTAAGGGCATTCAGCGCCGCATGGTCGAGGACTGGAACGAGCCGCCTGTGTACGAGCGCGCCGAGGACGGCTCCATCAAGACCTGGGACTTTTACGGCGGATCGCTCAAGGGTATCCAGGAAGATCTGCCTCGCATCGCCGAGCTGGGCTTTACAGCCATCTACCTCAACCCAATTTTTGAAGCCGCGAGCAACCACCGCTACGACACCGCCGATTACACCAAGATCGATCCTGTCTCTTATACACATCTGACGCTGC
>CABSNL010000026.1 GCA_902479095.1 uncultured Collinsella sp. | reverse complement strand
TACACTTCTAGCTTCGTCGGCAGCGTCAGATGTGTATAAGAGACAGTCCTTAACCTGATCCTTCCGCAGACGCCGGTCGTGGCTCAGCACATCGATGCTGCCAAGGACGCTGCCGTGGATCTGGTCTTGCCCGAGAGCAAGAAGTAACCAATTCGGTGCTATTCGTCGGCGGACGCATCGCCTCGTCCGCCGACGTCATGCGGCGCCAAGCCGCACTTCAAAGGGTTTGTCCCTTTGGTGAAGCGTTGACGGGAGAGGGCCCGTTTCCGGTGTAGGCCGGCGCTTCGCACTCCGCTATGTCAGAGGTGTCAAACCCCGCCCCTGATGTTGAAGGGAGCATTTATGCTTCTGGTCGCTAACGGTTCCGTCTTTACTCGCAACGCTCAGGCCCCGTTCATTCCAAACGGTGCGGTCGCCATTGACGGAGATACGATCGTCGAAGTAGGTCCCGAGTGCGAGCTCAAGGCCAAGTACCCGGATGCCGAGTACGTCGACGCCCAGGGCAACCTCATCATGCCCGGACTCATCAACTGCCACACCCACATCTACTCGGGTCTGGCCCGCGGCCTTGCCATTAAGGGCTGCAACCCCACCAACTTCCTGGAGAATCTTGAGCAGCAGTGGTGGAAGATCGACGACAACCTGACGCTCGACGGCACCAAGGCCAGCGCCTACGCCACGATTCTTGACTCCATCCGCGATGGCGTCACCACGATCTTCGATCACCATGCGAGCTTCTGCGAGATCCCGGGAAGCCTCTTTACCATTAAGGACGCAGCTCAGGAGCTGGGCATGCGTTCGTGCCTGTGCTACGAGGTCTCCGATCGCCGCGGCCAGGAAAAATGCGACCAGGCCATTGCCGAGAACGCCGAGTTTGCCCAGTGGGCCGCCAAAGAGCGTCGCGATAACGACAACCACATGATCGCCGCCATGTTTGGCGGACATGCTACCTTTACGCTTTCGGACGAGACCATGGACAAGATGGCCGAGGCCAACAACGGTCTGACCGGCTTCCACATCCACGTGTGCGAGGGCATGAACGACGTGTGGGATTCCCGCCTCAACCGCGGCGGCATCAGCCCCGTCGAGCGCCTGCTGCAGCACAACCTGCTGGGTCCTGACACCATGCTGGGCCACTGCATCCACGTGACGCCTGCCGAGATGGATATCGTCAAGGAGTCCGGCACCTGGCTCGTCAACAACCCCGAATCCAATATGGGTAACGCCGTGGGCTGCGCCCCCGTGCTCGAGTTCTTCCGCCGCGGCATCCCCGTGTGCATGGGCACCGACGCCTACACCCACGATATGCTCGAGAGCCTTAAGGTCTTCCTGATCATTCAGCGTCACAACGCCGCCATGCCCAACGTGGGCTGGTGCGAGGCCATGACCATGCTGTTCGAGAACAACGCCAAGATGGCGAGCAAGTACTTCGATCGCAAGCTCGGTGTGCTCGAGGCCGGCGCTGCCGCCGACGTCATCGTCATGGACTACAAGCCCTTTACGCCGCTGAGCGAGGAGAACATCGACGGCCACATGCTCTTTGGCATGATGGGCAAAAACTGCCGCACCACCATCATCAACGGCCGCGTCCTGTACAAGGATCGCGAGTTTGTTGGTATTGATGAGGAAAAGATCAACGCGTGGACCATGGCTGAGTCCAAGAAGCTCTGGAGCACGCTCAACGATCGCGCCTACTAATTACAAGTAGATTCACGCGCGTCGGGTGTTTCGCCGCATCCGACGCGCGTATAGGCGGCCTCCGCGGGGTCGCCGGCGCTGTGCTAGCGCTACACCGTATTTGCGCCCGCCGCGCGGTCTCGCCGGGCGTTACAGAGAGGAGCTCATTATGAGCGACATCATGAGGCCGATCCCGTTTTCGCAGCTGATGAACTGGATCATCGAGGAGCACAAGACCCAGGACGCCATCTTTGGCGTGCGCAAGATGGTCACGACCAACCAGGGGGGCGCGCTTCCCATTTTTGACGAGCGCATCGAGACCCCGTTTGGCCCGGCCGCCGGTCCCAATACGCAGCTTGCCCAGAACATCGTGGCCTCTTATGTGGCCGGTTCCCGCTTCTTTGAGCTTAAGACCGTTCAGGTTATGGACGGCGAGGAGCTCTCCAAGTGCGTTAACAAGCCCTGCATTGTGGCGCAGGACGAGTGCTACAACTGCGAGTGGTCGACCGAGCTCGAGGTTCCGCAGGCCTTTGCCGAGTACGTGAAGGCATGGTTTGCCTGCCACCTGATCGCTCGCGAGTACGGTCTGGGCAGCCCGGACGGCTTTGTCTTCAACATGTCGGTGGGCTATGACCTCGAGGGTATTATGAGCCCCAAGGTCGATGCCTACATCGAGGGCATGAAGGACGCCAGCGGCTCCGACGTCTGGAACGAGTGCCGCACGTGGGCGCTCGCTAACCTGGACAAGTTTGAGCATGTCGATGCCGCGTTTGTCGAGTCCATCCCGGCGCGCGTCTCCAACTCCATTACCGAGTCCACGCTGCATGGCTGCCCGCCGGCGGAGATCGAGCGCATCGCGACCTATCTGATCACCGAGAAGGGCCTCAACACCTACATCAAGTGCAACCCCACGCTGCTGGGCTATGAGTTTGCCCGCCAGCGTCTGAACGAGCTGGGTTTTGACTACATCGTCTTCGATGACACACACTTCCGCGAGGACCTGCAGTGGGCCGATGCCGTGCCCATGTTCGAGCGCCTGATTGCCCTGTGCGCCGAGCGCGGCCTGGAGTTTGGCGTCAAGCTGACCAACACGTTCCCCGTCGACGTGACGAGAAACGAGCTGCCCTCCACCGAGATGTACATGTCCGGCCGTTCGCTGTTCTCGCTGACCATCGAGGCTGCCCGCCGCATTACCGAGCAGTTCGATGGCAAGCTGCGTATCAGTTACTCCGGCGGTGCCACGGTCTACAACATCCGCGCCCTGTACGATGCCGGCATTTGGCCCGTCACCCTGGCGACCGACGTGCTCAAGCCCGGTGGCTACGAGCGCTTTAGCCAGATGGCAGGCGAGTTTACCGACCTGGATGGTAAGCCGTTCGCGGGCGTCTCTCTCGAGGCCGTGACTGCGATTCAGACCGACTCGCTCACCAACCCGCTCTACAAGAAGCCGCTGCGCCCGCTGCCCGATCGCAAGGTTGCCGGCAAGAGCCCGCTTTCCGACTGCTTTACCACGCCGTGCCGCACGAGCTGCCCCATCCAGCAGGACATTCCTGCCTACCTGGCGGCTGTTGACGAGGGCCGCTACGAGGACGCGCTCAACATCATCATCGAGCGCAACGCCCTGCCGTTTATCACCGGCACCATCTGCCCGCATCCCTGCGGCCGTGCCTGCGAGCGTGTATTTTACGAGCCCGAGGGCGCCCAGATCCGCGCCAGCAAGCTCAAGGCCGCCCGCGAGGCCATGACCGCCGTGCTGCCCAAGCTGCGCGCCCAGGCCATCGCAAACGACGGCGAGCGCAACGTTGCCGTTATCGGCGGCGGCCCGGCCGGCCTGGCGACGGCGTTCTTCCTGACGCGTGCCGGCGTGCCCGTCACCATCTTCGAGGCCCGCGACTCGCTCGGAGGCGTGGTCCGTCACGTGATCCCCGAGTTCCGTATCGCCAGCGACGATATCTCCCACGACGCAGAGCTCTGCCTGGCCTTTGGTGCCAAGGTGCAGCTCAACGCCCGCGTGGAGTCCATCGACGAGCTCAAGGCCCAGGGCTTTACCGACGTGGTCGTGGCCACCGGTGCCTGGATGCCCGGCTCTGCGGGCCTGGGCGAGGGTGCCGAGCTCGACGTGCTGGAGTTCCTCGAGGCCGCCAAGAAGGGCGAGAAGCTCGAGCTGGGCGAGGACGTCGTAGTCATTGGCGCCGGCAACACCGCCATGGACGCGGCTCGCGTGGCCAAGCGCCTGGCTGGTGTGAAGAACGTGCGCCTGGTGTATCGCCGCACCAAGAAGCAGATGCCCGCTGACGAGGAAGAGCTTGATCTTGCTCTTGCCGACGGTGTTGAGTTCTGCGAGCTGCTGGCCCCCAAGGCGCTTAACGGCGCCGTGCTGACCTGCGACGTTATGGAGCTTGGCGAGCCGGATGCAAGCGGCCGTCGCAGCCCCGTCGCCACGGGCGAGACCGTCGAGCTTTCCGCCACCACGGTGATCTGCGCCGTGGGCGAGGGCATCGATGCCAGCCTGTACGATGCCGCGGGCGTCGAGCACGACCGTCGCGGCCGCCTTGCTGCCATCTCCACCGGCGTCGAGGGCGTCTGGGCTGCCGGTGACTGCCGTCGCGGTCCTGCCACCGTGGTCGAGGCTATCGCCGACGCTGCCGAGGTCGCCCGTGCCATCGCCGGTGTGGACTTTAACAAGTACGCCGACCAGAATGCTCAGGCCGGTCGCGAGGACGCCTGCTACGAGCGCAAGGGGTCGTTGTGCCGCGACAAGCGCAACTGCACCAAGACTCGCTGCCTGGGCTGCGGCTCGGTGTGCGAGGTCTGCTGCGACGTGTGCCCCAACCGCGCCAACGTTGCCATTAAGGTGCCGGGCCTGGCCAAGTATCAGGTCATTCACGTCGACGGCATGTGCAACGAGTGCGGTAACTGCGCCGTGTTCTGCCCCTACCAGGAGGGCCGTCCCTACAAGGACAAGCTCACCCTGTTCTGGAGCGAGGAGGACATGGAGAACTCCGAAAACGAGGGCTTCCTGGCCGTGGACGAGGATCACTTTAAGGTCCGCGTCGCCGACACGGTCCGCACCGTCTCGGTCGATGCCGTCAACGCCGGTCTTCCCGAGGCCGTCCGCCTGACCATCAGGGCTGTGCGCGACAACTATTCGTACCTTCTTAAGAAATAGGCGAGTCTCTTATGGCCAAATCCATTCAACATAACGTGGCCTACGTTGCCTGCGGAAGCGGTTGCGCCTCCGCAGGCGGCGACGCCCGCTGCAGCGAAGGCTGCATTGGCTGTGGCGCCTGTGTCACGGCCTGCCCCCACGGTGCCATTGCGCTGGTCGATGGCATCGCCCGCGTGGATCGCTCCAAGTGCACGGGCTGTGGCCTGTGCGGCATGGCGTGCCCGCAGTGCGTGATTGCTTTCGTCCCCGGCTACCAGAACATTCTGGTGCGCTGCAACAACACCGATAAGGGCGCCATTGCGCGCAAGGTCTGCGACACGAGCTGCATCGGTTGCGGTATGTGCGCCAAAAAGTGCCCTGCCGGCGCTATCCGCATCGAGGACAACTGCGCCCATATCGACGGCGTGGACTGCCTGTCGTGCGGCATGTGCGCCGTCGTCTGCCCTCATGGCGCCATCCACGACCGCACCGGCATCGCCGCCGGCGTGTAGAAGGGAATCACCATGGCACAGGAATTCACTTTTACCGTTAACGGCGTCGAGCGCACGACGACCCAAAACAAACCGCTGCTGCGCTACCTGCGCGACGACCTGCATATCCATTCCGCCAAGGACGGCTGCTCCGAGGGCGCGTGCGGCACCTGCACCATCCATGTGGACGGTGCGGCCGTCAAGGCGTGCGTGCTGACCACCGCTCTTGCCGCCGGTCGCAACATCGTGACCGTCGAGGGCCTGTCCGAGGACGTGCGCGAGGCCTTTGTGTACGCCTTTGGCGCCGTGGGCGCCGTGCAGTGCGGCTTTTGCATTCCCGGCATGGTCATGGCGGGCGCAGCGCTCATCGCCGAGGACCCCGAGCCCACCGAGGAGCAGATTAAGTACGCCATTCGCGGTAACGTTTGCCGCTGCACCGGCTACAAAAAGATTATCGAGGGCATCTCGCTGGCCGCTGCGGTGCTCCGCGGCGAAAAGCAGATCGACGAGGACCTGGAGCGCGGCGATGACTACGGCGTGGGCAAGCGCGCCTTCCGTATCGACGTGCGCAAGAAGGTGCTCGGCGAGGGCAAGTATCCCGACGACATCGACGAGCTCGATCAGCCGGGCCTGACCTATGCCAGCGCCGTGCGCTCCAAGTATCCGCGCGCCCGTGTGCTCTCCATCGACACCTCCAAGGCCGAGGCCCTGCCCGGTGTGGTGGGCATCCTGCGCGCCGAGGACGTGCCGGTCAACCAGGTCGGCCACCTTATCCAGGACTGGGATGTCATGATCGCCCAGGGCGATATCACCCGCTGCGTGGGTGACGCCATCGTGCTGGTGGTCGCCGAGGACGAAGCGACACTCGAGAAGGCCAAGAAGCTCGTAAAGATCGATTACGAGCCGCTGGAGCCCGTGCGCAACATTGTCGAGGCCAGGGCTGCCGACGCCCCGCGCCTGCACGACAGCTTCTTTGCCTTCGGCAACACGGTGGAGCTCAAGGACAACGTGTGCCAGAGCCGTCACGTGACGCGCGGCGACGCCGCCAAGGCGCTGGCGGAGAGCGCGTTTACCGTGACGCAGCGCTTTACCACGCCCTTTACCGAGCATGCCTTCTTGGAGCCCGAGTGCGCCGTCGCCTTCCCGTACAAGAACGGCGTCAAGGTGCAGTCGACCGACCAGGGTGCCTACGACACGCGCAAAGAGTGCGCCCATATGTTTGGCTGGGACAACGAACCCGAGCGTGTGGTCGTCGAGACCATGCTTGTGGGTGGCGGCTTTGGCGGCAAGGAGGACGTGTCCATCCAGCATCTGGCCGCGCTCGCCGCATATAAGTTCCAGCGTCCCGTGAAGTGCAAGCTCACGCGTGCCGAGTCGCTCGCGTTCCATCCCAAGCGCCATGCCATGGACGGTACCTTTACGCTGGGCTGCGACGCCGAGGGCAACTTTACCGGTCTGGACTGCGAGATCAACTTTGACACCGGCGCCTACGCGTCGCTGTGCGGCCCGGTGCTCGAGCGCGCCTGCACGCATGCCGTCGGCCCCTACAAGTACCAGAACACCGACATTCGCGGTTTTGGCTACTACACCAACAACCCGCCCGCCGGCGCGTACCGCGGCTTTGGCGTTTGCCAGTCCGAGTTTGCGCTCGAGAGCCTGATCGACTTGCTGGCAGAGAAGGTCGGCCTGGACCCGTGGGAGATTCGTTACCGTAATGCCATCGAGCCGGGCGAGGTTCTGCCCAACGGCCAGATCGCCGACTGCTCCACGGCGCTTAAGGAGACGCTGCTCGAGGTCAAGGATGCCTACTACGCGCATCCCGGACACGCTGGCATCGCCTGCGCCATGAAGAACGCCGGCGTGGGCGTGGGCCTGCCCGATGCCGGCCGCTGTAAGATTCGCGTCGAGAACGGCGTGGCCGTGGTCTATGCCGCCACGTCCGACATCGGCCAGGGCTGCAACACCGTCTTTTTGCAGGACGTTGCCGAGGCATGCGGTCTGCCGCTTCGCTACATTGCCAACGGCGAGTGCTCCACCGAGAACGCTCCCGACTCCGGTACCACGTCTGGTTCGCGTCAGACGGTCGTGACCGGCGAGGCCGTGCGCGGTGCCGCCTTCCTGCTGCGCGATGCCATGCTTGACATCGAGGCCGGCAAGTCTGCGCCCGCCGCTCCCGTGAATGCGCATGGCGACGGCGTCAAGATCGAGTACGACGACGGTCGCGCCTATCAGCTGCACACGCAGGAGCTCGTCGCCGGCCAGGGTATGCATCCTCAGGATCCTGTGGCCGCCATCAAGGCACTCGAGGGATGCGAGTTTGGCTACGTGTACTTGGAGCCGACCGACAAACTGGGCGCCGACGTTCCCAACCCCAAGAGCCACATCTGCTACGGCTTTGCCACGCATGTGGTCATTTTGGACGATGACGGCCGCGTGAGCGAGGTCTATGCCGCGCATGATTCCGGCAAGGTGGTCAATCCCATCTCCATCCAGGGTCAGATCGAAGGCGGCGTGCTCATGGGTATGGGCTATGCGCTTACCGAGGATTGGCCGCTCAAGGACTGCGTGCCCCAGGCAAGGTACGGCACGCTCGGACTGTTCCGTGCGCCCGAGATTCCGGATATCCACGCCATCTACGTGGAGAAGGATGAGCTGCTGCCCGTGGCATACGGCGGCAAGGGCATCGGCGAGATCGCAACGATTCCCACGGCGCCCGCCGTACAGAACGCCTATCGCGCATTTGACGGCAAGCTGCGTCCGGATCTGCCCATGGTGGATACGCCCTACAGCCGCGCCCGTCGCCGCGGGTAGGGTAGAGCGTGGACGGCCATTGCTGATGGGCTGTTTGCGCTTAACACCAACTGCATATGCTGTGCCTTTGGCCTCGACTTTATCGCGAGCCGGGGCCTTTTTGTTTGGAGTGGAAACTGCGTCCCGGATTTGGCGCTCAGAACGGGACGCGCTTTCCGGATGGCATGCTTGGCGGAAACTACGGCCCAGTTTTTGGCTCCAGAACGGGATACATTTTCCGGAACGGTCCACGTGCGGTGGTGTACCGCCTCTTTTGCGTGCGCCGCTAGTCGAATTACGTTATAGCTAGCTATATTATAGGAAGGTATAATATAGCTAGCTATAACGTAAAGGAAGGATGGCCCTATGTTTATCGGAAGAACAACGGAAATGTCCGAGCTCAATCGACTGTATGGCACGGGCTCCTTTGAGATGCCTGTGATTTACGGCCGCCGTCGTGTGGGTAAAACGCGCCTTATCACAGAGTTCATCCAAGGCAAGAAGGCTATTTACTTTCAAGCTCGTCGTACCAATGCAGAGGCAAACCTGCACGGCTTTAGCCAGGCGATACTTGCGGATTCGGTTGGTGCTGCAGGTGTGTCGTTTCGTAGTTTTGACGAGGCGTTCGATGCGTTGGCCACCATGGCTCGCACGGAACGTTTGATTGTTGTGATTGACGAGTATCCCTATCTCGCCCAATCGAATCCCGAGATCAGCTCGTTGCTGCAAGACAAGATCGACCACTTGTACAAAGAGACCAGGCTCATGCTGATTCTATGCGGCTCGTCTCTTTCGTTTATGGAGGAACAGGTGTTGGGTTACGAGAGTCCGCTATACGGTAGGCGTACGGCCCAGTTTAAGATCTTGCCGCTCGATTTTACGACGACCCTCGGCCTGTGGCAGAGCATGAGTCGCGAAGACGCTGCAGTTTGCTATGGCATGACGGGCGGCATTCCTGCATATATCGAGAAAGTCGATCCTACCGTATCGCTCAAGGACAACATCAAACGTCTTTTTCTTGCCCCTACGGGCTATCTCTTTGAAGAGCCGAGTAACCTACTGTTGCAAGAGTGCCGCAATCCCGAGCAATATGATGCGATCGTGCAGGCAATTGCCCAGGGACGCTCGAAGATCTCGGAGATTGCGAGCTCTACGGGAATTCCTGCGAGCAACGTAAAGAGCTATGTGGATAAGCTGGCGTCGCTTGGGATTGTCGAGCGCGAGCTGCCCCTAAACGAGATGGGCAATAAACGAGCCGTGTATCTGCTGAGCGATCAGATGTTTAGGTTCTGGTACAAGTTTGTGCCGCAGAACATCGGGCTGATTCAAAACGATATGGCCGAGATGGCGTATGAGCGCATTGAGCCGCACGTATCGGATTACATGGGTACGGTCTTTGAGCTTATATGCAGACAATACGTGTACGAACTCGCGCGGGCGGGCCAGCTTGATGTGGTTCCGGCAAGCGTTGGGCGCTGGTGGGGGACGGATAATCGCACGCATACGCAGGAAGAAATCGACTTGATTGTTGACGATGGCGAGGGCACTGCGCTGTTTGCGGAATGCAAATGGCGCAATGAACCGGTGGGCGAAGACGTGCTGCAAAAGCTCGTGCATCGAAGCGAGCTCTTTAGACGGCAGCACAAAAGCTATGCGATCTTCTCGAAGCGAGGCTTTACGCAAGGATGTCAGGAAGCTGCGGCGAGCAGGGGAGATGCCAAGCTGATTTCGTTTGCCGAGATGTGCGAGCGGAGATAACCAAGCACGCTCTGATGTGATGCTCGGAATGGGTCGCGCTAAGGATGCCAAGCGTAAAACCTTCAATGAAAATGGCGTAAAAACTACATCTGTCATGGCGTAAAAACTACATTGAAAGTAGCGTAAAATCAGCATTGAGAATGGCGTAATTTCGCATATCGCGTGATAGAGAGGGACGGCCGTCTATGGATGCACCAAAGAGATTGACCCAAAAGGGATATAGGCCCCGGCTCATAGAGGAGCGCCTCGACACCCTTATGCGGGCGTTTGGCTGTGTGGAGATCAACGGCCCCAAATGGTGCGGCAAGACCTGGACGGCGCTCTCTCGCTCGGCGAGCGTCTCCAGGCTCGATGAGCCTGCGCAGCGTGCGGCGGCAGAGGTCGACCCAAGCCTGGCGCTCATCGGCGATGCGCCACACCTGGTCGATGAATGGCAGGAGGTGCCCGAGGTTTGGGATGCCGCCCGGCGTTTCGTGGACGCGAGCGGCAACGAACGGGGGACACTTTTGCTCACGGGCTCGACCGCGCTCAAAAGCGAGGAGCGCAGCCATGTTCGTCATTCCGGCACGGGTAGGATCGCTCGTCTGTCAATGCGCCCCATGGCCCTGTGTGAGTCGGGCGACGGCGAGCCGCTCGTGTCACTGGCAAGCCTCTTTAAGGGCGAGGATTTTGCCCCTCAGCGTCGCGAGAGCACGGTGGATGACGTCGCCCGCTGGTGCTGCAGGGGCGGTTGGCCTGCAAATCTTGGGCTTTCGGAAGATCTTGCGCGAGAGACGGCAAGCCAGTACGTGCACTCGGTGCTCGACGTCAACGTGCTGGACGAGGGCATGTCGCCCGAGCTTGCACACGGCCTTTTGCGAGCTCTTGCCATGAACGAGAGCCAGGCTGTCACGTACAAGACGCTCGTAAAGGACGCCTCGTACGGTGAGGCGGGCCCCGACGAGAGGACCATCGCTGCGTACTTGGACCTCTTCAACAGGCTCAAGCTGACCGAGGATCTGTGCGGATGGGAGCCGCCCATGCGCTCGAAGGCCCGCGTTCGCGTGCGCCCCAAGCGCTACTTCTGTGACCCGTCACTTGCGGCGGCGTTGCTGGGGGCTACCCCTGAGCGGCTGCTTGGCGATATGCAAACGCTGGGGATGCTCTTTGAGAATCTCGTCCTGCGCGACGTGCGCGTGTTCCTTTCCACCTACGGCGGTGTCGACAACAGTGTCCATTATTTCCGAGATGAGAAGGGCCTTGAGGTCGATCTGATCGTTGAGCACGACGGGCGCTGGGGAGCCATCGAGGTCAAGCTGAGTGATGCGAAAGCAGACGATGGAGCGAGAAATCTCAAGGCGCTGGAGAGGAAAGTGCTCTCCAATCCTGCCGCCCAGAATGCCGCGCCGGCGTTTTTGGCGGTCGTGGTTGGAAAGGGGAGCATTGCCTACACACGCGACGACGGCGTGGCGGTGATTCCCATGGCGGCACTTGGGGCGTAGTGGTTTTGCGGGCGTGCCGTGCTTCCTTTACCGAAAATCCATTTGGTAAACCAGATGCTCGCGGATAGAATAAAGTTGACGGCAGCCCAAGGGTGATAGCTGGGCAGCGCCGTTGCTTGGTCAAGAGGTCAGTGCCTTAATGGCAGCGACTTGTTATGCTTCGAATGCTGCTTGAGTGCCTCGGAAAGTTCGATAAGCGCCGTGAAGAGCGAGACCAAAGCAACCAAGAGCTCTACGAGCTCTGATGGGCCCGGGATGACCGCTGATTCAAGTCACCGGGCCTAAATCTTTTTCATGCATTTGAATAGAGCGGGCAACTCTCTTGGGGCCGTCTGCATGACGTGTGCCTGGCGCATGGTATTGCGCCCAGCTTTCATGTCCGCGCGGCCACCTATCCTTACGGCAATGTAGCCGCCTATGTAGCAAGCGGCAGGCAATGGAGAAAGGCCCTAACCGTGTCAGTTGAAAAGACGCCGGGTATCTCGGCTATCGATACGACGAACTTTGCGCGCCAGATTGTGCTGGACTTTGAGTTTGCGCCGGTGCCAAAGCAGCGCCAGCGCCGTGGACTGCGCAATGAGATTATCGAGGTCGGCGCCGTCAAGCTCGATTACCACGGCAACGTTATGGGCGAGTTCTCGCAGTTTGTGCAGACGGAATTTACCGAAGGCGTTGCGTTTCCCGTCCGCGGGCTTACGGGGATATTGGCTGTGGACACTGCGATGGCCGATCCGCTCTATGCGGTGATCAAAAGGCTCAGCGATTGGATTGGTCGCTACTCCGCCCAGGTGGTTTGCTGGAGCGGAGCGGATCGTCGACAGCTTTTGACCGAGTGTCAGGCAAAACACATCGACCTTTCCGCATTTCCTACGGACTGGGCCGACCTGCAGGTGTTTTACACCTCGATCATGGACGTGGGCAGCCACGGGCGCGTCTCTTTGAGTGACGCGGCAACGTGGTTTGGCATCGAGTTCGACGAGTCGACGGGTCACGCCCACAGTGCCCTAGCTGACGCGCGTGTGACCGCCAAGTTGCTCAAGCAGGTGATGGACGGGGACTACCGCGTGGGTCCGTGCGCTCAGGAAGTTCGCCAGCGGTGGGGGATGGGCGAGCGAGCTCAGACGCGCTTCTCCAGCAAGTGCCCCGAGCTGGGAGACCTGCTGCTGAAGCTGAAGGCGGCGGGAAGGTAGGCGGGTGCCCATTGGACGTAAGCAGAAGGAATGGTTGCGGGAAGGATTCCAGAATCAGCATCAGAGGGCTGTGCTTGAGATGCTATTCAAGGACACGCTGACGCCCGCCGAGACCAGGCAGGTCAAGAGTATGGACACCGAGATGGCATCCATTGTCGAAGAACGGCTTGCTAACATGATTCGCTGGATGGGCAGGCATAGACCCGTGACGCTGCGCGCGTTATCGTTCACAATGAGGCGTACAGGCTGCCAGAGGTGAACAGTTCCGACGAGGTTCTGAGCAACTGCATCATCGAGATTATCGAGTAGTTCTACGAGAGGGATTTGGCGGCGTGGAGCAATCTAGTTTTACGCGTTTGCAGGAGGAAGCCGGTATGGCAGACGAACTTGTTTTTAGTGGCGGCGAGATAGTTTACACCATGCCTCAACTGCCCAAAGTTGCATCTGTGCCGCTGAACGGTAGCGCCGTGCTGGTTGGTTTTAAGGACGCTCCCGATGGGGAGGAGGTCCTCTTTGATTTTGACCCTCGGGCTGAAAAGGCTACGAAGCTCGACTATGAACTTGCAGCCGTTAGCGGGCTCCTCACGGGCGCGTTGAATATCCTGTGGCAGAAAGACTTCAACCTAGAGGGTGCCAAAGAGTGGGGCGACGAGAAGGTTGGCAAATTCGTTCTTACGATTGCCAAGTCTGCGGGTATGACAAAGGCGGATGCAACTCTAGAAGACGCTATTCGCTTTCTAGAGAAAGGGTTTCCTCTTGCCGCGGACAAGCTGACTGCCGAGTTTGGCGGCGGGCTCCAACATCATCTGCGGGATTTCTCGCACCACCCGAGCTTGGTTGGCCTTGCGTGTTCGATCCTCTCGCAATTCACGTGCAAAGGCTATGGCACCGATACGGCCGGCCGGTTTGTCGCCTTTGACCTGCCTGCCGCCGCCTTCGATCCTGACCGCCCTCTTATAGGCAGGAACGTTCCAGAGAAGATCGCGTTTGGCACTCTGTTCTGGGCAATGCATCTCGTGAGCGACATGGCGGGGTCTAGTTCAAACCCCGGTAAGGGGACGGGTATTCCCGGCGTTGTGCTGTCCCTGCTAAAGGAGCTCTCCTCCCTGCCTGTTTTTCAAGACATGCGGATTGCCTATAAGGGCAAGGATATTCGCATTCAGCAATGGATCTCAAAGCTGTTTAACGGAACGGCGTTCAAAACCGAGGACGGCAAGCCCATTCGCTTCGACCTTCGGACGGAAGTCGGTCTTTTCGATCAAGCTTTAAGCCAGGTGCCAGCAGTCGTGGCCAACGAGGTTATCGTTCGTTGTCTCTACATGCTTTCAAGGCTCAAGGCCGAGCTAGAACGTTGCGAAGTGAGTGATGTCTCCGGCTTGCGCAAGCTCAAGGCTTCGCATTTCATGCCCTACAACAGCAGGGCCCTCACTCGCATGGTCACGGTTTCGAGTACTTCGTTCGTTCTGGCGAATCTGGCGACGGCGGCGGTCAGGGCGGGTATCGAATGCGAGGGGAACAAGGTCGTGTTCGCCCAGAAGTTCTTCTTGCGAATAAACTACGTTGGAGTTGGACGCCTTGCGTTTGCACTCCATGCCGACTGGGGCTATATGGCGGAGGAAATGTCCGAGGCTTGGACTGAGCGCGCCAGGCGCCGCCAGGATATCTTCGATGGATTCCACTTTTATAGCCTAGATAGAGAGACGACGAGGATTGCCTTCTCGCTGAAGCTTGCCGCCATCAACTACGACTGCGGGAACGAGAAGAACGAAGTGCGCAAAGGGCAAAAGAGGAGCTGGGCCCGCGCGTGGCAGGATTCGGTCACGGATGGCCTAGGCATTGATGCAGGCGGCTATTTTTTGAGCGAGGAAGATGCGTACGGAGCCCTTGAGGCTATTTCGCGGCAGCGAGGCGGCAAGGTGCGCGCTTTGCTGATCGCTCAGGAGCTGGTTGAGTTTCGCCCCTATTTCCAGATAGGAGATGAAGAGAAGAAGGAATACAAAGGTTTGAAGGGGAGCGGGGCTTGGGTTAAAGATGAATTTCCCAGGAGACAAGACGCGGTTGATTTGGACGCCGTGCGTTCCCTAGAGAAGCAATGCGGGGCGCATATCCGTGAGCTCTCAGGTACATTGCCAAAGGTCTTGGTAGGCGGCGCCATTGCCGTGGCGGCGGCCCTGGGCACAGGAGGAGTGGCCGCGGCATTGGCTCCGGATATTGCTGTCGGTATCTTTGGAGGCTCGTTTGTCGGCCTTCACGGGGCTGCGCTCGTCAATGCGAGTCTTGCTGCTGCTGGCGGCGGCGCCTTGGCCGCCGGCGGCATGGGCATGGCCGGTGGCACCGCTTTAATTGCTGGCGGCGGCGCTGCGTTTGGCCTTTTGGGTTCTAGCGGCGTTGCCCTGGCGGCGTCGATGGGGGAGGACTATGCGCAGTTCGTGCTCGTTGAATGCTCAAGGCTTCTCGCATTTCTTGATGTGGCAACTGACCGCTGCCCGCATGAGGGAGCCATTTTGGTGCAGAAGGCGGCCGAGGCCGTGCAGCGCAGCATCGCTGGTGTTGAGGAGGATGTCGAGAAGGAGAATGGAAAGGGGGACCGCAGGAATGGCAGGTTGCTTAAGCAGTTGAAGAAGGGTCTTGGGTATTTGACTTCGACCCTTAAGCAGATCGAGAAGATGCAGAAGCGCCTTGGTGCCGCCGGTGAGAGCGAGCCGCTCAACAGCTTGCCAGCATCGGGTGGTGAATAGGTCGGGGCGATTCGGCTGCAATTCCGTGTCATCATCGCCACCGCTTAAGATGGTCCCGTGTTTGCCCATCTTTTTGCGAGGCGCGATGAGCATGTCGGCGACTTGCTCGATGTCTGATTTGCCCTTCGATCAGTTCTTGTCGAGCTCCTTTGGGCGGGAGGGGCAGCGATCTAGATATCCGCTCTTGGCATATGAGACAAGAAACCCGTAAGTCCGTGGCAATGTCAAAAGGCATACACAAGTGTCAGTCTTTTGACATCGTATGATTTTGGGGAGTGGCGCGCAGCGATCGCGCGCCACCCTGACGGCGTAAGCGTTTGCTTGCGTTGTAAAATCTAACGATATGAGCATCCCGGTTGCTTCTGTGCTTCGATGCTCTCGTCTTTGGCACCCTCCGTTCAGTGGGGGACTGACCGCAAGCGGCGTAAACAAGAAAGGGGACAAGCGTAAATGAAAGCAACCGAGGCGAATCTGCTCGACCTTATGGGCGTGGCGAAGATGCAGTTCGTCATTCCCGTGTACCAGCGAGTTTACTCGTGGAGTGTGAAAGAGTGCGAGGTGCTTTGGGATGACGTCATGCGCGCTGGCCGTGATGGCGCATCGCACTTCGTGGGGTCGATGCTCTATATCCCCGAGTCCGAGAGCTCTGCCACGAGTATCTCGCGAGTGCTTCTGATTGACGGACAGCAGCGTCTGACGACGTTTTCGTTGATGATTGCTGCCTTGGCTGACTATCTGGAGAGTAATCCCGACAAGGCTGGCTTCCTTGGCGATCTCAAGATTTCGGCGCTGCGGAAGAACTACCTCTTTAACGATGACGACTACAACGGTCTAGCGCGCTACAAATTGGTGCTCTCGCAGGACGATAAAGAGACGCTGTTCTCCATCGTATCTAGATCTCCCGTGCCGGATGAAAAATCGGATCGTATCGTCGAGAACCACGCGTTCTTCCGTGAAAAGATGCACGGGAAATCATTCGACCCTGCAAGGCTTTGGGCGGGGCTAAACCGCGTGCAGGTCATCGACACTAAGCTCACCGCTGGCGTCGATAATGCCCAGCTCATATTTGAGTCCATGAACTCCAAGGGTAAGCCGCTCACGCCTATCGACCTCATTCGTAACTACGTTCTTATGTCGCTTCCCAACGACGAGCAGACCAAGCTCTACGAGGGTTACTGGCATCCGCTCGAGCGCTTGTTCGGAAAAGGCGGCGAAGAAGAGTTCAATGCATTTATCTGGTACTGGCTGTGGCTTAAAGTTCCCAATAGGATGCCGAAGGAGAACGAGGCCTACTACGAGTTTAAGCGCTATTTCGCCGACGACTACGATGGTGACACCGAGGGTCTGCTTAAGGAGCTGCGCGGGTATGCACATAGATACGCCAGTCTGTTCCTTGGTAAGGAGAAGGACGACGGACTGCGCCGAGTGTTCGGCAGAATCGTAAGCCTCGACGTGAAGCAGATAAGGCCCCTCTTAATGTTGCTTTATTCGGTTTACGAGGGGAATGGACTAGACCGCAATGCGTTTTTACGTATCTGCGAGACTATCGAGTCGTTTCTGTTCAGGCGAGCGGTTTGCGGCAGACTTACCACGGGCCTAAATAATTTCTTTGCCGGCATGTATCGCAATCTCGAGCAGCAGGACGATATCGAGGAGTACGTTACGGCGATGCTCCTTATCCACAGCAGCGGTATGACCGCATACTTTCCGACAGACGAGCATTTTGTCGAGGAGTTTAAGACGCGTGACTGCTACAACCGCTTCTCTAAAAAGCGCTATTACCTGGAACGCATGGAGAACTGGCACCACCCGAAGGAGTCCATCTCAGCCGACGATTACCAGATCGAGCACATCATGCCCCAGACGATCGATGATGAGCACGGCTGGAAGGAATCGCTTGGTGAGAACTGGGAAGACGTCCACGACAGGCTGTGCAACAACTTGGGAAATCTTACGCTGACGGGCTACAACCAGGAGTACTCAAACCGGTCGTTCTCGGACAAGCTCAATCTGCCTGACGTCGGATTTAAGTGCAGCCCGCTCTACCTAAACAAATCGATTGTCTCGCATGAAAAATGGGGTGAGGAAGAGATTGGGCAGCGCGCGGACGAGCTGGCGAAAGAAGCGTGCGAGATATGGAAGTATCCCGACCTTCCGGCAGACGTCGTCGACAAGTACCGTCCTTCTCGTGGGGAGTCTGACGAGGCTCCTGTCTGGACTCTGCGGGAGAACCACCCCACCTTTGCCGAAGGTGGGCTCAACCAGAAGCTTTTCGATGAGGTGCGCGAGTCCGTTCTGAGTGGTAACCCTTCGTGGGAGTCCTACATAGCTAAGTACTATGTAGGCTTCAGGTCGGGCAAGCGAAAACTGCATGCCGTGCTAGAAGGCAGGACCAGCAACGGTGGTTGGATTGCCGTTGGCTTGGCAAAGAGTGTGGATGATCTAACGGATCCAGAGGACATGTGCCAGGACAAGCGTACGCAGGGTGGATTTGGCCCGGGCTTACCCACTTACGTTGCGCTTCGAAATGCCGATGATATTCCTGCGGTGCTCGATCTCATAAAGCAGTGCTAGGTTGAAGGCCGGGAATCTAGTTCCCGGCCCTTGCCAGCTCAAAATCGTCGATGGCTCGTCCGCCCGTCTACACCCCTACGATTCTGCGGGCCGCACTCAGCAGCTCGTACTCCCTCTGGCTCCACTGGTACAGCTCGGTCGCGCGTACGGCGTCGCGGCACAGATCCAGAAACACCTCGGCGCCCTCGCAGAAGCACTCGCGGGCAAAGGTGCCGGATCCGTCCGCAACGCACGCGCCGTCGGCAAAGAGCTTCCAGCTGGACGGCTCGCGCGAGTCGTCTCCGGGCAGCTTGATCTGCAAAACAAGTGGGCCGCCAGCGGCACATGGCCCTTCTTCCAACGCCTGCACCGTAAAGCGCATCTGGAGGGACAGAGTATAAAATCCGGAAAAGTGTCGAAATAGGCACCTTAAAACTTCGGAAAAGTGTCAAATTCGATAGCACAATTATCCGGAAAAGTGTGGCTGGATGACAAAACAGCACTTAGAAGCCGGCGCTGGATGCGGAATCCTGTGGCCGCCTTCAGCCCTCGCTACTCGTCGTCCCCGTCGTTGGGGTCGCCCTTGAGGGTGTTGATGTCCAGGTACTGGTTATCGTCCTCTTTTTGCTGGGTTTCCGACTCCGCTTGGGTGGGGCCGCGGAACAGCTGGAATCCCTCAAACGCAATGGCGCCGAGCAGGGCAATGACAATGGCGATAAAGGCAACCTTGACTGCCTGCGGAAATTCCGAGAAACGCAGCGCCTTTTCCTCGGCGTAATAATCGGCGAAGCGCTCTTCGCCCGTACTTTTGGTATACGCCGGCGCGGACGCGGCCTCCGGGTCATATTCCGGTGCGGGCGTGGCAGCGTACGGATCGTTGAGATAATCGCTCGATGCGGTGCCATAATCCTCGGTCTCGATGCGACCGTTGCCAGCATAGCCATCGGAATAATCGGAATATGCCGCACCGCCCTCATAGTCCGCGGCGCTCGTGTTGGCGGCAAAAAGCGGGTTAACTGGAACATCGAGCGCCGGCATGCCGGTAGAGGTCTCATCCAGATCGGCTGCGGCCCAGGAATCGTAGGCAACCTGACGGGCAACGGGCTCATCGAGCCTTGCGACCGGAGGCTTGCGTGCCGCAGGAACAGGCAACTGCTGGGCGCTGTACATAACGGTGCTGTCGGCCGATTTGCCCTGCGTCGCTGCAGCGAGAAATGCCGCCGTCTCGGACGGGTCGCTTGCGGGGCGGGGAGCGGGCATGGGTGCCGAAGTGGGTGCGGGCGTAGGCGCGGGCGTCGAAACAGGCGACTGCGCAGGAGTCGGCGCAGATACGGGCTTAGGCGCAAGTACGGGATTGGGGCTTGACGGGCGAGCTCCGCCGCCCATGAGTTCATCGGCGGTCCACGGGCGATCATCCATCACGTCGTCAAGGCTCAGCGAAAACAGGTCGTCTTCACCCTCATCGAACATGCGGTGCACATGTCCACCAATTGCCGGAATCAATCCGCGACCGGTGCACGATGCCTTGCTCAATGCCATTCTGTTCCATCCTTTCGAAATACTAATGACATCGATTATATGGAACTTCTCAAGCGGCTCGGTCTTGGATTCGTGCTTTCCAGAACTCGCGCCCAAAAGGGGAGGGGCAATCCAGGCGAGTGCCTACTTGTCGCCGGCCGCCGCCTTGGCCTCATTGAGGTAGCTATAAAAGCTGTACTTGGAGATGCCAAAGAACTCGCAGGCGCGCTCGCTCGACTTGGAAATGAGGAAGGCGCCGCGACGGTCGAGGTAGCCAATGGCACGAATGCGCTCGTCTTTGGTCATGAGTGCCGCGGGCTTGCCCACAAACTGCTCGCACTCGTGCAGCAGGTCCTCGAGCAGGTCGCCGATGTTCTTGGTAATGGGCTCGGGCTCGGTATAGCCCGTGCCGCCGGTGCCGGTAAAGGCGTCGAGCGAACGCTCAAAAGCCTTCATGAGCGTAATGTCAAAGTTGATGCCCAAAATGCCGACGGGCTTGCCCTCGTCGTTGCGGATAAAGATGGTAGAGGACTTGAGCAGCTTGCCATCGGTGGTTTTGGTGAGGTATGGCTCGCGGTCGTGCACGTCGGTGGTGCCCTCGTGCATGGACTCAAATACGATATGGCTGGGGCCGTCACCCAGTTTGCGCCCGCTGACGTGGCCGTTTTCGATCACTACGATGGAGTGGTCCACGTCCTCAGTCTCCAGGTCGTGGACGACGACTTCGCAGTTGGGGCCAAATTGGAGTGCCAGGCCGTGTGCAAGGCGCTTGTAAAACTCAATCTGTGCGGGGGTCATGGGTGCCTTCCTAAAAATTAGTTTGGGCACACTTTGCCATAAACCACATCTGTTCGCAAACAAATCCATCAACAAGGCAATTCATGACCGTTCGGCGGCGAAAAAGTACCGATTACGGCAACAAACAATTTGTTAGGTTTGCCAATCAAAAAGTGTGATAAAACAGTGCTAACAAACTTTTTGTTTGGCATCCACATAAAAGTTCAGTCGCATGAATGGGAATGGGCTGAAACGCGTATGCGGGGGCCGGCAAGAGAGGACTTAAGGAGTTCACCGTATGGCCGATAAGATCCAGTGGGCGGGCAACACGATGCCCAAGAGCGATGACAAGCACTTGGGAATCATGAGCCTCGACCACGTGAAGAAGGCCCGCGCCTTCCACCAGTCGTTCCCTCAATATACCGTCACCCCGCTTGCCCGCCTGGACGGTCAGGCTGCGCGCTTGGGTCTGTCCAACCTGTGCGTTAAGGACGAGAGCTATCGCTTTGGCCTCAACGCCTTTAAGGTTCTGGGCGGATCGTTTGCCATGGCCAACTACATTGCCGACGAGACCGGCAAGGACGTTGCCGAGTGCACCTTCGATTACCTGACCTCCGATCAGCTTGCCAAGGACTTTGGCCAGGCCACCTTCTTTACCGCTACCGACGGCAATCATGGCCGCGGCGTGGCATGGGCTGCCAACAAGCTGGGCCAGAAGGCCGTCGTTCACATGCCCAAGGGTTCCACCAAGCCCCGCTTCGATAACATCGCCGCCGAGGGCGCAACGGTGACCATCGAAGAGGTCAACTACGACGAGTGCGTGCGCATGGCCGCCGCCGAGGCCGACGCCTGCGAGCGCGGCGTCATCGTTCAGGACACCGCCTGGGAGGGCTACGAGAAGATCCCGTCTTGGATCATGGAGGGCTACGGCACCATGGCTTCCGAGGCTGCCGAGCAGCTGCGCGAGATGGCCATCAACCGCCCGACCCACGTGTTTGTCCAGGCTGGCGTGGGTTCGCTCGCCGGTGCCGTGGTGGGCTACTTCACCAACCTGTATCCCGATAACCCGCCCACCTTTGTCGTGGTCGAGTGCGCGCCTGCCGCCTGTCTGTACAAGGGCGCTGCCGCCGGCGACGGCGACCCGCGCATCGTGGACGGCGACATGCCTTCCATCATGGCCGGTCTGTGCTGCGGCGAGCCCAACATTCTGGGCTGGGATATCCTGCGCAACCACGCCACCGCCTTCGTGTCCTGTCCCGACTGGGTCACCGCTCGCGGCATGCGCACCCTGGGCGCTCCCGAGAAGGGCGACCCGCGCGTCATCTCCGGCGAGTCCGGCGCGGTGACCACCGGCCTGGTCGAGACTCTCATGCTCGATCCCGAGTACGCCGAGCTCAAGGAACTCATCGGCCTGGACAAGACGAGCTCCGTGCTCTGCTTCTCCACGGAAGGTGACACGGACCCCGACCAGTACCGCCGCATCGTCTGGGAAGGCGAATACCCCACTTGCTAATACTGGGCGGAATAAATAGGTATCGCTCCGCCACCTCACAGGTAGATTCCTTCGTTTGAAAGGTTATGAACAATGGCTAAAGAACTCGATTTCGACGCTATCAAGGCTGCTGCTGAGTCTCACCGCGTCGACATGACTCGCTTCCTGCGCGCTATGATCTCCCATCCCTCTGAGTCCTGCGAGGAGGGCGAGGTTGTCGCTTGCATCAAGGCCGAGATGGAGAGCCTTGGCTATGACGAGGTCAAGGTCGACGGTCTGGGCAACGTCATGGGCTTTATGGGCGAGGGCGACAAGATCATCGCCATCGACTCCCACATCGACACCGTCGGCATCGGCAACATCGAGAACTGGGATGCCGATCCCTACGAGGGCTACGAGACCGACGAGATCATCTACGGCCGCGGCGGCTCCGACCAGGAGGGCGGCATGGCTTCTGCTACCTACGCTGCCAAGATGATGAAGGACATGGGCCTCATCCCCGAGGGCTACAAGATCATGGTCGTCGGCACCGTCCAGGAAGAGGACTGCGACGGCATGTGCTGGCAGTACATCTACAACAAGGATGGCATTAAGCCCGAGTTCGTCATTTCCACCGAGCCCACCGACGGCGGCATCTATCGCGGTCACCGCGGCCGCATGGAGATCCGCGTCGACGTTCACGGTACCTCCTGCCACGGCTCCGCTCCCGACCGCGGCGACAACGCCATCTACAAGATGGCCGACATCATCGCCGACGTCCGCGCCCTCAACAACAACGGCTGCGACGAGTCGACCGACATCAAGGGTCTCGTCAAGATGCTCGACCCCAAGTACAATCCCGAGCACTTCGAGGATGCCCGCTTCCTGGGCCGCGGCACCTGCACCGTCAGCCAGATCTTCTACACCAGCCCCAGCCGCTGCGCCGTGGCCGACTCCTGCGCCATCTCCATCGACCGTCGCATGACCGCCGGCGAGACCTGGGAGTCCTGCCTGGACGAGATCCGCAACCTGCCGGCCGCCAAGAAGTACGGCGACGACGTGAAGGTCTCCATGTACATGTACGACCGTCCGTCCTGGACCGGCGAGGTCTACGAGACCGAGGCTTACTTCCCCACGTGGATCAACAAGGAGACCGCTCCGCACGTCAAGGCCCTCGTCGACGCCCACAAGGCCATGTTTGGTGACGAGCGCATCGGCTGTGAGCCCAGCATGGACAAGCGCACCGGTCGTCCGCTGTGCGACAAGTGGACCTTCTCCACGAACTGCGTCTCCATCCAGGGCCGCTACGGCATCCCCTGCGTGGGCTTTGGCCCGGGTGCCGAGTCTCAGGCTCACGCTCCCAACGAGGTCACCTACAAGGACGACCTGGTCACCGCTGCCGCCATGTACGTGGCCGCCCTGAACCTCTACGATCCGAGCCAGGCCGATGGCGACGCCACCGTGTTCCGCGCCGGTCTGACCAACAACAAGATCGATTAGTCCCATTCCTCGATTTTGTTGAGCCGGGGGCCGCTCGTGTCCCCGGCGCTCCCTGTTGACTTGGGGCCCGCGGTCGTTATCTCCCATGCTTCCTCAACGGTGGCGGGTCCTCGTCATGGTGCTCTGCATGTTCTAGCCACACGCGCATGCCGGAGCACATCTACTCATTGCGATCGTTTCATCTTTAGAAAGGACATTTCCATGGACGCTAAGTTTACCGAGCTCGTCGAGCAGCTGAACGGCCTCGATTTTAAGGGCATGTACGGCAGCGACTTCCTGCACACCTGGGACAAGACCACCGATGAGCTCAAGGCTCTCTACATCGTCGCCGACGCCCTGCGCGAGCTGCGTGAGAACAACGTTTCGTCCAAGATCTTCGACTCGGGCCTGGCCGTCTCCCTGTTCCGCGACAACTCCACCCGTACGCGCTTCTCTTTCTCTAAGGCCGCCAACCTGCTCGGCCTTGAGCTGCAGGACCTGGACGAGAAGAAGTCCCAGATCGCCCACGGCGAGACCGTCCGCGAGACCGCTACCATGATCTCCTTCATGGCCGACGTCATCGGCATCCGCGATGACATGTACATCGGCAAGGGCGATGCCTACATGGCCGAGGTCTCCGAGTCTGTCCAGCAGGCTTACGAGGACGGCGTTCTGGATCACCGTCCCACGCTCATCTCCCTGCAGTCCGACTCCGATCACCCCACGCAGTCCTCTGCCGACATGCTCTACCTCATCAACGAGTTTGGCGGCCTCGAGAACCTCAAGGGCAAGAAGGTTGCCGTCACCTGGGCCTATTCGCCCTCTTACGGCAAGCCGCTGTCCTGCCCGCAGTCGCTGATCAGCCTGCTGCCCCGCTTTGGCATGGACGTCACCCTGGCCCACCCCGAGGGCTACGACCTCATGCCCGAGGTCGTCGAGCGCGCCAAGGGCTATGCCGCCGAGTCCGGCACCACCTTTAAGCAGGTCAACACCATGGCCGAGGCCTTCGAGGGCGCCGACATCGTGATCCCCAAGAGCTGGGCTCCGTTTGCCGCCATGGAGAAGCGTACCAATCTGTACGCCGAGGGCGACGACGCCGGCATCGCTGCGCTCGAGAAGGAGCTGCTCGCCCAGAACGCCACCCATCAGGATTGGTGCTCCACGACCGAGCTCATGGAGAAGACCGCCAACGGCCAGGACACCATCTTTATGCACCCGCTGCCCGCCGACATCTCCGGTGTCTCCTGCGAGCACGGCGAGGTTAACGCCGACGTCTTCGACATGCACCGCGTGGGCATGTACAAGGAGGCCAGCTACAAGCCGTACGCCATCGCTGCCATGATGTTCCTGCAAAAGGTTGCCGATCCCGCCGCTACCCTCAAAGCCCTCGACGAGCGCAACACCGCCCGTTGGCTCCAGGCCTAAAGCCGGGTTGAGGTAAGCCATGTAAAGGGGGCGCTCTGCCAACCGGCGGGGTGCCCCCTTTTTGCATCGCGGGCGTGCGGAATAAGCGCTTTCGATGTGGATGCCCGCGGCGCGAGTTATGGGTACGATGGTTTCAGGGGAGGTATCACCATGAAACCTGGATGCGTCATTATGGCTTCGGGCGAGGGCAAGCGGTTTGGCTCTAACAAGATGCTTGCCGATATCTATGGCGAGCCGCTGATTGCCCGGACCATCGATTCGGTTCCCCGGGTCTTTGACGTCGTGGTTTCGACGCGTTGGCCCGAGGTCGCCCAGATTTGCGAGGACAAGCATTGCCCGTGCGTGCTGCACGATGGCGAGCTGCGCAGCGAAAGCGTCCGTGCGGCCCTTTCGTGGGGAGTCGAACGCAACTGGAAAGGTTGCCTCTTTTTGCCGGGCGACCAGCCGCTCGTGAGTTCGGATTCTTTTGAGGCTATGGTTCGTGTATTTGACGAGTGTGGCCGCAAGCATCCGGTGCGTCTTGCGTGCAACGGTGAGCCTTCGAGCCCGGTGCTCTTTCCGGCGGAACTGTTCGATGCACTTATGTGTCTTGAGGGCAAGGACGGCGGGGGCTCGATTCTCAAGGACCGTACCGACGTGGTGCTGGTCGAGGCGCGTGCCTACGAGCTGTGGGATGTCGATACCGCAGAGGGACAGCGACGCATAACGGAGCATATCGCGGCCTGCTCGTATTTTGATCGCGTGGCCAACTGTATTAATCAATAAGGAGCAACATGATCATCATCAAAAACGGCGCGCTCGTGACGCCCCAGGGGCTTCGCCGCGCCGATCTTGCCATGGAGGGCGACAAGATTGTGCGGATTGCCGCGGCGATTGAGCCGGCCGAGGGCGATACCGTCGAGGACGCCGCGGGCTGCTGGGTGTTTCCCGGCTTTATCGACGGCCACACGCACATGCAGTGCTGGACTGGCATGGATTGGACGGCAGATAGCTTTGAAACCGGCACGCGTGCGGCCGCCTGCGGCGGTACGACGACCATCGTCGACTACGCCACGGCCGATCGCGGCGTGACCATGCCCGATGCCTTGGCCGAGTGGCATCGCCGCGCTGACGGCACCTGCACGGCCAACTACGCCTTTCATATGGCACTCGCCGAGTGGAATGAGCGCAACCGCGCCGATCTTTCGGCCATGCGCGAGGCGGGCGTGTCGTCGTTTAAGACCTACTTTGCCTACGACCATCTGCGCTTGAACGATGCCGAGACGCTCGAGGTGCTGGAGGAGCTCAAGCGCCTGGGCGGTATCCTGTGCGTGCATTGCGAGAACGGCACGTTGGTCAACGCGCTGCAGAAGCGCGTGTTTGAGCAGGGTATCCACGGGCCCGAGGGCCATGCGCTCAGCCGTCCGGACGTGTGTGAGGCCGAGGCCGTGAGCCGCCTGCTGTATCTGGCTCACTTGGCCGGGGACGCTCCGGTCAACGTGGTGCACCTTTCGACCAAGCTGGGGCTCGAGGCCATCCGTGCTGCCAAAGCGCGCGGGCAGAAGAACATCTATGTCGAGACCTGCCCTCAGTATCTGATGCTCGACGATACTTGCTACTTGGAGCAGGGCGAGGACGGCTTTGCGGGCGCCAAGTATGTGATGAGCCCGCCGCTGCGCCATGCGGGTGACCGTGCGGCACTGCGCGAGGCGCTTGTGGCCGGCGAGATCGATACGATTGCGACCGACCACTGCAGCTTTAACCTGCATGGGCAAAAGGACCGCGGGCGCGACGACTTCCGCGCGATTCCCAACGGCGGGCCCGGTGTGGAGCATCGCCCCGTCGCGATTGCCACGAGCTTTGAGGGGCGACTGGGCCCCGAGGACCTCTGCCGCCTGATGAGCGAGAACCCGGCGCGCGTCTTTGGCATGTATCCGCGCAAGGGCTGTCTTGCCGAGGGCTCCGATGCCGACGTGTGCGTGTGGGATCCCAAGGCGCGCTGGACGATCAGCGCCGCGACGCAGCATCAGGCCGTGGACTACACGCCGCTCGAGGGTTTTGAGGCACATGGCCGCGCCAAGGCTGTTTACGTCAACGGCGTGCTGGTGGCGCGCGACGGCGAGCCCACCGGAGCCCAACCCGGCCGCTACGTGCCCCGCCTGTCTCTTATACACATCTGACGCTGCCGACGAAGCTA
>CABSNL010000025.1 GCA_902479095.1 uncultured Collinsella sp. | reverse complement strand
GACAGCCGTATAGCCGCGCAGCTCTACACTGCCGAGGCGCTGCAGACCGTCGAGGCCGGACTCGATGCCGGCGAGGACGTGACGCTGGCCGTGTCGCAGTCGGGTCGCACGCTTATGGCGGCCGCCCAGTTTGCGCGCCGTCCGCGCCCGACGGTCTATATTGTGAGCGGCGAGGATGCGGCCGATCGCGCCGCGCGCAGCCTTGCCGCCTACGTGGGTCTGGCACACGTGTGCCGTTTTCCCGAGCGCAAGGACTATCCGTGGCGCGAGCAGGCGCCCGACGATGCTGTGGTTGCCCAGCGCTGCGAGGCCCTGGGACGCATCGTTCGCGGTGACAACTGCATCATGGTCGCCTCGGCCCGCGCGTTGCTGCGTTGCGTGCCGCCAGTCGAGAGCCGCTACTGGGAGTCCACGACCTTCGCGGTGGGCGAGGAGATTCCTTTTGACGAGGTGCCGCAGCGCCTGGTGGGCATGGGCTACACCAATGCCGGCGCCGCCGACGCGCCTGGTCTGTTCCGCGTGCACGGCGACACCGTCGAGGTGTTCCCCGCGCAGGAAAAAGCGCCCGTGCGCATCGAGTTCTTCGGCGACGAGATCGATCGCATCCGTCGCATGGTGAGCTCAACGGGGCAGACCATCGGCAACGAGGACAGTATCGAGATCTTCCCCTGCCGTGAGCTGGCGCTTACCGACGAGGCCGTCCACAACATGCATGTGGCGCTTTATCGCGCCAGCCAGGACGACAGCAAACTGGCAGCGCTGCTCGAGATGGTGGATGCGCGTATCGTCACGCCCGAGCTCGACCGCTTTTTGCCGGTGATGTACGGCCAGACCGTGAGCCCGCTGGCGCACGTGAGCGGCAAGGCGCTCGTGGTGCTGTCCGAGCCGCGCTCGCTGTTCGACGATTGCCTGCGTGCCTACGAGGATATCGAGGCCCGTGCCGGCGAGGCGGGGGTCGACCGACTGGATGGCCTGTATGTACGTGCCCAGCAGCTCGATTTTGGTGCTCAGCAGCGCCTGAACTACGTAAGCCTCATCCGTGCCGGCGGTGCGGTTACGGCCGAGCTCAAGATTGAGCAGCCGGCCATCGCGGGTTCGGACAATCGCTTTATGACGCGCATTCAGGAAGTCGTGGGCAAGCGTTACGCCTGCGTGTTTGCCATTCCCGACCGCGGTGCGCGCGAGTCGATGGAGCTCACCTTTGGCGACGAGGGCATTACCTTTGAGGAATCGCTGACCGCGGCGCCCGAAAACGCCGGCGTCATTGGCGAGCGCGTGCGCGTGGCGGCGGCAGATTCTGCCGACCGTGCTGCCCGTCAGGATGCCCATGCTGCAATTCGCGAGCGCAAGGCCGATTCGCTCAACGCCCGCTCGCTCGAGGCAGGTGCCGCCCAGGCAGCCGCCGGCGCCGCCGTGCCTACTATCTCGCGCGGACGCGTGACCTTTGTCGATGCCGCTCTGCCGCAGGGCGTGGTGGTGCCCGATGCCAACCTGGCCGTGTTCTCGATTGCCGACCTCAACGCCCGCATGGACGCCAACCGCGCGCGCAGCCGCCGCAAGGTGGACATTACGCAGATCACATTCCCGTTTAAGCCGGGCGACTACGTGGTGCACGCCACTCACGGCATCGCACTCTTTAGCGAGATCGCGCGCCAAGAAGTGGGCGGCAAGGAGCGCGACTACTTTTTGCTGGAATATGCCGACGGCGACAAGCTCTACGTGCCGCTCGAGCAGGTCGACCGCATCACGCGATACGTCGGTCCCGACGGTGACAAGCCGCGCCTGACCAGGCTCAATACCGCCGACTGGACGCGTGCCGCCAACAAGGCACGCAAGAACGCCAAAAAGCTGGCGTTTGACCTGGTCGATCTGTATACGCGCCGCTCGTCGATTACCGGTATCGCCTGCCCGCCCGACACGCCCGAGCAGATCGAGATGGAGCAGAGCTTCCCTTACGACGAGACGCGCGACCAGCTGGAGGCCATCGCCGACATTAAGGCCGACATGGAGGCGCCCAAGCCCATGGACCGCCTGCTGTGCGGCGACGTGGGCTTTGGCAAGACCGAGGTCGCTCTGCGCGCGGCGTTTAAGTGCGTTGACTCCGGCCGCCAGGTCATGGTGCTCTGCCCCACGACCATTCTGGCCCAGCAGCACTACGAGACGTTCTTTGAGCGCTTTGCTCCGTTTGGCCTTGAGGTCGAGGTGCTCAGCCGCTTCCGCACACCGGCGCAGCAAAAGCGCGCACTCAAGGCGTTCGCCGAGGGCACGATTGACGTGCTTATCGGCACGCACCGCCTGCTTTCGGCCGATGTGAACCCCAAAAACCTGGGCCTGGTGATCATTGACGAGGAACAACGCTTTGGCGTGCAGCACAAGGAGCAGCTCAAGAACCTGCGCGAGCAGATTGACGTGCTCACGCTTTCGGCCACGCCTATCCCGCGTACCATGCAGATGGCTACGAGCGGCGTGCGCGATATGAGCCTGATCACCACGCCGCCGACCGGGCGTCGTCCCGTGATCGTGCACGTGGGGGAGTACGACCCCGATGTGGTGAGCGCGGCGATTCGCCTGGAGGTGGGCCGCGGCGGCCAGGTGTACTACGTGTCCAACCGCGTTAAGACCATCGATGACGCCGTGGCGCGCGTGCATGAGGCCGCGCCCGAGGCGCGCGTGGGCGTGGCACACGGCAAGATGAGCCCGCGCGAGGTCGAGGACGTGATGATTGAGTTCGCGACCAAAAAGATCGATGTGCTCATCGCCACGACCATCGTGGAGAGCGGCATCGACAACGCAACGGCCAACACGCTGATCATCGAGGACTCGCAGCGCCTTGGCCTGGCGCAGCTCTACCAGCTCAAGGGCCGTGTGGGCCGCTCTGCCACGCAGGCCTACGCGTACTTTATGTTCCCGGGCGAGCTGCCGCTCACCGAGGAGGCGACGGCGCGCCTGACCGCACTTTCCGAGTTCCAGGACCTGGGCAGCGGCATGCGCATCGCCATGCGCGACCTGGAGATTCGCGGCGCCGGCTCGCTTATGGGAGCCGAGCAGCACGGCAACCTGTCGAGCGTGGGCTTTGACCTGTTTACGCAGATGCTGGGACAGGCCGTGGCCGAGGCGCGCGGCGACGACGATGCCGGCGTGGAGGCGGCGAGCGTGGGTATTAACCTGCCGGCCGATTATTTCTTGTCCGAGGAGTACCTGCCGGCGGTGGACCAGCGCGTGCTCGTGTACCGCAAGCTCGCGGCGGCCGAGGACCTGGAGAGTATCGACGAGGTGCAGGAAGAGACCGAGGCCACGCACGGTGAGCTGCCGTTGGCGGGGCTCAATCTGTTCAACCGCGCGCGTATTCGTATCCGCGGCGAGCGCTTGGGGCTCGAGAGTGTCACGCTCAGCGGCGGCCGCATCACGTTTTTGGGCGTCGACGTGCCCAAGAAGGTGGCCTTTGATCTTAAGACCCGCTATGGCGCGGTGAACTTCCCCAAGAGCCGCAAGCTGTCGGTGCCCTATAAGGCGGGCGCCGGTGCGGGCAGCGGCCTGGGTCGCGGCCTCGACGCCAACGACGGCACCGGCCCGGTGGCGGCGGCGCTCATGCTGCTGCAGCAGTTGGGTGCTAGCGACGACGACTAGCAGGTCGACGCTGCAAACGCTCCATTTGGGCAATCTGACCCTCACTCGTCGGTCGCGTACGCAAGTACGCTTCCCTCCTCCTTCGGGCCACCTTGCCACAAATGGAACGTTTTCGCTCACTTATGCTCAACCTGTAAGGGTATTTATGGGACAAAGCTATCTTTGCCCCACCACGTTGCGGGTCGACCCTTCGCCCGACCGAAAGGAAAGCATGTTTGGATACATCTACAAGAAAGACGCCGCTGCTATCGCGGTCATCCTTGCCCTTTGCCTGGGCGTGGGCAGTTTCTTTGATTATCAGATCTCGAGCGCGCTGTTCAATATCGGCAGTATGTACGGTCGCCTTATCGAGGCCGCCGGCGAGCTGCCGTTCGAGCTGACGGCAAGCGTCGCGGGCGTTATGCTCGTGCGCGCGGTGCGTCCCGATTCCAGAGGGAGCAAATGGCTCGCCGTGCTCGGCATCCTCGTCAACGTTGGCCTGGCCGGCTACGAGATCGTCTCGTCCCTGAAAGTTGGCGGCAAACTCATCGCTGTTCAGTTGGTGCTGACGTTTGTGCTGGTGATCGCCGCCAACCTTATCGTCTATCGCCTCACGCGCACGACCGAGCCCGACGAGCTCACGCGCTGGGCGTTGATGGTGCTTGTCGTGTGGGTCGCTCAGGCCATCATCCTCAACGTGATTGTCAAGCCGCTGTGGTCGCGCCCACGCATGCGCGTGATCGAGGTGACGCAGGGACTCGAGTTTCAGCCGTGGTGGGTGATTGGCAACCCCGCCAAGTGGAGCTATATCGCCGCCGGCGTAATCAAGGACGGCTTTAAGTCGTTCGCGAGTGGACACACGGCGCACGCGGCGATCGGCCTTATGCTCGCCGGGCTTCCCGCGGCGGCCTTTAAGGAAGAGCCGTCGCTCCGCCGGGTGGTCTTTTGGACGGCGGCTGTGGTCGCGGCGCTCGTCGCCTTTGGCCGTATCGTGATCGGAGCGCACTTTTTGAGTGACGTGAGCTGCGGTTTTGCTCTGGTACTGGCACTTGAGTGCCTTGCCGCGCGCATTGCCTATCCCAGCGGCGTACAATAGCTCCGTTTGAATCATCTGGCCGATACCCGGTAAGAGAGGATTGCCATGCTCGCGTTCAACAACGACTATTCCCACGGCGCACACCCAGCGGTGCTGCAGGCGCTCGTCGACACCAATATGGAGCCGCAGCCCGGCTACGGTACCGATGCGCATACCGAGCGCGCCAAGCAACTTATTCGCGAGGCCTGCCAGGCGCCTGACGCCGACGTGTTTTTCCTGGTGGGCGGCACGCAGGCTAACGCGACGGTGATCGACATGCTGCTTGCGCCGTACGAGGGCGTCGTTGCTGCCGAGACTGGTCACGTCGCCTGTCACGAGGCGGGCGCCATCGAGTTTGGCGGCCACAAGGTGCTCACCATCCCCGGCTACGAGGGCAAGATGCACGCCGAGGACCTCGAGAACTATATCCAGGTGTTCTACGAAAACGAGAGCTACGAGCACACGGTGTTCCCGGGTGCCGTGTACGTGAGCCTATCGACCGAGTACGGCACGCTGTACTCCAAGGCCGAGCTCGCGGCGATTCACGCAGTGTGCCAGAAGCGCGAGATTCCGCTGTTTGTGGATGGCGCCCGCCTGGCCTATGCGCTGGCGGCCGATGAGTGCGACATTACCCTGCCCGAGCTGGCGCAGCTGTGCGACGTGTTCTACATCGGCGGCACCAAGTGCGGCGCGCTCTGCGGCGAGGCTGTGGTGTTCTGCGGCATGCGCGCCCCGGCGCATCCCATTCCGCGTATTAAGCAGCACGGCGCGCTGTTGGCCAAGGGCCGCCTGACGGGCGTGCAGTTTGAGGCGCTCTTTACCGACGGCCTGTATTTTGAGATTGGCCGTCAGACGATCGAAACCGCGCAGGCGCTTCGTCGCGTGCTGCACGAGCACGGCTACCGGTTCTTCTTGGAGACGCCGACTAACCAGCAGTTCGTGATTCTGCCCAACGAGGACATGGCGCGCATTCGCGAGCATGCGGCGATCGAGTACTGGGAAAAGTACGACGAGACCCACACGGTGGTGCGCTTTTGCACCAGCTGGGCCACGACGCAGGGGGATATCGACGCGTTGGCGGCTGTCCTGTAGCCTGATGTAATGACGGGGGGCCGCCTTGCGCTGGATTTGGCGCAAGGCGGCCTCTGTTTTTGAGGGGGAAGGGTTGTATGACCGAGATGTCCGAGCCGACGATTCGCCTAGCGACGCCCGATGATGCGTCGGCGTTGCTTGCCATCTATGAGCCGTATGTGCGCCAGACGGCGATTACCTGCGAATACGAGGTGCCGAGCGTTGAGGAGTTCGCCGGGCGCATCGAGCGTACGCTCAAGCGCTATCCGTATTTGGTGATGGAGTTGGACGGGCGTCCGGTAGGCTATGCCTACGTGAGTCCGCTTAACAGCCGCGAGGCATACGACTGGTCGGTCGAGACGTCGATCTACCTGGCGCGCGACGTGCGCCATGGCGGGCTGGGTCGCAAGCTGCACGATGCGCTCAAGCAGTGCCTAATCGCGATGGGCATTACCAATATGTGCGCCCTCATCGCCGTGCCGCACGACAAGGACGACGAGTATCTGACGCACAACAGCCAGGATTTCCATGCCCATATGGGCTACCGCCTGGTGGGCGCCTTTGACCGCTGCGCCCAAAAATTCGGCCGCTGGTACGACATGTGCTGGATGGAGTTGGTCTTAGTCGAGCGCACGCCCAACCAACCCAAACCAACCTGGTTCCCCGACCTCCCCAAACCTACCATTTAGGGACAGGTTTATTTTGGCAGGTTAGCCGATGGGCTCGGTGTATTTGGCGCGGTCGGTGCGTTGGATGCGCTTGGAGACATGGAGCGGTCGGCCGTCGGTGTCGTACACGTAGTCGGTGATCAGGATCAGCGCCTGCCCGCGCCCAACGTTGAGCAAAAACGCCTCGTTTTGCGAGGCATAGCACACCTCAAAGGTCTTATGTCCCTGTGCCGGCGCGCGATGGAATTCCTGGCGCAGCGTGGCGTAGAGCGAACCGTTGATATCGCGATCGATGAGTGCTTCGAAGCTCGGTGGTAGATAGGTGGTCTCCAGGCACAGCGGCGCATCGTCCAGATAACGCAGGCGGACAAGTTTGACGAGCTTGCTGCCCACGGCGACATCGAAGAACTTGGCCGCATTGCCCGCGGCCTTGGCAAAGCCCGAGTCCACCGTGCGCGTGGTGGGCTTCATACCCTGACCCTGGACCTGTGTCGTGTAGCTCGAAAACACCAGGTTGTTCTCGTGGAGCGCCGGCGTGTCGGCCACAAAGGCGCCACGCCCGCGCTCGGTGCGCACCAGGCCCTCATCAACGAGCACCTTAAGGGCGTGGCGTACGGTGCTGCGCGACAGCCCCGATTCGTCCATGAGTTCCATCTCGGACGGCAGCTTGTCTCCGCGCGCGTAGGTGCCGGAGGCGATGCGGTCGCGCAGCATGCCCGCCAAGCGCTCGTATTGGGTCAGTCTCTTTTTAGATGAAGCGTTCATGCGATCAACCTGTATCTAACCTGTATGCGTATCTAATCAAGCATGTATTCAATACAACAACAAAACCGCTGGTATCAAGTTATCGAAAACCGTATCAGCAAATTTTTTAAGACAAATATAGCATACAACTAGTCGACATAACCAAAACATGTATGTAACTTGTATGCCATCGAGAGCATCAAACGAGAAGAAAGGCTGATGCACGATGACTACTCAGGAACAGGTTAAGGACGTCGTCTCCCAGGTTTTGGCCGACAAGGCAGACAAGGGCGGCATCAAGCGCGTCGTGTGGATTGGCGCCGGCGGATCCAACGGCGGCAACTATCCTGCCCAGTACTTTATGGAGCACGAGGCCACGCAGGTCGTGAGCTCCAGCTACACCAGCAATGAGTTCGTGCACGCCACGCCCGCCTATGTCAACGAGAACACCCTGGCCGTCGTCGTGTCCATGCGCGGCACCAAGGAGACCATCGTCGCCGCCCAGGTCGCCAAGGACCACGGCGCCAGCACCATCGCCATCTATGTCGATGAGTCCGGCCTCACCGAGGTCTGCGACTACAAGATTCAGTATGACAGCCTGGCCGTCGACGAGTCTTGCATGGGCCGTACCAACTCCGCCGTCGTGACCATGATCGCCATGGAGCTTACGCAGCAGACCGAGGGCTATGCCGAGTATGAGACCGCTATGGCCGCCTTCGACCTGGTTGACCCCATCTATCGCAAGGCCGTCGAGTACACCCGTCCGCTCGCCGCCAAGTGGGCCGAGCAAAACGCCGACAAGCCCTGCATCAACGTGATGGCTCAGGGTCCGCTCTTTGGTGCCGCCTACGTCTTTAGCATCTGCAACGTGCAGGAGATGCTGCAGATCGACTCCTGCACCATCAACACCTGCGACTTCTTCCACGGCCCCTTCGAGATCCTGGACAAGCGCACCTCGCTGTTCCAGCTCATCAGCGTCGGCCGCAGCCGCTGCAACGACGAGCGCGGCATCCGCTTCGTCAACCAGTACGGTGGCGAGCGCGTCTATCAGCTCGACGCCAAGGAGCTCGGCCTCAACGACATCAAGGACAGCGTGAGCGAGTACTTCAATCACCTGATCTTTGCCCCGATCCTCAACAACGTGTACATGCGTGCGCTCTCTGCCGTCACCCACAAGGACTACATGACGCGCCGCTACATGTGGAAGCTGGACTACTAGGGGATAGAGCGGCCTAACAGCTCGATGTCCTCATAAGTTGCGGTGGAATAGTTCCTGCTTGGGGGCTTGAAGCCTCTATTTAGGAACTATTTCACCGCAACCGCCCAGTAATCCGCTGGGGGCGGAGGAAAACGGATCACTTATCCGCTCGCCGATTTGTGTCTTGAAAAATGTATATAACGACTATAACGTAGTACGAAACATATTGGAAACAATACCGAGGAGGCTGCGTTGAAGAAAAGCAATCTGGGCTATGTGCTGGTGCTGATCGCCGCGCTTATGTGGGGCAGCATCGGAATCTTTGTAAACGGCATCTCGGCCATGGGCGTTTCGTCCCAGAGCATGGCTGCCTTTCGCTTGTTGGTCGGAGCGCTTATCTTGGCGCCGGTCCTGATGTTTATGGGCTGCCGTCCGGGTGAGGGGTCTACCGTGGCTCAGGGTCCGCTGGCCCTGTTCAAGGCAAGCCCTAAAGAGCTTGTTCCCTGTGCGCTTGTCGGCATCGTCGGTTTGGCCGCCGCCAACACCTGTTATTACGAGTGCATGGGCGAGGTGGGCATGTCCACGGCCTCGGTGCTGCTCTACACCTCGCCGGTGTTTGGCGTCATGCTCGGCCGCGTGCTTTATCGCGAGGACGTGACCCCCAACAAGCTCGTTGCCATTGTCTTTAACATCGTAGGCTGCGTGCTTGCAGTGACCAATGGCGACCTTTCCGGTTTTCATTTTTCGGTTTGGGGCGTCACGTCGGGCGTGATTGCAGGCCTTTGTGGTGCGTCGCTCGCGGTGTTTAGCCGAATAGCAACCAAGACGGTCCACCCGCTGGCTGTCACGTTTTGGGGCTTTGTTTTTGGCGGTGCGGTTATGGCAGCTATCGCGGCTCCGTGGCCGGATGTCGCCGCGGCAATGTCGCCACAGCTGCTGCTGCTGTTCCTTGGCTTTGGACTCATCCCCACAGCCGTTGCTTACATCTTATATATGCAGGGTCTGTCCATGGGGCTCGAGACATCGAAAGTTCCCGTCGTAATGTCTTTCGAGACGGTCGTCACCGTACTGGTGGGCATTGGTGTCTACGCCGAGCCCGCCGGCGCGATTAAAGTCCTGGGCATCGTGTTGGTGCTCGCGTCCATCCTGATTATGAACACCGACTTCTCCAAGCTGCGCAACAGTGTGTTTGTCGGTCATGTCATTGAGAGCATGACCTTTAAGCCCAACGCGTGGTGGACCGAAAAATCTCAGGACATGGATCTGTTTAAGGAACGCACCGGCATTGCGCTGGAACCCACCGTACAGGAAAGCCCCTGGTACTTCGTGCGATAGGGGATTGCGCGCAGGGTCTGACCTGGGGTTATCCAGCTAGCGCCGGCCTACCCAGTCCAACGTTTCGAGTACGTTAAACCCGTCAACGGTCGATTTTCACCCGCGAACGGTCTTTATACTAATTAGCAATATAAGCAACGTATAAGACGTTATAATGACCATAACGAAAAGGAGGAGGCAAGATGAATCAGATCATTCTCGCATCTCATGGCGGCCTGGCCGCAGGCGCCAAAGACACGCTCGAGATGGTTCTCGGCGACGTGTCGAACGTCCACGTCGTGTCGCTTGCTCGTGACGACAAGGAGCCCATCACCAATAAGGTTGAGGCTATGATCGCCACGTTCAACGCGGACGACACCGTCTATGTGCTGACCGATATGCTCGGCAGCTCGGTCAACAACAACATGGTCGAGCTTTCCAAGAACGGCACGAAGTTCACGGTTGTCAGCGGTTTCAACATCCCGTTGGCGCTCACGCTTGCTATGAGCCCCGCCCCCGTCAAGGGCGCCGAGCTCGCGGCCCTCATCAATGAGGCCCGCACCGGTCTGACCAACCCCAACGCACCGGTCGAGGCCGCCGCGGCTCCCGCCAAGAAGGCCAAGGCGTCCCGTCACAGCTCCGGTCCCGCCAAGATCGTCCTCGCACGTCTTGACTACCGTCTGCTGCACGGCCAGGTCGTCTTTACTTGGACCACCAAGGTTCAGGCCGAGCGCATCATCGTCGTCGACAACGCTGCCGCCAACGATGACATCAAGAAGGGCGCTCTTAAGCTGGCCAAGCCCCAGGGCGTGCGCCTGAACGTCTTCACCGTCGAGCGTGCCCTCGCCAAGATGGATAAGCTCAACACCCTCGGCGAGCGCGTCATGTTCGTCTTTGGCAACACTGCCGAGATGCTGCAGTTCTGTCAGGGCTACAAGCTCGACGCCATCAACCTGGGCGCCACCGCCAACCACGACGGTGCCGATCAGGTCGGCGGCAAGGACAGCTCCGTCTTCCTCGACGCCACCCAGAAGGCCGACGTCAACCAGCTGCTCGACATGGGCATCAAGCTCTATGTCCAGCAGACCCCTACGTATCAGAGCGTCGACATCGACGCCAAGCTGTAATCAACCAGGCTTTTGCCTGACTGAAAGGAGAAGGGTATGAATACGTTCATCAGTGCGGTGCTCGTCGGCCTCGTCGGCGTGTTCTGCATGTGGGACTCCCGCCTGCTCGGTCGTCTTAACTTCGAGCAGCCCCTCGTTGGCGCTACGCTCGTCGGTCTGCTGCTGGGCGATGTGCCCACCGGCCTTGCCGTCGGTGCCGCCGTCGAGCTCGTGTCCATGGGCCTGGTGCAGGTCGGCGCCGCCGTTCCGCCCGATATGGTCCTGGGCGGCATCGTGGCCGCTGCCTTTGCGTGCCTGACCGATGCTTCTGCCGAGACCGCCATGACGATCGCCATCCCGGTCGCCGTCCTGGGTCAGCTCCTCGGCATCGTGTTCCGTTCCATCATCGCCGCCCTCACCCATGTGGCAGATAGCGCGATCGATAACGGAAAGTTCAAGACCGCCTATCGTATGCACATCTGCGCCGGCTCCGGTCTGTACGCCATCATGTACTTCCTGCCGATCTTCCTCGCCGTCTTTGTTGGCACCGACCTGGTTCAGGCCATCGTCAACATGGTTCCCGAGTGGCTGTCCACTGGTCTTAACGTTTCGACCAAGATCATGACCGCCTACGGCTTGGCCCTGCTGCTCACCATGATGATCAAGAAGGGTATGACTCCGTTCCTGTTCATCGGTTTCCTGCTCGCCGCTTACCTCAACCTGTCCGTCATCGCGGTCGCTCTGATCGGTGTGTGCCTGGCTGTCGTCTTCATGGGCTTCAAGTTCAACGGGTCCCATGCAGCCGCCGGTGTCGATTCCGACTACGATCCGCTCGAAGACGACGAAGACTAAGGAGGAACACACTATGGCAACCGCAACCAAGGACGTGTCCCTGAACAAGAAGGTCAGCCAGTTCTTCTGGCGCTCCTGGGCCATCCAGGCCTCTTGGAACTACGAGCGTCAGATGAACATGGGCTTCCTCTACGGCATGGTTCCCACGCTCGATCGCCTCTATCCGGACGAGTCCGACCCCAAGCAGCTCGCTGCTAAGAAAGAGGCTTACCACCGTCACATGGCGTTCTACAACTGCACCCCGCAGACGAGCGCTTTCATCCTGGGCCTCGCCGCCTCCATGGAGGAGGAGTACGCCAAGGACCCCGAGAACTTCGATCCCGATTCGATCAACGCGGTCAAGACCTCCCTCATGGGTCCGCTTTCCGGCATCGGTGACTCCTTATTCCAGGGCACCATCCGCGTTATCGCCTTTGGCCTGGGCGTTCAGCTGGCTCAGCAGGGCTCCATCATGGGCCCGATCCTGGCCATGCTCATCTCCATCGTCCCCTCTGTGCTGATCACTTGGTTCGCAGCCAAGATGGGCTATCAGGGCGGCCACGAGTACCTGAGCAAGCTTCAGGGCGGCGACCTCATGGAGAAGCTCATGTATGTCTGCGGCATCGTGGGTCTTATGTCCGTGGGCGGCATGATCGCTACGCTGATCGGCGCCACCACCCCGCTGCAGTTCGCTGACGGCACCGTCGTGATCCAGGACATCCTGGACGGCATGATGCCCCAGATGATCTCCCTCGGCCTTACCGGCCTTATGTACTGGCTCATCAAGAAGAACGTCAACACCGGTTGGCTTCTCGTGATCGCCATCGTGGGCGGCATCGCCCTCTCCGCGGCCGGCATCCTGGCCTAGTCGCGACCAAGCGTCTAATCGCTTCCCCCGGGGAGCCTGCCTGACATCCCATACCCCAGGCAGGCTTCCATCCCTAAATGTGTCAAAGGGACAGTTCCTTTGACACATTCTCAACGGGCCGGCGACTCGGTCCAAACCACGGTAACCCTGCGAGCGCTCGGCAATGTGGCGCCGCAAAAATCGAAAGGAATGTGTCAGATGTACGAGATCGACCTTAACCTCCCTAAACAGATCGTCGCTGACGTCCTGTCCAACCACGAGATCCACAGCGTCGCCTTCGTCGGATGCGGTGCTTCCATGTCCGACCTTTACCCCGCCAAGTACTTCCTGGCCAACAACACGGACAAGCTGAACGTTCAGATCTTCACCGCTAACGAGTTCAACTACGACACGCCTTCCTGGGTCAACGAGCACACCTTCGTGATCACCTGCTCCCTCGGTGGCTCCACGCCCGAGACCGTCGAGGCCAACAAGACCGCCAAGAAGCACAACTGCCCGGTCGTCTCCCTCACCAACAAGGCTGGCTCCGCTCTGACCGTCGACGCCGACCATGTCATCGTTCACGGCTTCCACGCCAACTACGCTGCCAAGTGCGAGAAGCCCGGCTATGCCATCGCTCTTGCTGTCGAGATCCTTCAGCAGACCGAGGGCTATGACCACTACGAGGACATGATCACCGGCCTCACCAACGTCTTCGATCTCTGCGAGAACGCCGCTCAGCACTGCAAGAAGCTCGCCAAGAAGTTCGCCGAGGACTTCAAGGACGACAAGATGATCTACTTCATGGCCTCCGGTGCCTCCGAGAAGATGGCTTATTCTCACGCCGCCTTCCTGTTCACCGAGATGCAGTGGATCGACGCCGCCGCCTACAACACCGGCGAGTACTTCCACGGCCCGTTCGAGGTTTCCACCGAGGGTAAGCCCTACGTCTTCTTCATGTCCGATGGCGCCACCCGTCCGATGGACGCTCGCGCCCTCACCTTCCTTGAGCGCATGGGCGCCAAGGTCGCTCTGATCGACTCCAAGGACTACGGCCTGGCCGACGCCGTGCCCGCGAGCGTCGTCACCTACTTCAACCCGCTGCTGCACCTCGCCGTTATGCGCGAGTACGGCAACCAGATCGCCGAGGCCCGTCAGCACCCGCTGACCATGCGTCGCTACATGTGGAAGCTTTCCTACTAATCACAAGTAAGTAGACCTTACGGGTTGATTGAGAGGGGATGGGGTTTGCGCCCCGTCCCCTTTTTTGCTCTGGGGAGGGCGTGTCTGTCGCGTCGCAAATCCCAGATAAAACCTACCAAAATAAACCTGTCCCTTTTTGGCAGGTGGGAGGAGATGCGTATGATTAAGGCAGTGCTGTTTGACATGGACGGCGTGCTGGTCGATACCGAGTGGTTCTACAACCGTCGCCGCGTGGCGTTTATGGAAGAGAAGGGGTTCCACTTTGACGAGATTCCCGATCTTTCGGGGTCTAACGAGCCGGCCATTTGGGAGGCGCTGGTGCCCGACGATGTTGAGCTGCGCGAGCGCCTGCGCGTGGAGTACAAGCAGGTCTACAGCCCGGACCACCCCGTTCCGTATGCCGAGCTGCTCAACGAGCAGACGGAGCCGGTGATGCGCAAGCTGCGCGAGCGCGGCGTGAAGTGTGCCATCGCGAGCTCGTCCTATCGCGAGTTGATTGACGAACTGGTGAAGATCGCTGACATTGCCGATGTGCTGGATTACACCATCAGCGGTCACGAGTGCAGTGCGTTTAAGCCCGACCCCGAGATCTACCTGCGTGCCATGGAGGCGCTGGGGGTGGAGCCTACCGAGTGCCTGGTTATCGAGGACTCGCCTTTGGGCATCGAGGCCGGCAAGCGCTCCGGCGCCCGTGTCCTGGCGCTGCGTCCGCACGAGGGTGTCAACCTCGATCAATCGCGAGCCGATGCCGTTATCGATAATCTGACCGATATTTTGGCCGCTTTGTAGTGTCAATCCGCCGCGAGAAGCACTGGTTCAAACGTTTTTTGCGGTGGACTGGCTCGATTTGGTTTCGATTTTGATCCGCTTGGCTTCGATTCGGGCTAAGTGAGTAGACTTTTTGGCGCAGGCCGAGCACAATGCATATCTTCCTTTGTAAAACCGCAGGTCACAGGGATGGCGGTTTTGGGTGTGCTCGGCAGATCGTAAAAAGTCTACTCACTTGGAATTTTGCCCTTTGGTCGTGGTGTTGCTGGTCCCGTTTTGGTTGTCGAGGGAGGTTGAATTGAAGCGCCCCCGCACGCTCCATGCTACAATCGCGGGCATGCCCCACAACCACATCTGCCTTCGAAAGGAGCCTACGTGGCGAACGCCATCGATCAGCTCACGGACCGCGTGCTCATGCTCGGCCGCCTCACCATCGTCCGCCGCGCCATTACTGCCGTGGCGGTCACTATTTCCGCCGTTCTCCAGACATTCCTGATCCAGGCGTTCATTCAGCCCGCCGACCTGCTTCCGAGTGGCCTCACCGGCGTTGCGGTCCTGCTCGATCGCGTTACCTCGCTGGGCGGCGTTCGCATCGACATTTCGCTCGGTATGCTCGCGCTCAACATCCCCGTGGCGCTCCTATGCTGGAGCGGCATTAGCAAGCGCTTCGTCATCTTCTCGATGATGCAGGTCGTGCTCTCGTCGCTGTTCCTCAACGTCTTTCACTTCGCTCCATTTTTGGGCGACAAGATCATGCTCATCATTTTTGGCGGCGTGGTCTCGGGCCTGGGCGCTGCCATCGCACTTAAATCCGGCGCATCCACCGGCGGCACCGACTTTATCGCGCTGTGGGTTTCCAACCACACGGGCAAGACCATCTGGGGCGTCATCTTTGGTTTCAACTGCCTTATCCTGGCGATCTTTGGCTTTATGTTTGGCTGGGACAAGGCGGCTTATTCCATCGTGTTCCAGTTTATTTCGACCAAGACCATCGACAGTTTCTATCGTCGCTACGATCGCGTGACGCTGCAGATCACGACGCGTAAGGCAGACGAGGTCATGACTGCCTACGTAAACCATTTTCAGCACGGCATTAGCTGCGCCGAGGTCGTCGGCGGATATAGCCGCGAAAAGATGTACCTGCTGAACACCGTTGTCTCGACCTACGAGAGTCAGGACATTATCAAGCTGGTGTGCGACGTTGATCCCGACGCCGTGATCAACGTGTTCCACACGCTCAACTTTGTGGGCGGCTGGTGGGGTGGTCATGTCGACGAGCCCATGCCCACGGCCGTTCCCGATCCCGATAAGCCCGCACGCATGGCCAGCAGGCAGGCGCGCCTCAGCGAACAGGACAGCCTGCAGCAGGACGACGGCAAGTAGGGTATTGGCATTTTGCCGGTCCTGCGCAACCCATCCGAACGAGCCCCCCGAAAGCCCCGTTGCTTTCGAGAGGCTCTCGTTTGCCCAGATAAAACCTACCAAAAAGAAGCTGTCGCTTTTTGGTAGGGAGGGTGTATCGTTTGATCAATATGAGGTAACATGAAACTAGACGTTATATACGTATTAGTTATTTCGATATTTCGATAAGAGTGATTAGATATGCCCGCGCCCAAAAATGCACCACTTTACCAGCAGATTTACGACGAAATCAAGGATGCGATCGAGAAAGGTGTTTATGCACCCAAGGAGCGTATTCCGTCCGAGCTTGAGCTTGCCGAGCAGTACGAGGTGAGCCGTATTACGGTGCGCCGCGCTGTCGAGGAGCTGTGCTCCGATGGTTACCTGGTTAAGCAGCAGGGCCGCGGCACCTTTGTCTCCACGCCGCACATCAACCGCCAGTTTCACGCCTCGACGCTGCAGACGTTTACCGCGCTGTGTGCCGGCAACGGCATGAAGGCCGGTGCGCACGTGATCGATCGCCAGATCGTTCCGGCGCGCCAAAACGAGATGGAGTTCTTTGGCCTGCAGAAGGATGCGCTGCTGCTGCATATCAAGCGCGTGCGTACGGCCGACGGCGAGCCCATCTTTGAGGAGAACATCTTTGTGCCGTTTGATGCCTACCGCGAGCTGTTGACGGCCGATCTTGAGGACAAGTCGATTTTTGCCGAGGTCGAGCGTGTTGGCGGAATCCCGATTGTCTCGGTTGGCTACCGTACGGTCGAGGCTGTTCGCGCCAATGCGCAGCAGGCGGCCGAGTTGGGCATTGCTCCGCACGATCCACTGCTCAACCTGCGTGCCGGCTTTACCGGTCCTAATGGCGAACCGGTCCTGATGGGTAAGCAGTACTACGTGGGATCGCGCTACGTTATGGTCATGTAGGGTTGGTTCCGCCGTTCTGACGAACGGCGGACCGGCCGACGCTGCAAACGCCCCTAAGCGGCAATCTGACGTTCAATCGTCGGTCGCGTACCGAAGTACGCTTCCCTCCTCTTTCACGTCACCTTGCTCGCTTAGGGGCGTTTTCGCTGACTTATGCTCAACCAGCGACGTTTCCACGCTTGTCAAGAGCTTAGTCATTGGGGACGTTCTTAAACGACTAGTCATTCAAGAACGTCCCCAATGACTACCGTTCCTTTCGGACTGCATCGCCCGTGGCCGACAGCGGCGCGGCACCGGTCCGCGTGGCGGCGTATAATCTGCGGCAGATGACTTGGACGTTAGGAAACCATGACCGATAGCATGCAGCAGATGGCGCTCGACACGCTCGGCGCCTATTTTGGCTACACCTCGTTTCGCTCGGGACAGGACCGCATGGTCGATGCGATTCTCGCCGGTCGCGATGCGCTGGGTGTTATGCCCACGGGTGCCGGCAAGTCCATTTGCTACCAGGTGCCCGCGCTCATGCTGCCCGGCATCACCTTTGTGGTGAGTCCGCTGCTGTCGCTTATGGAGGATCAGACCCGTGCGTTGCTCGCGGCGGGTGCGCGACCCAGCTATCTCAACTCCAGCCTTACTCCGGCCCAGCAAAACACCGTGCTCAAGCGGGCGCGCGAGGGCCGCTACCAGCTTATGTACGTGGCGCCCGAGCGCTTGCTCGAGCCGCGTTTTTTGGCCTTTGCGCAGGAGGCCGCGGCGGACGGCGGCATTGGCGTGCCGCTCGTAGCCATTGACGAGGCCCACTGCGTGAGCCAATGGGGTCAGGATTTCCGCCCCGCCTACCTGCAGATTCGCGAGTTCATCGATTCCCTGCCGCAGCGCCCCATCGTGGCGGCCTTTACCGCTACGGCAACCGAGCGCGTGCGTGCGGACATTCAGCAGATGCTTGGCCTGCAAAACCCCGCGACGGTGGTGACGGGCTTCGATCGCAAGAACCTCTACTTTGGCTGCGAGGAGATGGGCGACAAGGCCAAGGCCGCGTGGGTGCGCGACTATGTGATTGCGCATTCGAGCGAGAGCGGCATCGTGTATTGCTCGACCCGCAAGACAGTTGATGCGCTGGCAGGCGAGCTTGCCGAAGCGCTGGGCCCCAGCGGCATTCGCGTTGGCCGCTACCATGCCGGCATGGATAACGATGCCCGCCGCCAAAGCCAGCGCGCCTTTATCGACGACGACATCCAGGTGATGGTTGCCACCAACGCCTTTGGCATGGGCATCGACAAGCCCAACGTGCGCTACGTGATCCACAACAACGTGCCCGAGAGCATCGAGGCCTACTACCAGGAGGCGGGCCGCGCCGGTCGCGACGGCGACCCGGCCAGCTGCCACTTGCTGTGGAACGGCAACGATTTTCGTATGCGCCGCTTTCTAATCGACCGCGGCGATGCTGCCGATGAGGCGCTCGACGACGAGCAGCGCGCATGGGCGCTCCAGAATCGATATCGCCTGCTCAGCCAGATGGAGGGCTACTGCAATACCACCGGCTGCCTGCGCGAATACATGCTGCGCTACTTTGGCGACGAGGCCGCGGCCGAGCATGCTGCCGCGGCTGGTGCGGGCGGCACCGCCACGGACGACGCCGAGGGCTGCGGCAACTGCAGCAACTGCCTCACGCAGTTCGATGTCGAGGACGTCACCGATATGGCCCGCGCCGCCGTGCGCTATGTGACCACGCGCCCCATGCGCTTTGGCAAATCGCTGGTCGCCGACGTGCTCCACGGCGGCAACACCGAGCGCATTCGCCAGATGCATCTGGACGAGGACCGCGGCTACGGTGAGCTGTCGAGCGAATCGGTCGGGCGCATCAAGGACATCATCGGCCAGCTGTGCGGCCGCGGTTATCTGGCCACCTCGCAGGGGCAGTACCCGGTCGTGGGGCTGGGCCCGCGCGCCGGCGAGGTCGAGGACGAGGCGTTCGCCTTTACCGTTAAGCGTCGCGCGTCCAAGCGCAAAGCTTCGGCCCGCGCCCGCCGTGCCGTCGATCTGCTACGCGAGGAGGCCGAGCTGGATCAGCGCCCGCGCGTTGGCGACGATGCCGAGCTGTTCGAGCGCCTGCGTGCCCTCCGCAAGGAGATCTCGACGGAGCTGGAGATGGCGCCGTATATGGTCTTTTCCGACAAGGCCCTGCGCGGTCTGTGCCGCCTGCGTCCACAGACGCGCGACGAGCTTATCCAGGTCAACGGCATCGGCGAGAAAAAGGCCGACGCCTTTGGCGAGCAGTTTATGGCGGCGATTGAAGAGTTTGAGTCCGAGCATGCACGGGATGGAGCGTAACGATGGCATTCGACGATAAAACCGAGCGCACTGAGGTGTCCGCTGTGCCGCTGTACCAGCAGGTTATGGACGATCTAAAGGGCGAGATCGCGCGTGGCGTGTACGCATCCGGCTCGCGCATTCCTTCCGAGATGGAGCTCGCGAAGTACTACGGCGTGGGACGCATCACCGTGCGCCGCGCCATCGAGGAGCTGTCGCGCGCGGGGTATCTCAACCGCCAGCAGGGGAGGGGCACGTTCGTGTGCGCGCCCAAGCTCAAGCGCAAGATTGTCCAGAAGGGTGACGTTCAGAGCTTTTCCGAGGGTTGCGCTGCCAACGACATGGTGCCGGGTGCGTGCCTGGTATCGCGCACGGTGGTTGCGGCGACGCGCGAGGACGCGGCATTCTTTGGCGTAGAGCCCGGCTGCGAGCTTATCGTGGTCGAGCGCGTGCGCACGGCAGACGGCGTGCCTGTCATGCTCGAGAACAACGCCTTTGTGCTGATCGACCATCCCTACCTGCAGACGCTGGCCGACGAGGACCTCACCGATAACTCAATCTTTGCGTTCGTTGCCGAGCATTCGGGTCGCGCGCCGCTCAAGTCCGACCCCTGCACCGTGGAGATTGCGCTTGCCGATGCTCAGACGGCCCCGCTGTTGGAGGTGCCGGTCGGCGAGCCGCTCTTTTATATGGAGGCGTACTTTACCGATGAGGACGAGCGACCCTTGCTGCTCGGACGCCAAAAGATCGTGGGCTCGCGCTACGTCTTCGACATCTAACGTCCACAGATAGAACAACATAGAACAAATTTGCCGAGATGACTTCACGGGCGTCGTCGTGCGTGCTATAAATAGGACAACATAGAACGACCGCAGGTACGAGCTGTCATCGTTCAAAACCGCCGCACAAGGAGGGGCATCACCATGAACGCACATGATCTGATTCAGGAAATTATCGAGCGCAAGGGCAAGATTGAGAATGTCTTTTGGATCGCTTGTGGCGGTTCGATGATTGACCTGATGCCGGCCAACGAGCTGCTCAAGCGCGAGGCCACCACGTTTACCTCGACGGTCTACACGGCACGCGAGTTTTGCCTGATGGCCCCCAAGAGCCTAGGGCCGAAGTCGCTCGTTATTGCCTGCAGCCACAGTGGCAACACGCAGGAGGTCGTCGACGGTTGCGAGATGGCGCTGGCCGCTGGCGCCGAGGTCGTTGCCCTCACCGACTGCGAGGGCTCCAAGATCGATAACGGCAAGTGGACCACCTGGGTCTACCCCTGGGGCGAGGGCGTGCCGCAGGCCGAGGTGCCTCAGGGTATCGGCGCTCTGATCGCCGCCGAGCTGCTCGACCAGCAGGAAGGCTACGAGGCACTCGCCGACATGTATGAGGGCCTCAAGCAGATGGATGCGCTGCTGCCCACCGCCCGCGAGAAGGTCAACGCCGAGCTGGGCGCCCGCTTTGCCGAGCTCTGCCAGCAGCACGAGTTTTTCTACATCTTGGGATCCGGACCCAACTTTAGCCAGACCTATGCCATGGCCATCTGCTCGCTCATGGAGATGCAGTGGCAGCACTGCTGCTACATCCACTCCGGCGAGTATTTCCACGGTCCTTTCGAGGCTACCGAGCCCGGCGTGTTCTACTTTGTGCAGCTCGGATCGGGCGAGTGCCGCCCCATGGAGGAGCGCGCGCTGGCGTTCCTCAACACGCACACCGATACGGTTATGGTGCTCGATGCACTCGAGTACGGCGTGGGCGAGGTGCCCGCCAGCGTGCGTTCGTACCTGGAGCCGATCTTCTTCTACAACATGAGCTGCGAGCTGCGCGCCGCCCGCGGCAAGGTGTTCGACCACAGCCCTGAGATTCGTCGCTACATGGGCATCGAGCAGTACTAGGTAACGGGAAAAGTATTCACCTTCGATTTACAGGTGAACGGCGTGCGTAAAAAGCGGGCCGCGCCGGTGAGTTTCCGGTGCGGACCGCTTAGTATCGCGCATAGATTCGCAAGGTTGCGGCAGCCAGCGGCTTACTTGGCGTCGTAGGCCTCGGCATCCCACCAGTCGAGCTGGGCGATGTTGTCGCGAATGTGCTGGCAGCTCTTGTGGAAGCCCTCGAGCTCACATTCGGACAGGTCGAGCGTGTAGACCTCCTCGACGCCCTCGGCACCAATCACGCACGGCAGGGAGGTGAAGATGCCCTCCTCGCCATACTGGCCGGTCATAAGCGTAGAGGCCGAAAGCACGGCGTGCTCGTTGTGCAGCACAGCGGCGCAGACGCGCGCGGCGGAGTTGGCGACGGCGTACTCGGTGCACTGCTTACCCTGGTAGGTTACGTAGCCGCCCTTGCGCGCGAGCTCCTCGATCTCCATGTGGTCGAAGGCATACTTGTCGGGGTTCTCGGCCTGAAGTTCGTTGAGGCTTTTGCCGGCGATGGTCGCGGACTTAAAGGCGGCCAGCTGGCTAAAGCCGTGCTCGCCGATCATGTAGGCGTCGATGGACTTGGGGCTCACGCCGACCTTCTTGGAGATCTCGGTGCGCAGGCGGGCGGAGTCCAGGCCGCAGCCCGAGCCGATGATCTTCTTGGGATCGTAGCCGGTCAGGTGCCACAGCTCGGTGCACACGACGTCGCAGGGGTTGGAGATGCTCACGAAGATGCCGTCAAAGCCGGCGTCGACGATGCGCTTGGCAAAGGTGCGGGCGGCGTCGGTGGTAAAGAACAGCTCGCCGTCGCGGTTGCCGGCGGCCAGCGCGACCTTGCCGGCAGCGTTGACGATGACGTCGCAGCAGGCAAGCTCCTCGTAGTGGTCGTAGCAGTTGACGATCTTGGTGTTGTACGGGACAAACGAAAGGGAGTCGCGCAGGTCCTGGACCTCGGACGTCACCTTGGCCTCGTTGATATCGCACAGGTGCAGCTCATCGGCAATGCCCTGCATGAGCAGGCTGTTGGCGACATGTGCTCCTACGTGGCCCTGGCCGACCACACCGATCTTACGCGTCTGGTACATATATGTATCCTTTCGGCCGAGTTTTCGCGTCGAACCATTGTAGCGTCCTGTTGCCACTTTGCTAGGCTAAAGCGCCATAGATTTTTGGGCATGCCTTAATCTCTACTTTTGGAGCGATTTGGGCCGCTGACGGTATCGGTGGGCGATGTGCTCGCGCGGACGGGGCCGCTCGTTGTACCATAGCTGCAACTGACTCGTAAGGAGCATCCATGCCCATTCGCATTCCCGACGCCCTCCCTGCCGCCGCGCAGCTCGAGAGCGAGAACATCTTTGTCATGACCGAGTACCGCGCGCTGCACCAGGACATCCGTCCGCTGCGCGTGCTCATCCTCAACCTCATGCCCACCAAGATCGCTACCGAGACGCAGATCATGCGCAAGCTCTCCAACACGCCGCTGCAGGTGGAGGTGGACCTGCTGCGCACGAAAACGCACGAGGCCACGCACGTGAGCGCCGGCCACCTGGAGACGTTCTATCGCACGTTCGACGACATCCGCGACATCCACTACGACGGCCTGATCATCACGGGCGCGCCGGTGGAGCAGATGCCGTTCGAGGAGGTCGACTACTGGCCCGAGCTCTGCCAGATCATGGATTGGTCCACCACGCACGTGCACTCCACGCTGCACATTTGTTGGGGTGCGCAGGCCGGTCTATACCATCATTACGGTATCCAGAAGTACGACCTACCGGCAAAGGCGAGTGGCGTATTTGAGCATTATCTGGTGAAGCCGCAAAGCCCGCTGGTCCGCGGCTTTGACGACCGTTTCTATGCCGTGCATTCGCGCAACACCGATGTGCGCCGCGAGGACGTGGAGGCCGAGCCGCAGCTTGAGGTTGTGGCCGTGTCTGACGAGGTTGGCCTGTACATCGTCAAGTCGACCGACAGCCGTCGCTTCTTTGTCTTTGGCCATCCCGAGTACGATACCGACACGTTGCGCCTGGAGTACGAGCGCGACGTGAAGCGCGGGCTCAACCCCCAGGTTCCGGCGCATTACTTCCCGAATGACGACCCCACGGCCGAGCCGCGCAACGTCTGGCGCAGCCAGGCTCAGTTGCTCTACACCAACTGGCTCAACTACTACGTCTACCAGACCACGCCCTACGACCTGGCCCGCGCCGGCGAGGAGCACTAGGCTGCGGCTGTGGCTGCTGCCGTGACGTGACGAGCGAGGATATCCGGACACACGAGCGTGGATTTTCGGACGTTTACAAATCGAGCGTGGATAATCTCCCACTTTTGGCTCAAAACTAGGCTCAAAACGGGAGATTATCCACGCTCATTTTTTAGGCATGTAGATGCCGATGGCTCGGCTAAGAGACGGTGCATGCAGAGGCAAAGTCGCATTTGGCGTAGTCTTGAATCTCGACGGGTTTTTCTTTCTGATAATCCAATGGACCAAGGCCTCAAAATGTGGAGACAGGGATCTCTTGGCAAGGCTTCTACCTGCAGATATAAGCCATCAGCCTAAAACGTTCAAAACCGTCAAGCATTTGGTCAGCGCCAGGACAGCATTTGGTTAGACTTCGCATGAAACCGTCTGGTACGTTTGCGCCGTTCCAAGAGTTGGGAGGCGACATGGGAAACATGACGGCGAATCAAAGACTTGCAAGTCACATTAAAGCATGCGAACAGCAGATGAGTTGCGTGTACGCGCGCACGGCGGCGGAGGCAAAGCAGATTGAGCGTCGGGTGGCGGCGGGAAGTCTCGAAGTAGTCATGTCGGGGCTGTATGCGCGTCCGGAATATTGGTCCGAGCTCAAGTTTCGGCAGCGTTATCTGCATCGGGTGCGGGCACTTGCGCAAAAGCACCCCGACTGGACATTTTGCTCCTATACGGCGGCTGTTATCTATGGCCTTTCGGTTTCGCATGCCAATTTGACGCACATCCATATCGCCGCGATGCCAGCCCAATCGACGACGCCGGGCTCTCAGGTCATTCGTCATCGCTATGCTCGTCAAACACGGGCAATCCAGATGGATATTGCCGTGACCGATATCGATCAAACGATTACGGATTGCCTGGTCGATGCATCGTTTGTCGAGGGGCTGATCATTGCGGACTCGGCGCTTCATGAGCAGCTGTTGTCGAGGGAGCATCTCGTTGAGGTAGTCGACAAGCTTGGCCTAAATCGTCGCGGTGTTGTGACGGCGCGAAGTGTTGCGCGGTGTGCCGATGGCCTTTCGGAAAGCGGTGGCGAGTCCAAGGCACGCGCGCTGATGATCGAGCGCGGCTGGCAGACGCCGGAGCTGCAAGTTGAGCTGTTCGACCCAGTTGAGTCGGGACGGCCGTATCGCGTTGACTACTTGTGGCGTGTGGACGACCGGCTGATTATCGGGGAGTTCGACGGATTTGTTAAAAGCGAGAAGGCGGCGGAGGAGGGCAAGCTCGCAAAGGCGCAATTTGATGAGCGCCAGCGCGAGTCGAGGCTTTCGCTGCTTGATAACTGCAAGATCGTGCGCTTGTGCTGGGATGATCTAAGGGATCCGGCAAAGCTCGATCGCAAGCTCAAAGTTGCCGGCGTACCGCGCGTGTGCTGAGGCGGTTGCAGGGCGTTTGGCTGCACAAGCGTGGAAAATCGGACGGACGAGCGTGGATTTTCGGACGCTTGTTGAATGAGCGTGGATAATCTCCCGTTTTTAGCTCGCAAGGGGGCTCAAAGTGGGAGATTTTCCACGCTCATCTTGCGGGTGCGATACAGCGGCGGCTAGGCGCTGACGATGTGGGACAGCGGCAGGTCGTGCGCATCGGTGGGAACGTGGTCGACGCGTTGCTCGTCAAAGGCGATGCCGACGATTAGGCATTCAGGTGCAACTGTGGGCAGGTAGCGGTCGTAGCAGCCGCCGCCGTAGCCTAGGCGCGCGCCGGTGCGGTCGAAAGCCACGAGCGGCACGATAATCATGTCGAGCTCGGCGGCAGGCACGGTGGGGAAGCGGCTGCTGTCGACGTCCGTAGCCGCGAAGACCCGCGTGGGATGAGCAATATACGGGGCCTCGGACGCATCGCCGGCAGAGACTGCCCGCATGCACATGCGCTGGCCATAAGCCATGGCGTCTGTTGCCGAGAGCATGCACGGATAGGCCACGCGCCAGCCGCATTTGGCGGCCGCGGCGGCAAACGCGGCGGGGTCGACTTCGGAACCCATCGCGGCATAGACGGCAACGGTGCGTTGGCCCGCAGTGCCGCTGGACTCCATCAGCTCAACAAGCCGCGCGCATACAACAGCAGACTTCGCTGCCCGAACATCCAAATCAATAGCATCGCGCCGAGCAATCACCGCCCGCCGCAACTCAGCCTTATCCATTCCAGCCTCATCTCCCAAATCTACCAAAAAGGGACAGGTTTATTTTGGCAGCTTTTATCTGGGCAAACGCGATATGAGCAGTAAAGCCACTGCAAATATGCCTGCGAACTGCGCCCTTTGTGGTTGTTTGGGCCTAGGCGTTAATGCTATAACGCTGCAGCAATTGCTTCAGTCACAAACTTATTGAGTGACTCACCCTTCTTTGCCGCTGCCAGCGCTGCTTGCTTATGAAGCTCGGAACCCGTTCTTACGTTGAACGAGCCCTTAAAAGCCCGCTCGGGTTCCTTGCCTTTCTCGGCGCAAAACTCAAGGTAATCGTCAACGGCGTCGTGGAAGCATTGCTCCACTTCTTTAACCGTGGAGCCTTCAAATACGATTGCGTCCCTAATGCCGGTGACCATACCTGTTAGCACATGCTGTTCGGCATCGAACTCGACTGGGGCGAAATAGCCCTTGTATGCCAAAACGTTACTCATGACTACCTCCGACATCTTGCAGAAATCGAACGATGTTTCGAATGGTCCCCGCTGTCAATTCGTCAGATGGATGTGGCGCGTGCATTACGAACATCCTGCCGTCCGATGGCCTGTAGAAGCGAATGCGCGATCCGGACGTCTTGCCTTTGTTGTCCATTTCAAAGCCATATGAAGCCATGACTTTTAAAAAATCGGTATACCGATACGTCGAAGGGCAGCTAAGCAGTTGGGCGATGAGTTTATCGGTCCGCGTCATCCCGCCTCACATTCTGCAACTATATCCTAGTTGCAATTTAAGTCCGATGCAAGTACCCCTACTATAGAACATGTGTACGGATAGAACAAGTGTTCGAACCACCACAAAGGTGCCTGTCCCCTTTGCGGTGGTTTTTGCTGAAGGGCGGATGTCTGCGGCGGTTTGTCTCGATCTGTAACAGTAACTCGACATAAATGGGCCTAGCTGTTACAGATCGAGACAAAACTGGTGGGACGGGGCGGGCCGAAGTCGGGCCGCCTGCCCGGTCCGCGGCAAAAGAAAAGGTAGATTTTCAGGCATGTCCCAAAAATCTACCTTTGCTGTGCGTTAGCCCATCAGGTCGACGACGTTAAAGCCGGCGTTGCTCTTGGCGATGACGTCTCGGCCGCCAAAGATGCAGGTTGGCGATTCGGCCGCGATGCGCGTGACGTCGGCGCCGAGCGAGCGAAGCTCACCGGGTGTGGCGGCGAGCATCTGGGCGCGGCGCTCCTCGCGTGCATGCGGATCGAGCCCGGCCAGGTAGGTCGTGTTGCGGCGCTTGGTGAGCGCGTACGGCTTCACCGGCGCGTCCATGCCGCTCACACAGCTTACGATAAAGCCCTCAAAGGCGGCCTCGTCGGGCTCAAAGCTGCCGAGCCATTCGCCTGCGCGCGCCACACGTTCAATCGAGGGGTCGATTGCCGGGTCGCGGTAGGTGTAGAACGCCGCCTGACGCTCGCCGGCCGCACGGAATCCGCAGCCGTACGCACCGCCCTTCACGCGGATCTCGTTCCACAGGTAGTCGTAGGAGAGCGCGTTGGCGGCAACCGCCCAGGCGCCCGTCACGTCAATGCCCAGGCGACGCGGGTCGCACGCGCTTGCCGCAAAGCAGATGTCGCTGGGGATGACAAAAGCCTCGTGGCGGTCGCACGGTGCCGGCACCTGTCTCTTATACACATCTCCGAGCCCACGAGACCGAGGCTGATCTC
>CABSNL010000024.1 GCA_902479095.1 uncultured Collinsella sp. | reverse complement strand
GCCGTTTGTCTCCACCCGCGTAGCGGGTGGTTTAAAGCTGGCCGCTGCGCGGCCATCGGACTAAAGTCTTGAAATTAGTTCCGCCGTTCTACCGAACGGCGGGCTCATTGACGCTGCGCGGGCCGCATTCACGCCAATCTGACGTTCAATTTCGAGGGCGCGACCAGAAGGTCAGCGCCCTCTCATTTCACGTCACCTTGGCGCAAATGCGGCTCGCTCGCTTTTGGCGACTGATATCGAATGAGCCACTGTCTTGGGCAGCTAAAAAAGCCCCGTCCCAAATTTGCTGTTCCACTCGCAACTTATCTTGCCGATGGAGTTGTCGTCGTTTCGTTCGTCTGGGCCGTTTCGGCGCCATCGCCCTGTTCGTCCTCGTCCTTTTGCGCATCGGCGATGGTGGAGGCCGCCGCAACGATACCGCGCTGGGGCGCGACGCCCGTCTGGGCCTGAGCGCCCTCGACAACTTCTGTACCTACATGCGCGAGCTCGGGCGATTTAAACATTGCGTCCAAGTTGGCGCCACCGCCGGCGTAGCCAAGCGCAGCGAGCGCGATGACGATCACTGCAACGGCGGCCACGATCGGCACGTAGCGATGCCAGCCGGCGGGATTGAGCCCGCTGCGGCGAGCCGCCCCGCGGCTGATGTAGCCGAGCGTTCCGTCGTGCTTGAGCTTTGAGCCCACCACGCGTTTGCGGCCCCACAGCGAGGACTCTGCCTGCATTGCCAAGCGGGCGCTTGCCGAAGGATAGCCGTATTTAGTGCGCTTGAACGAGCCATCAAACCCCGAGGCGTGTTTGCCCCACGTCACCGATGTCGTGCGTCGGTTGACCGGCGCGGCACTCCGCCTTCTGCGGCTCGGTTTTGAAGTCTCAGCCATATGCCCTCGCACGCCGTAACCAAATCGAAACAATAACGCTTTGGACTGTAGCACACGCGTCGCGCGCGGTCACGGGCGCCTCGCTCAACGGTCATCGTCCTTCAGCAAGCGCCACAGCGTTGTACGGCTTATGCCCAGCACCTCCGCCGCACGGGTTCGGTTGCCGTGGAGATGGTCTACAACCAGATGCGCGATATCTCGCTCGGTATCGGCCAGCGGTCGCAGGATATACAGGTCACTTTCAAGCGTCGGGGCGCCAAAGGTTGCGGTCTTGATCACGTCCTCTTGGGCGAGCACTTCCTCCGCCACAGCGCGGTCCACCGTGCCCGCCCCCACCAATATATACAGTCGTTCCGAGACCTCGCGGAGCTGCAGATAATTGCGCGGCCAGCGGTAAGCATCGAGCGTCTTCGTCGCCGCGACAGACAGCGTGGGCGCTGCCGTTCCAAATGCATCAGCGAGATATTCCAAATAGCGCGCAGCCTTCGTCGACGCGGCTCCCTGCTCGGCGATTGCCGGCGCCACGCTCACCGCACAGGCGAAGCGCTCGGTCACAAAGGCGGCTTGATCACTTTCGCTGCCGCCCGGCATGTCATTCGCCGTCAGCACCACATGGCAGCGCGTCGCCAACGCGGTGTCGGCCATCGTGGAAACGAGCTCGCGAAGGCGCCGGGGACCAACCGCGTTCCAGCCCTCAATGCAAAGTGTCAGCCCCGTTTGGAACAGCGGCGATTCGGAGCTTTTGAGCACATGGCGCCAACCGCGATCGGTGAGTTCATCGAGCGCGACGGAAACAAAGGGCTGATCGGCAAAAGGACCGTCCAGATAGAGGCGCTTGGCGATCTCGACCTGGCCCGCTCCCAGCTCGCCCTCGAGCATAAGGGGCACACCGCGCGCGTAGCTCTCGGCAACCGGTGCAGCCACTGAAGCCGCTCCCTCAACGATGCCGTACGCGCTCGATTCGTAGCGGGCCTCAACTTCGTCGGCGTTGAGCCACTCGACGCCCGCATGCGCCGCGGCACCGCGCACCTCGCGGACCACGACGGCCCAAAGGCCCCCGCCCTCTTTGTCGGCAGGGCGAACGGTCAGGCTCAGGCGCGTACCCGCACGCCCCATAACAAGACGCGCGCCATCTCCTATACGGTCGAGGCGTTCGGCAACAAAAGCCGCCACATCCCGCTCAAGCGCCGCGTCATTCATGGTCGAGATCGCGACGTCCCCACGCGCATCGATTGCCAATGCCGATGCCCCGGCAGCAGCTAGGGCATCGGTCAAGATGTTCAGCTTGGCATCGCTATCCATGATTTGCCCCTGTCTGCAGCGACGTGCAACCGCCGGCGGTCGCACGACCGAGTGTTTCAAAATTGAACGATATTGCTCACCAAACACTATAGGGCAGAAAGCGCCGTCCTGCGAGTATAGGTGTTGCCCCGCATCGCCATCCTGGCGGGGCGATAAGAGCTCTTCGGGACTTATAAACCTGCGGACAAGCCATACCCGCAAGAGCTCCTATCGCTCCACCGCAAGCATGCGCTCACCAGCACGAAGCACGCAGCACGCAAACAAGCTACTTCTCTACCAGATTCCCAGTACGTGTTGCATTCCCAAACTCATGCACGCAATGCCAATCCAGCAGCAAAAGCCCAGCGCGATGGGCTTGCCGCCCTTTTTGACCAGCTCAACGATATCGGTATTAAAACCAATAGCCGCCATGGCCATCACAATAAAGAATTTCGACAGCTCCTTGATGGGCGCCGTGATGGACACGGGAAGCTGAAACACCGTGGTGATCACGCTCGCCAGCACAAAGAACAGCACAAACATGGGAAACGCGCGTTTAAGCGAGAACGTGCTTTTGGCGTCGCCGCCGGCCTTGCGTGCCAGATGCATCTGCCAGCATGCGAGGACCAACGTGATGGGAATGATAGCCAGCGTCCTGGTGAGCTTGACCACCGTGGCGCTTTCGAGCACATTTGCGCCGGGATGCATGCTGTCCCAGGCGCTCGCCGCAGCCGTTACCGACGAGGTGTCGTTGATGGCGGTACCGGCAAACAGGCCAAAGCCCTCGTTGGTCAGCCCGAGCATGCCGCCGAGCGTCGGAAACACGAGCGCCGCGATAACGTTAAACAGGAAGATGACCGAGATGGCCTGGGCAATCTCGCGATCGTCGGCATCGATGACGGGTGCGGTCGCGGCGATGGCAGAACCACCGCAAATCGACGAACCCACACCCACAAGCGTCGCGATCTTGCCCGGCACGTTCATAACGCGGCAGAGCACAAAGGCGATGACAAGCGAGGTCGAGATTGTCGCCACGATAATCGGCAGCGACTGGGCGCCCTTGGACAGAATCTGGGAGAGGTTCATGCCAAAGCCAAGCAGGATAACCGCGTACTGCAAGACTTTTTTGGACGTATAGGTAACGCCGGCGGCGAGCTGTTCGCGACGATTCTTGGGAAAGACGAGCGCCAGGACCATACCAAAGAGGATGGCAAATACCGGACCGCCGACCACCTCAATTTGTTTGCCGAGCAACGTCGCGGGGATAGCGATGATCAGGCAGAACAAGACGCCTTTCCAGCGCTCGCGTACGATATTTGCCAGTTGCATATGGGATTCCTTCTTTCTATTTCACGTTTGCGACGGCTTATGATACGGCAACATTGAGCGCAGCCTTGCGCAAACACAGACTAAGATGCCGCAATAGTTCTCAGGCAACAGCCGAATTACCCACCGCGGAGAGCTGATTCGCGGCATAATTAACAACTGACATATGAGTTTGATAGAACAGTTGCGAGGCGCTATGGAAGAATCGATGCACGTCGGCGAGCAGGAAACGAGCCTACAGGACCAGTCCTACCACACCATTCGACGCAAAATCGTCTACCTGGACTACAAGCCGGGCGAAAAGCTGGGCGTCAAGCAACTTTGCGACGACCTGGATATGGGGCGCACCCCTGTGCGCGAGGCTTTAGTTCGTTTGGCGCAGGAAGGCCTGGTGCGCACCGTGCCCCAGAGCGGTACCTACGTCTCGCCCATCAACCTCACCCTTGCCGAGAGTGCCTGTTACATCCGCGAGCATCTGGAAAAGCAGGTGATCGTGGAGTGCTGCGCGCGCGCCACGTCGGCTGGCATCGAGCAGCTCGACCGCGCCATCGTGCTGCAGGAAAAGGCCATGGCCGAAGAGGATCGCATCGGCTTCTTTTTGAGCGACAACCTCATGCATCACATGATTTTTAGCATCGCATGTCGCAGCACCGTGTGGTCGTGGCTCGAAGAGACCAATGCCGACCTTGAGCGCTTCCGCTGGCTGCGCGCTGCCACGCAGGTTCTCGACAATCAGGACATCGTGAACGAGCACAAGCAGATTCGCCGCGCTATCGCCGGTCGCGACCCCATCGAAGCGAGCTTTTTGGTCAGCAAGCACCTGCACATGATGTTCCGCAACCAAACCGAGGTCCTGGACCAGTTCCCCGAGTACTTCGAGACCAGCAAGCTCCGCTAACCTACCAAAAAAGGACAGGTTCATTTTGGCAGGTTTTATCTGTGCAAATGCAACAAGGCCCGGCTCCGTCAAATGCGGAGCCGGGCCTTAGTCGCTAGAACGGCGGAACCAACTACTCGACAGTAACGCTTTTCGCCAGGTTACGGGGCTGGTCGACGTCGCAGCCGCGCAGGATGGCGACCTCGCGTGCGAGCAGCTGCAGAGGAACGCTCGCCGTGATGGGGCTGAACACGTCGCGGACTGCCGGCACGCGGATGATGCAGTCGGCGATCTTGTTGATCTCCTCGTCGCCCTCGGTGGCAACGACGATGACCTTGGCACCGCGCGCCTTGCACTCCATAAGGTTCGACACGGTCTTGTCGTAGGTGGCACTCTTGGTGGCCACAGCGATGACAGGGAAGCCCGGGTCGATCAGGGCAATGGGGCCGTGCTTCATCTCGCCGGCGGCGTAGGCCTCGGCGTGCAGGTAGCTGACCTCCTTGAGCTTGAGCGCACCCTCGTAGGAAATAGCGGCACCCATGCCGCGGCCCACGAACAGCGCCGACTGCGCATCCTTGCACAGCAGGGCAGCCTCATGCACGGCATCGGTCTGCGTGTCCAAAATCCACTGGATCTGCTCGGCAGTATCGGAAAGCTCGCGGAACAGCATGCGTGCCTGTTTGGTGGTCAGGCGGTACTTGACCTGCGCCAGCAGCAGGGCCAGCAGCGTCAGGCTCACAACCTGGCCGATGAAGCTCTTGGTCGAGGCGACCGCGATCTCCTTGTTGGCCTTGGTGTAGATGACGCCGTCGCTCTCACGCGCCACGGGGCTGCCCACCACGTTGGTGATGCCGAAGACCTTGGCGCCCTTGATGCGCGCGTCGCGGATGGCGGCGAGAGTGTCGGCCGTCTCGCCCGACTGGGACACGGCCACGACGAGCGTCGTCGGCGTGATGATGGGGTTGCGATAGCGGAACTCGCTGGCCGCCTCCACCTCGGTGGGGATGCGAGCCCAGCCCTCAATGAGATTCTTGGCAATGAGGCCAGCGTGATAGCTGGTGCCGCAAGCGATCACGTAGACGCGGTCGATGTCGTTGAGTTCCTCGAGCGAAAGGCCCAGCTCGTCGATATCGAGCTCGCCGGCCGGCGTCATGCGACCAACCAGCGTGTCGCGCACGACGCGCGGCTGCTCGTGAATCTCCTTGAGCATAAAGTCGGGATAACCGCCCTTTTCTGCCATGTCCAGGTCCCAGTCGATGTGGGTGACCTTGGGCTCGATAACGTTGCCGGCCTCGTCGGTGTACTCGACGCCTGCGGGCGTGAGCTTAGCAAACTGACCGTCCTCGAGCACCACGACATCGCGGGTGGCGTCGATGAGCGCGATGACATCGGAAGCAACATAGGAGCCGGTTTCGCCCACGCCGACTACGATCGGGGAATCCTTGCGGGCCACGGCGATCACGCCGGGCTCGTCAGCGCACACGGCGGCCAGACCATAGGCACCGACCACGTGGGTGCACGCCTCGCGCACGGAGGCCATCAGGTCGTGCGCCTCGGCATAAGCCTCTTCGATCAGATGCGCGAAGACCTCGGTATCGGTCTCGCTCTTAAAGTGATGGCCGCGGCCCTCCAGCTCTTCGCGCAGCTCGGCGAAGTTCTCGATGATGCCGTTGTGGACGATGGCGATACGACCGTCGCAGCTGGTGTGGGGGTGAGCGTTAACGACGGAGGGCTTGCCGTGGGTGGCCCAACGGGTATGGCCGATACCGCAGGCAGCGTCGCTGTCGATGTTGGAAAGCTCGCTCTCCAGGCCCGCGACCTTGCCCACGCGGCGGATGACGTCGAGGTGTGCCGCGGCGCCCTCGCCCACCTCGAGCGCGACGCCCGAGGAGTCATAGCCGCGATACTCCATGCGCTTGAGGCCCGTGACCAGGATGTTCTTTGCAATATCAGAGCCGGTGTAGCCGACGATTCCGCACATAGGATAAATCCCTTCGTTCGCGTGACTGCAAGACGTCCACGCACAGGGGGCGCTGAGACGTATAACGTTCGAGTATTGTACTCACGCAAACGCAAGCTGATATACCAGAAGTGGTATCTCAACTTAGATACCACCCGATGCACACACGTCCAGCCGGTCCAAACCACCACAATGGGGACAGGCACCTTCGTGGTGGTCGCGCTAGCAACGGCGTTTCCCCAGATAAAACCTGCCAAAATAAACCTGTCCCTTTTTGGTAGGTTTGGGATGCTACAATCTGGCTTGTACTTGAAACGCATCAAAGGGGCCGCTATGGCAAAGGTAAAAATCAGCGACGTCGCGCGAGAGGCCGGGGTTTCGTTGGGCACGGTTTCCAACGCGCTCAACCACCCCGAAAAGCTGCGCCCCGAGACCCTCAAGCTCATCAACGAGACCATCAATCGCCTTGGCTACCTGCCCAACCAAAGCGCCCGTCAGCTCGCGGGCGGCGCCACCAAGTCCTTTGGCCTGGTGCTCCCCCGTCTCGATCACGGCTTTTCGCTCCAAATCGCCAGCGGCGCCCACAACGAGGCCCGCAAGCACGGCTACGACTTGCTCATCGCCAACGCCGATAACGACGATATTCTCGAGGACCATTACCTGCGCTACTTTATGGGCACGCAGATGTCCGGCGTCATGGTTCAGCCCATGGCGTCCCCCGACTGGCATCCGGCCATGACTAAAATGCCCGTGCCGATCGTCCATCTGGACATCCACTGTTCCGAGCCCGGCTACTACGTAGCGGCCGACAACGAGGCCCAAGGTCGCATCATTGCCGAGCTCGCCATCGCCCGCGGCGCACACCATATTGTCGTCGTCGGCCGAGCAGCATTTATGCAGCTCACCCTACGCGTGCTTGGCATTCACAAGGCCCTCGCCCTGCACCCCGATATCAAGATCGAAGTCATCGACGCTGGCGAATGGAATACCGCTGCCGACGGCTACGGCATCGGTGCCCAAATCGCCGAGCGCCCCGCGAACGAACGCCCCGATTTTGTCGTCGGCCTGACCGACGTGTTGGCCTCGGGCGTTATCTCGGCGCTGGTCGACAAGGGCATCTCTGTCCCCGGGCAAGTACGCGTAGCAGGCTGCGATGGCAACCCGCTCGCTTGGAGTGGATCGGTCCCGCTCACTACGGTAGCGCCCCCGGGCTACGAGATTGGCCGCAAGGGCGTTCAATTGCTCATGGAGCAAATCGAGAACAAGGCCCCGGCAAAGACCAAGCACGTCCACATCGGCTCTGCCGCGCGCACCGTCACCGCGGTCACGGCCATCGAGGACATCAACCGCCAAGAACTCGTGCGGCCGTTCCTGCTGGAACGCGCCAGCACCCAGGCAAGCAGCCAGACCGACGCCACGGCCATCAACCTCGGTGCGTATCTATAGCACGCACGCAAGTATGCTAAGTCGCCGCTCAAGCAAAAGGGGCCCGACCATTGCCGGGCCCCTTTTGCTTGAGCGCAAACGTGAGCAATCGCTCGTTTCAACACCGCAATTGTCTAGCGCACGGCCTTGACTGCCGCCGCCAGATCGAACAACGTATCGAGCACGGCCTCGCAGCCATCCACCACGTCCTGCGGCAGCGGCACGATATCGGGGACGGCAAAGACATGGCATCCGGCCGTGATGCCCGAGACGCAGCCGTTGCGCGAATCCTCGACCACGGCACATTCCTCGGGAGTAAAGCCCGCGCGCTCGCAGGCGAGCAGATACATCTCGGGGTCGGGCTTGCCGTGCACGACGTCCTCGCCGCAGGTCACCGTTTCAAACTTGTCAAAGAGACCGAATGATTTAAGGTTGCGCTCGGCGGTAACGTGGCGCGACGACGTCGCAAGGCCCACGTGATAGCCCGCCGCCAGCAGCTCGTCTAGACACTCGGCGGCGCCGGCCTTAAGCTCCAGATCGGTCTTGACCATCTCGTCGCGAATCTCCTTGTGGCGGACATAGATCGCCTCGGCGGTCTCGTGGCTGCCGTAATGCTTATCGAGGATGTCCATGACATCGGGTAGCGTGCGACCGATAAACTGATGGATCAGCGCATCATCAATCGCGAGCCCCAGCTCAGCGGCGCCTGCCTTCCAGGCCCTAATCCCCAAACGCTCGGTATCGACCAGCGTTCCATCCATGTCAAAAATAACAGCCTTGACCATATCGGTCCCCCTCGCCGGATTGCATTACTGCCACTCTACCGCACTTTACAAGCTTGTATATAACGTATATAGCATATTGCACTTTCGTTACATAGCTGGAAGTCTTATGACAAGCAGCTCGGTGGGATTATAGTTTCATCCGAGCTTTAATAACTGTAAGGAACTTTCATGCTTTCAGACACCGCCGCACCCGCAGAGGAGCTTCAGGACAAACTCGCAGCACTCGAGCAGCTGCTTTTGGCATACGGACGCGTCGCCATCGGCTTTTCCGGTGGTGTCGACAGCAGCTTTTTGGCCGCGGTCTGCGCCCGCATCATGCCTACCAATACCCTCCTCGTCCATCTCACCACGCCGCTCATCGGCACGCCCGAACAGGCTTCGTTTGAGCAGTCCGTTGATGGACAGGCCAATGAGGGGCCGCATTTTAAGCTCCCCGTGCTCAATCTTTCGGTCGATCAGCTGCAGCTCCCCCAGGTAGCCTGCAACGATGCCAATCGCTGCTACCACTGCAAGCACGCCGGCTTTACCGCCATCGTCAACCACGCCAAGTCGCTCGGCTTTCCCACCGTCATCGATGGCAGCAATGCAAGCGATCGCGGTGACTACCGCCCCGGCATGCGTGCGGCAGAAGAGCTCGGCGTACGCTCACCCCTTATGGAGGTCGGCTTTACCAAGGACGAAGAGCGCGAGCTGCTGCGCGCATGGGGCTATCCCGTTTGGAACCTGCCGGCGGGAGCATGTCTTGCCACGCGCGTTCCCACGGGCGAGGAGCTTACGCGCGAGAAGGTCGATTTAATCCGCGCCTGCGAGGATTACCTGCACGATCTTGATCTGGCACAGGTACGCGCGCGCTTGATCAGCGGCTGCATGCATATCGAGGCCGCACCCGCAGATGTTGCCAAGATTGCCGCCCTCGGCGGTGCCGCCATCGACGACAAGGGCAAGACCCCGCTGCCCGCCGTTATCGAGTCCGCGCTGCGCGAGCTGGGCTGCGACCATATCTCCCCTGAGGTCACCCCCTACATCCACGGCAACATGAACCTGTAGGTTGCGCCGTTTTACAAACGGCGCAACTGCTCGGCGCTGCACGGGCTCCGGGCACGGCAATCTGACGTTCAACTTCACGGGCGCGACCAAAAGGTCAGCGCCCGCTTGTTTCACGTCACCTTGCCGCACCCGGAGCCCGCTCGCTCGCATATGCTCAACCTGCACTGCGTTAACTGACCTGCCAAAAAGGGACAGGTTTGTTTTGGCAGGTTTTATCTGGGGAAATATCGCGAGGCAGTCGCCCCCCTAGCACCCATCTAACTTCGAGAGACACAAGAGGGGCGACTCGGCTGCATCTACTTCTTCCGATAGCGGCGGTTGCGGCTCGTCGATGAACCCATTACTTCGATGAGCCCTTTATCCGCCATTTTTGGCAGATGGTAGCGGACGGACGAAATTTTGACCCCCGATGCAACCGCTATTTCTCGCGCCGTCATATCCACTTCGGCGCTGAGAGCCTCCAGGATCCTATCCGCTGTCGAAGCTGACGGTTCTCTGCTCATATCGATAATCTCAAACGTGTCTTTGCCACATTTTGACAGGACATGTTTATCGACAAGGTCCCCGCAAATCAGACGAATGTCATCCGAATCCCACTTCAGGGCCTCTCGTATTTTTTGAACATCGCATACGCACCCATGCTCCCGCATAAACATGAGCAATGTTTCTTCGCGATCCGTCAGCTCGGCGCCCACATGGCTCTGAATCCACGTGCGGTTTTCAGCAAGCTCCGCCCCGTGCCGGGAAAGCAGCACCGTAAACGAATCAGCCTTAACGATAAATATCGGCCTGCCAAGCGAACGAGACTCCATCTCGCGAATCATAGCCGGGATACCAGATCCCTGGCTTTCCGCAACGGCCCCCTCGGCATGCTCTAACGGCGTCGCCCCCATTAGGCTCATGAGCTTTGGGTTTCGGCAGCGCGATTCCCCGTCTGCAAGATTGTCCACCGTCTTTCCGCCCCAAAGCCCGCCAGGGTTTTTGATCTCTATTCTGTCTGGATAGATATCGACACTCACGGCCTGCCCCACAAACATGGGCGAATATTCTCGATGGATGCAGGCATTTGCCAAGGCCTCGCGCAAAACCTCCTGGGGAACTTCCCAATCCTCCCTTCTGCCAGCGCCTTGCACTATCGTCGCTTTGCGCAAGTTTCGTCCAATCGCGGCAAGGGCATCTTCGATGCAAGCCGGAATCGGGCCATCGCACAACTGGCGGTCAATAAACCGGGGTTGCCCGGGTGCAGATTTTTCCACATCGGAATGAACGGCGACATCGATCATCAGTTTGGGATAGAACTGCTGGGGGTAAATTCCCGCCGACAGAAGCCCCGCGAGCTTCACGGCACCATCCTTTGTAGTGATATTGAGTCTGACCAGCTGCTTTTCCAGCGTATCGGCCCCGCGCAAAACGCGCGGGGTCTGCAGCCGGCGATTTGCGATAATAGACCGCACGACATCTGGATCCAAATCCTCGACCGTTGCCTCCGAAACCACCGTGCCGTCTGCATCGCTCGGAAGCAACGCACTCTGCAGCTCATATAGCTCAGCGGGTGACATCTTGATATCTTTATCATCCACGCGCTTGTAGCTACCGTTCTGCACGCCGCGCGCGCCGATATAGCAAGGCTTCGCTTTAAGCTCAAGTTCAAAGATGCGCACCAGAAGCACCTGGAGCCCGTCGACCTCGCCTCGATCAAGCTCGTACCGCGGCGCATGGGTCACCACTGCCGCTGAGCCTCCGTCTCCGATACCCGAAACAAACTGATCGCGCACCCTATCGATAGCAAAGTTAGCCGAAGGAACAAATCCTTCGGCTTCGTTCAGGCCCAAAATAATGAGCCCACCCGCAGTGTTCGCAAAAGCGCTCACTGTCTCCCATACGTCTGCGCTCAATTTATTCGTGCAGGCTTTAACTTCTACCGATGCGTCATCAGTCCCCCGCCTGCGAAGGCGCTCAACAATAAGGCCAAGAGGTTCATCCAGCAGCATTGGCATTCCGTCTCTCTAAAACGATAGATTTATCTCTCTAAAGTATAGCTTATCTCTCTAACTTTAGAGAGATAAGCATCTTATTTTAGAGAGACATTTAGAGAGACATTTAGAGAGACGAACGCGACCTCTCTAATCATGGGTTCCTCTCTTTAAAGTGCGCACATCCCAACCGTACCTTAAGCTGCGGTGAAATAACTCACGATTAACCTGCCAAAAAGGGACAGGCTTATTTTGGCAGGTTTTATCTGGGGAAACGCCGAATAGCCCCACATCAACAACTGCCGCAGCTCCATATGAGACAAATGAATCTGTAGCGTCTATCCCAAATCTTGAGTATTTGTTCGATAGAACGACCCTCGGCGGCTCCTGCTAGACTGGTAGATTCCCAACCGTCCATCTAGGAGCCTCAATGTCGCGCAAGTCCGCCTACAAGCAAGTCCTTTCCATCGGCACCGCCGTGGTGCTGGGGTTTGCGCTGTTTACGGGATCGCTCGACGGAGCTCCCAAGCTGCTGTCGCCGCAAAGCGATGAACAGGCGGTAGCTCTGGCCGAGAAGCAAAACGAGAGTCCCAAGCGCACCGGCAACGAGGCAGACCTGGTCGCCCGGCTCGAATCGGGAACAGCCAGCTCCGAGGACTCCGACGATGGCTCTGAATCCGCCGCAATTGACACCGGTGACGACACTTCCACAGGCAGCGCCGCCACCCCCATCGACGAGGTCGAAAACCCCGACCTCAACCGCGCCCGCGGTGTTTATCTCAGCAGCATTCCCGACTACGCCGGCAACCCCTACGTTGCCCTTCGCGCCGACAGCACGCACCCGCTCGGCACACCATCATTCACGCTCGATGAATACGAGCGCGCTACAGAAGAGGGTTGCTTTAAGAAGTTCTCCAAGCTCGACAGTTTGGGCCGCACCCGCAAAGCGCTCGCCTGCGTAGGCCCCGAATCGCTCGGCCAGGGCAAGCGCGGCGATATCTCGCGCATCCACCCCGCCGGCTGGCGCCAGCAGCGCTACGACTTTATTCCGGGCCAGAGCCTCTACAACCGCTGCCACCTTATCGCCTGGTCGCTCTGCGGCGAAAACGCCAACCGTAAGAATCTCCTCACCGGCACGCGCTATCTCAACGAGACGGGCATGCTACCGTTTGAAGAGCAGATTCTCAACTACATCCACGACACGGGCAACCATGTTCTCTATCGCGTCACGCCCATGTATAACGAAGAGGAACTCGTCTGCCGTGGCGTGCGCCTTGAGGCGCAATCGGTCGAGGACCACGGCAGGACCCTCTGTTTCCACGTATATTGCTACAACCTGTAGCCGCATGTGCAGATCGACTACGCCACCGGCCGCAATCAGGCCTCGGGAGACTAGGGCCGACCAAGCTGCCCCAAAACCTACCATGATCCGTTTTCCTCCGCCCCCTAGGGATCAAAAGGGGCCGCCCTGGATTGCCCAGAGCGGCCCTTGCATCGGCATGTATATTACAGGCAAAGTCACACGCTACTTGGCGCGGCCCTCCTCATAGCGCTCAACCAGCTTGGCCTGAACGTCATAAGGCACCTGCTCGTAGCCTGCAGGCTTCATGGTAAAGTCGCCCGTGCCGCGCGTGATAGAGCGCAGACGCGTCGAGTAATCCGTCAGCTCGGCCAGCGGCGCCTGAGCAATAACCACGGTATCGCCGCGCTCATCGGTCTCCATACCCGTCACGCGACCGCGCGAGGCCGAGATGTCGCCCATCACGGCGCCGGCGTAGCTCTCGGGGATCGTCACCGTGATTTCCTCGATGGGTTCCAGCACCACCGGGTCGGCATCGGCACACGCCTTGCGCAGGCCGATGCGAGCTGCCGCGCGGAACGCCATCTCGTTGGAGTCGACGCTGTGATACGAGCCGTCGTACACAGCCACGCGAATGCCCGTGAGCGGATAGCCGGCAATGATGCCGTCCTTCATGGTCTCCTGGACGCCCTTGTCCACGGCGGGGATCAGCGAGCGCGGAATGCGACCGCCCACGACCTCGTCCACAAACTCATAGCCATCGCTCGTGCCGTCGGGTCCAATGAGCGGCTCAACGCGCAGCCAGCAGTCACCATACTGGCCGGCGCCGCCTGTCTGCTTCTTATGGCGACCCTGGGCACTTGCCGTGCGGCGAATAGTCTCGCGATACGGGATGCGGATCGGCACGCTCTTGGCCACGACCTTGGTGCGATCCTCAAGGCGATTGAGCAGGACCGAAACCTGCGCCTCACCCACGGCGGAGATGATAGTCTGGCCGGTCTCCTCGTCACGATCGATGCTCATGGTCGGATCGGCCTTGCAGGCCTTCTCAATAAACGTGTAGAGCTTCTCTTCGTCCCCGCGATTCTCGGCCTCGATGGCAATGCGGTACTGAGAGTTGGGGAACTTAAACGCCGCAGCCTCGACCTTGCCGGTAATCGAGAGCGTATCGCCCGTCTCGGCCGCCAGCTTGGGTGCCACGATGATGTCACCGGCATAAGCGTGGCCAACCTCGGTCATATCGCGGCCGCACATCACATACAGGTGGGCCAGACGATCGCTCTTGCGGGTACGCGCGTTGATCAGCTCAAGGCCCGGCTCAAGCGTGCCCGTCAGCACCTTGATAAAGCTGATGCGACCCTGCTGCGGATCGGCCAGCGTCTTAAACACAAACGCCACCGGACGGTCATCGTCACTCGAGATCTTGAGCGAATCGCCGCCGATGAGCGGCATCTCGCCGTAGTCGGTCGGCGCCGGGAAGTATGTGGCGATGTCGTCCATCAGCGAGTTGACGCCCTGCTCCTTAATGCAATCGCCCGCAAAGACCGGCACAAAGATGCGCTCGGCGATCGCCTTCGACAGCAGGCCTTCAAGCTCCTCCTGCGTCAGCGTCTCCTCGCCTTCCAAGTACTTCATCATCAGTTCGTCGTCAGCCTCGGCCACCAGCTCGCACAGATGGTCATGGGCTTCCTCGGCCTGGGCACGATACTCCTCGGGAATCTCCGACTCAACGGCTTCGGTGCCGTTGCAATGGCGCGCCTTCATGCGCACCAGGTCGATGATGCCGTCAAAGTCCTCGCCCTCGCCCCAGGGAAGGGTCACGGCGCCCAGGCGCGTGCCAAAGCGCTCCTGCAGCAGGTCCATCGTGGTCGCAAAGCTGGCCTCGGAGCGCGACAGGCGGTTTACGAACACCGCACGCGCCAAGCGCAGGTCCTCGGCGGCATACCAGAGCTTAACCGTCGTAGGCTGCGGGCCGGCCTCGGCGTCGACCACAAACAGAGCCGTCTCGCAGACGCTCATCGCGGCAAAGGCGTCGCCGATAAAATCGGGGTAGCACGGGGCATCGAGCACATTGATGCGCGCGCCCTTCCAGTCGATCGGCGCGATGGTCGTCGAGATGGAGAATGAACGCTTGACCTCTTCAGGGTCATAGTCGAGCGTGGGCTTGGTGCCGTCGTGGCCGCCCAGGCGGGCGGTCTTGCCGGAAAGGTGGAGCATGGCCTCGGCGAGTGAAGTCTTGCCCACCCCGCCTTGGCCTACGAGCACCACGTTCCTTACATTGCCGGTCTTGGGAGCACCCATGATGACCTCCTTGCAGGGCCGCGCGCAATGCGCGACGCCAACGGGGAGAGTTCGCGGTCGGTGCCATCCCGGGAGCAGCATGGTCGGCAACCGAGCCGACTCACCCTCCAAATGTCCTATGCCACCACCCTACCCTCACGGGCGGCCGTCCATGCATACCTTTCGGCGCACGTATGAATACAGGCGGCGAGAGGAAGAGACAAGCTTGTGAGGCGATTATTGAACCCCGTCGATGCAAACAAAAAGCCGCCACAGACCGTAAGACCTGCGACGGCTTCACCTCAATTAATAGTTGAGTAAATACCTGAGCCTATCCCTCGATACGGCTCAAGAACTCACGGGTGCGCTGCTCACGCGGATGGTCGATGACCTGCTCGGCAGGACCTTCCTCGACAATGCGGCCGCCATCCATAAAGACCACGCGGTCGGCAACATCGCGCGCAAACTGCATCGCGTGGGTCACGATTACCATCGTCATATTCTGCGCGGCAAGGTCTTTAATGACATGCAGCACCTCGGCCGTCAGCTCGGGATCGAGTGCCGAGGTTGGCTCGTCAAAGAATAAGATTTCCGGATCGAGCGCCAGGGCGCGGGCAATACTCACGCGCTGTTGCTGACCGCCCGAAAGCTCACACGGAACCTTGTTCTCGTTGCCCGTAAGCCCCATCTGCGCGATCAACTCGCGCGCACGAGCTTCCGCCTGCTCGCGCGGGCGCTTGAGCACGCGGATCGGCGCGTCGATGATGTTTTTCATCACGGTATAGTGCGGGAACAGGTTGTAATTTTGGAACACCAGGCCGAATCGCGAGCGTGCCCGCTTGGGCACATCGCCCTTCGCATAGACTGCGCCCGAACCCGCATCCGTCGCAACGGCAAGGTCACCAAACGAGAGCGAGCCTCCGTCGAGTGTCTCGAGCAGCGTGGCACACCGCAGCAGCGTGGACTTGCCGCCACCCGAAGGCCCGATAATCGCCACGACCTCGCCACGCTTCACCTCAAGCGAGATATCCTTGAGCACCTCATTGCCGCCAAACGCCTTGCGCGCGTTCGCTATATTCATTACCGTTCCGGACACGGGAACCTCCATGTGTTTAAAAAGACAGCGAGCGTGTGACTGGCGAGACAATGTGCTCCGAAAGAGGAGCGCCGCGTACTTCTGTACGCAAGCGACGGTTTGAGGAGCAGATTGGCCGTCAGGCACACGCGCAGCGTCGAGCAGTCCGCCGTTCGTTAGAACGGCGGAACGATCTAGTCATGATAATAGTCCAGCTTCTTTTCGGCGGCGCCCAGCAGCATCTCGACCACAAAGTTAAAGACCCAGTAGATCAACGCCGCGATCGCAAACGGCACCATGCTCACCTGCGAGGCGACCAGCGCCTTGGCCGTCGAGAACATCTCACCCACGCCAATGGCAAACGCCAGCGACGTGTCCTTGACCAGCGTGATGATCTCGTTGCCCATCGCCGGCAGAATACGCTTGGCGACCTGCGGCATCACGATATACAGAAACGTCTGCACGCGCAAGTAGCCCAGCACCTCGGCTGCCTCGTATTGACCACGCGGAATGGACTGCAGGCCCGAGCGATAGATCTCGGCAAAGTAACCGGCGTAGTTGATGATGAACGCCACGACGCACGCCGTCCACTTGGAATCGGGCGTGAGCGAAATGCCAAACACGTAGTACGGGGCAAAGTAGATGGCAAACATCTGCAGCATGAGCGGCGTACCGCGCATGACCGAGATATAGATGCGCGCAATCCAGCGAAGCGGCGCGATTTTGCTCATGCGCATAAACGCCACGGGAATTCCCAGCGGAATCGACCCCAGCAGCGTCAGCACAAACAACTGCAAACTGACCAAGAATCCCTGGCCGAGCATCTGCATCATGACCTGAATAGACATTACTTGAGCACCCAATTATCGAAAGATAGACCATAGCTTGAATACTTGTCGCACAGGTCCTTGACCGTGCCGTCCTCGTAGAGCGCCTTGAGCGACTCGGTCACGGCGTCGGCCGACTTGGTGTCGCCCTTCTTAAAGCCGACGGCGTAGTGCTCGCTGGACAGCGGCTCATCAAGCTGCGTATAAGCATCGGGCTTGGCGGCAAGCTGATACTGGGCAATCGAAAGGTCGCAAGCCACGGCATCGACCGCGCCGCTCTCGAGCTGCATAAAGGCCGTGTTGTACTCGCCGATCGTGTCGAGCGTGGCAAACGTCGCCGCCAGATCCTTCTGGTCACCCTCGAGTACATCCTGCGCAGCGGAATCGGTCTGGGTAATCACGGTCTTGCCGGCAAGATCGTCCCAGCTCTTGATGCCCGCATCCTTCTTTACCACCAGCACCTGCTCGTTGAGCATGTACGGCTCGGAGAACGTGTAGTCGTCCTCACGGCCCTCCATGGTAAAGCCGTTCCAGATGCAGTTGATGGCGCCCGAGTTAAGCAGCGTATCCTTGGCGTCCCAGTCGATGGCCTCGTATTTGACCTCCCAGCCCTGCTTATCGGCAACAGCCTTGGCCAGATCGAGATCAAAGCCGGTGTACTCGCCATCGTCGCCCACAAAGCCGTACGGAGGATAGGACTTATCAAAGCCCACCACGAGCTTCTTGGACTCCGCAGCGCCCTTCACATCCTTGGCTGCGGCAGAACCGGCAGCAGAGCCCTTATCGGCACCGCCGCCACAACCAACCAGGCCAAGGCCTAGAACCGTGGCGAGCGAGCCGGCTAGACCAACAAACTGACGACGAGACATATCGGTGTTCATGGTATTCCCCCTTGATGGCACTTTAGTTAAGTAAAGTGAGTCGTGTAACGTCCAGAATCATACACTTTAGCGTGATAGAGCACAAGGCGAGTTTGCCCGCCGCGTGAGGGGTGTGGGGGTTAAGTTTCCTGCTCTACAGTCCTGCTCACGACGGAGGCCACATTAAGTGGCCTCCTGTTCGTGCGGAACTCGCGATAAACTTAACCCCCACACCCCTCACGCGGCGGGCAACCGTCGTTGGGCTTATCGCTGACACGATTAAACCGCTTGCATATCGTCTGCTGGCTTGGCACGGTACAATACTTGCAGCTTTAATTCATGAATTAGTGGAGTTATTGATGGCAGAATCTCGTGCGGAGCGTAGGGCTCGTCGTGCTTTGGTGGAGGCGGTTGAGGGGTCGAAGGAGGAGAAATCTTCTACGAAATCCAAGTCTTCTAAAGCTGCAAAAAGCAAATCGGCTAAGGGCAAGGCTAAGGCCAAGCGTCCCGGCTCTCGTCGGGGCGGGGACAAGGCATCTCAGACTCGCTCCAAGCTCTCGCATAAAGATCAGGTTTCGTCTGCCCATAAGGCTGTGGACCCCAAGTCCCCCTGTTCCATCATGAAAGCCTGCGGTGGGTGCACGGCGCTCAATCGTCCTTATAAAAAGCAGTTGGCAGCCAAGCAGGCTGTTATGGAGGAGCTTTTTGCTGCTCTATGCGAGCGCGAGGGTATTAGCGTCGACCCCATTCGCGGTATGGGCGTCACCCTGGGCGACCCGGGCAAATATCCTGCTCCGCGCGGTTTTCGCCATAAGGCCGCCACTCCCTTTGCCCCCGGCAGAGAGGGCACTGTCCGCTGCGGCTTTTTTGAGCGCGGCACGCACAGAATCGTTGCTGTTCCCGAATGCCCTGTTGAGGCACCGGGCGCCCGACAGATTCTTAACGGCATCGCGCGTGAAGCTGAGCGCCTGCACATTCCTGCCTTTAACGAGGACAAGCACCTGGGTTTGCTTCGCTATGCCGTCGTTCGCTGCGGCTGGCGCACCGACCAGATTATGGTCACCCTCGTGACCGCCCAGCGCGACCTGCCGCATGCACAGGAATTCTTTGATGCCGTCGCCGCACTCGATCCGCATATCGTCACCGTCGCCCAAAACATCAACGGACGCCCCGGCAACGCCATCCTCGGCGAGGAAACCCGCATTGTATATGGCACCGAGTGCATGCGCGACCAGCTGCTCGGCTGCGAGTTCGATATCTCCCCCACCGCGTTCTACCAGACCAATCCGCAGCAGACCGAGTTGCTCTATCAGCTCGCTATCGACGGCATGGGCCTGCGCCAGGGCGATGTGCTTATGGATGCCTACTGCGGCAGCGGCACCATCGGTCTTTGCGCAGCTAAAGATGCCCAGAGCAAGGGCATCGGCACCATGCTGCTCGGCGTGGAGCGCAACCCGGCGGGCATTGCCGACGCACGTCGCAATGCCGAGCTCAACGGCCTCACCCGCAGTGCTTGGTTTATGGCGGACGATGCCACCGACTACATCCTAGATGCCGCCGACAACAACGAGCGCGTCGACGTCCTTTCCATCGACCCGCCGCGCGCCGGCTCCACGCCCGAGTTTCTTGAGGCCGCCTGCGCACTTAAGCCGCGCCGCATCACCTATATCAGCTGTAATCCCGTCACCCAAGAGCGCGACCTGCACCAGCTCCTCGACGGTGGCTACCGACTGCTCAAGATTACGCCCGTCGACATGTTCCCTCATACCGACCACACCGAGACCGTCGCGGTCCTAGAGCGCCGCTAACCAGCCCAGGTAGATTTTTGGGACAAGAAGGGGGGCGGTCTGTCTGGACCGCCCCCCCTTCATTGGGCATATGAGCCTCGCTACATCCCCTTGCGCAGGTCGCACACGCCGGCTGCCGCCATCTCGCGCAACAGCGTCTCGCGGTCGCGCGTCACGATCAGGTCCAGCGGGAAGTGAATCTCATCGAGCAACTTACGAGCGTGATCGAGCTTGCCAATGGCCATACCAATGTGGGCATCGGTCGAGACACCAATCCCCACACCCAGCTCGGCACAACGCTCGGCGATCTTGCGGCATACGGCCCAATGCTCAGTGTCGACACCGTGTTCCAGACTATGGTTGTTGATCTCGATAATCTTGTGCTTGGCCTTAGCCGCCAGCAGCACCTCGTCGATATCGAACGACACGCCCGAGCGACCCGTGTGGCCCAGCATAAACACCTTGGGGTGTTCCAAGGCATTGATATACATCTCGGTCGTCTGGGCCAGCGTCGCGCCCTCAGCAATCTGCGGATTATGCACGCTTGCAACCAAATAATCCAAATTACGCGTAACCAAATCGAACAGCGAATGCTGGTAACTGTACGAATCGCCGGCAATATTGAGCGACACGGGAATGTTCTCGCCAAACAAGCTTCCGTCCAGCGAAACGATATCGGCCTCGGCGCCGCGAAGCACCAGCACGCCGCTCCAAATGCGCGGCCAGATATCCTGGTTGATAAAGAACTGGTAACTGCGCAGGTCATTAGGGCAAGCCGTAACCATAGAGCTCAGATGGTCGGCAGATCCGAGCACCTGCAAGCCACGCTCTGCCGCCCAGTACACATTCTCCTCAATGGTCGAATATGCATGCGCAGAGAACATCGTGTGGGTATGAATGTCACAAGAAAGCAGGTAGGGCATCGGGTCTCCTTATCTGGCATGGCCGTCGCTTGTATTCATTGTACGCATAGCCTTCGATAGTCGTAAAACCACTCCATCCCAAAGACACAACGTCCATGACAACGGGGTCCGGCTTAACACCAAACCCCGTTTCACGTAAAACATTGTAGGCAGAGCGCTTTACTTTTAACGATACTCGTCCGCCAACTGTTTCCAAGCGGATAGCGAATTGATGATCGTTTCGTAGCTCACGCAATAGCCCAGGCGGAACCAACCCGGCATACCAAAGCTGTCCGAGGGAACCGCAAGCAACTCATACTTCTTTGCGCGCTCGCAAAACGCATTCGCATCGGGCTCGAGCGCCTTCACCCACAGGTAGAAAGCACCGTCCGGCTCAACATAGGTATAGCCGTAGTCCGTCAAAGCATCGGTGAGCGCCGTGCGATTGCGAGCATAGGCCTCAACGTCACTCGGTTCATCGATGCAGTCGATAATTACGCGCTGGAAGAGCGCCGGCGCGCACACGAAGCCCAGCGTACGGGCGGCACCGGCAACAGCCGGCATCAGACGCGCAGCCTGCGGATTGGTGTTGGGAACCAAGATCCAGCCCACGCGCTCACCCGGCAGCGACAGCGACTTGGAATACGAGTAGCACACGATGGTGTGCTCGTAGATTGAGGGCACCCAAGGCACCTCGGCACCGTACACGATCTCGCGGTACGGCTCATCCGAGATGAGCATAATCGGATTCTCGGGATCGCGCTTGGCGTTGGCCTCACGCAGAACATTGGCCAGTCGCGTCAGCGTGTCGCGCGTATATACGGCACCGGTCGGATTGTTGGGCGAGTCGATGATGACGGCAGTCGTCTTATCGGTAATCGCCTTGAGCACGTTGTCCACGCTCAGCTGGAACGTATCTTCATCGGCGAGCGCCTCGACACACGTACAGCCGGCCTTCTCAATCCAAACGCGATACTCCGGAAAGTACGGGGCGATAACAATAACCTCGTCGCCCGGGTTCGTAACGGCGTTGAGCGTACAGGTGAGCGAAGCCGCCGCGCCCACGGTCATAAAGACATCCTTGCCCTCATAGCTCGTGCCAAAGCGGCGGTTGAGCGATTCGGCAACGGCTGCTCGACATTGCGGCAGGCCCGGTGCGGGGGTGTAGCCGTGCAGCTGGTCACTCGGCAGCTCCAAGGCCTTTTTAATGGACTCAGCCACAGCAGCTGGCGCCGGAACACTCGGGTTGCCCAGCGAAAAATCGAATACGTTCTCCGCACCAATCTGTGCCTTGCGCTCAAGACCATAGCTAAAGATCTCGCGGATGATGGAGCTTTCCGCACCACGAGCATACATAGTTTCGTTGATCATCTGTTCCCCTTTCGCATAGGCGCTATTGTACGCTTTAGCCGAGCAAAGTGCCGCAGCAATGTGGCCCAAAATTTATCGGCTTCACCAGTAAGCGCCAGGCAGCCTCCATATCGCTCAATAGAAAAAGCCTCCGCAGGTTTCCCCGCGGAGGCTTTTGTTACAAGGGCTATTTGTCGTCGTCGGTGTCGGCACCGGCATTGACGGCACAGTCATCGCCGGCATCATCGGATGCGGCTTCGGCATCCTCCTGCATGGCCGCCTGCGCAAATGCCGCGGCATCAGCCGCCAGCTCTTCCTCGCTCATGCGAGGCGCACGCTTCTTGGTCGGCATGCCGGCCGCCTTGGCATTGCGCTCCTCCTTGGCCGCCAGGATATCGCCCTCGCGCTCAAGGTAGGCATCCCACTCGTTGTCGAGCAGGGCGTTCACGGCGTCGCCCTCGACGGTCTCGCGCTCAAGCAGCACCTTCGCCATCAGATCAAGCTGATCGCGACGGGCATCCAAAATCTCGACCGCGCGGCGATGGGCCTCGCGCATGATGCGCTGAACCTCGATATCGATGCGGCGCGCCGTCTCCTCGGAGTAATCCTGGTGATCGGCATAGTCGCGACCAAGGAACACCTGATGCTGCGCCTCGCCAAACACTTGCGTGCCCAGCTCCTCGCTCATGCCCAGACGTGTAACCATCTCGCGCGCCATCTTGGTCGCGCGCTCCAGGTCGTTGCTCGCGCCCGACGTGATGTCATCGCACATGAGCTCCTCGGCAACGCGGCCACCCAAGAACACGGCAAGCTCGTCAAGCATCTCGTTCTTGGTCTTGAGGAAGTGATCCTCCTGCGGAAGCTGCAGCGTGTAGCCCAGAGCCTGACCGCGGCTGACAATCGAAATCTTGTGGACCGGATCGGAGTGCTCCAAGATGTGACCCACCAGGGCATGGCCGCTCTCATGGTAGGCAATCGTGGTGCGCTCGGCTTCGGTCATCACACGACCCTTGCGTTGCGGTCCGGCAATCACGCGCTCCATCGACTCCTCGACCTCGTCCATCGAGATGACAGAACGATGACGGCGAGCGGCCAGCAGCGCAGACTCGTTGAGCAGGTTTGCCAGATCGGCACCGGTAAAGCCAACGGTCATCTGGGCGAGTTTCTCAAACTTAACGTCCTCGTCCATCGGCTTATTCTCGGCATGCACGCGCAAGATCTGCTCGCGGCCCTTTACGTCCGGACGGTCGACCGTGACCTGGCGGTCAAAACGACCGGGGCGCAGCAATGCCGGATCCAGAATATCGGGGCGGTTGGTTGCGGCGATCAGGATGACCGACTCGCTTTCTTCAAAACCGTCCATCTCGACCAGCAGCTGGTTGAGCGTCTGCTCGCGCTCGTCGTGGCCGCCGCCCAGACCGGCTCCGCGCTGACGTCCCACGGCATCGATCTCGTCAATAAAGATAATCGACGGAGCCTGAGACTTGGCCTCCTTAAAGAGGTCGCGCACGCGGCTGGCGCCGACGCCCACGAACATCTCGACAAAGTCAGAGCCCGAGATGCTAAAGAACGGCACGCCCGCCTCGCCGGCAACGGCCTTGGCCAACAGCGTCTTACCGGTACCCGGAGGGCCAACCAGCAAAACGCCGCGCGGAATCTTGGCGCCCAGCTTGCGATAGCGGTCCGGATCGCTCAGGAAGTCGCGAATCTCCTCGAGCTCCTCGACGGCCTCGTCCACGCCGGCAACATCCTCGAACTTGACCTTGGGGCGCGTAGCCTCGTTGGTCTTGGCATTAGTCTTGCCAAACTGCATGTTCCTATTATTGGCGCCCATCATCTGACGCATAAAGTAGAACATGATGGCGATCAGGGCAATCGTCGGCAGCACGCTCATTGCCAAGTCGCCCCAAAAATCGGGGTCGTTGGTGTTGACGATATACTTGGTGTCGGGGTGCTCTGCCATAAGCTCGGCAAGCGAATCGGAGCCGACATAGGTCGAGGAGAAGCTCTTGAGCTCGCTCGTATCGCCCTTGTCCTTTTTCGTCTTCCAGTAATGACCCGCCACGCTTCCGTCTTGAACCGTATAGGTCAAATCTTCGACGCGATCCTGCTTGATGGCGCTGACCATCTCGCTCGTCGCGAGCTTAACGGTATTGCTGGAGCTGGCAAAGCCGGAGCCCATATTAAAGAAGGCATAGCCCAGAAGCGCGCAAGCCAAAAGAAAATACAGCCAGCCCGTACGCGTGGGCTTCTTGCCTCCGGGCATCCCCGGGATCTTAGGCTCCCGGGGAGTCTGGGAATTGTTATCGTTACGGTCGTCGGGCATCTTACGAATAAACCTCCGGTTTCAAAATGCCCAGATACGGAAGGTTACGATAGCGCTCGGCATAATCGAGGCCGTAGCCCACCACAAAGGCATCGGGGCAATGGGTTCCAACATACTTGGGCGTGATGGCCGAGGTACGGTTCTCAACGTCCTTCCACAGGAAGGCAGCGACCTCCAGCGAGGCAGGCTTGCGGCTCTCGAGGTTCTTCATCAGGTACTTGAGGGTCAGGCCCGAGTCCAGAATGTCCTCGACGATCAGCACGTCGCGACCACGGATGTCGATATCCAGGTCCTTAATGATACGCACGATGCCCGAAGACTTCACACCGTCGCCATAGCTCGAAACAGCCATGAAATCGATGTTGGTCGGCAGCTCAATCTTGCGCATCAGGTCGCCCATAAAGACAACAGCGCCGCGCAGAACCGCGATCAGCACCAGATCCTTGCCCGCGTAGTCGCGCGTAATCTCCTCGCCCAGGCGAGAAACGATACCGTCGATATCCTCCTGCGTAAACAGAACCTTCTCGATATCCGGATGTTGAGAAGCCATGACAACCCTTTCTTGTGCTTAATCGCCCACACACCGCCGTATGGACGCGAACTACACATTCTAGCAGCGCACGGGGTATATTTTCCAGCCCGCGCACCATCAGCGCGGGAATACCGTCAACGCCGCACAGAATAGCTGGTGCGAGGGGCTAATCCGCATCAACTACGCGAAGCAGGTAGGCCACACGCGTCGCCGCCGTGCACTTAAAGCGGTCGTCCGCGCGAACTCCGACGACCCACACCACGGCACCTCCCGGCGCCGTCCTCACCATAGGCACGCCGGCGCGCTCGGAAACGGGAATGCGAGCCTCGCCTAGCAAGTCGGATACCTTCTTGCTTCGGCCACTCATCCCTAACGGGCACATCACGTCTCCCGGTGCGGGGCCGTCCACCCACAGGCGCGCCAATCGCGCCTCGGCAGGGATCTCGCCACGCGAGCCCGCCAGGATCCGCCCACTATCGCTGTCGGCAAAACCCAGGGCAGCCGCGTCTACCAAAGCCGTCACTTCCCCGGCAGCCGCAAGCTCACGGGCGCGGCGCACGATATCGCATCCCGGCTCAACGGCCATCGGTTCCGCGATCAGTATACGTCCCCCGCCCAGCGACAAACGCCCGGGTATGGTAACCCAATCCGCGACCAGGCCCTCACGAGCCGCCGGCGCCTTAAACGCCAGCGTGCCAAACTCTACGCGTGCGTCAATCCCCGCCGGAAGCGTGACCGAGCCGGCGCCCTCGGCAACGCAGGAAAGAACTCGCTCCACATGTCGCATCTCTGGACGAGCGCCCGGATCGATGCGCTTAATCGCCAGTCGCACGATGCGCCGCGCGATTACCACCTCGGCCGCAGCAAGGCGTCTGGCATCGAGCACCAGCGCGCCCGCCGCCTCTTTGCGCAAACAGCTTCGAAACGCCTGTGCCGACAGCTGGGATAGAAACGCATCTTCGTCACCAAGGATCTCACAGGCGGCGCCAATCGTCTTGCACACGCTCGCATTACGCTGCGCCACCACCGGCATCACCCGATGGCGCACGTAGTTTCGCAGATACGAGACATCCTCATTGCTCTCGTCTTCGCGCCACGGCTGTCCATGTACCTGTAGATAGCCCACTAGCTCGCCATGAGTTAGGTCGAGCAAGGGGCGCACCACGATATTCCTTCGACGGGGAATGCTCGAAAGCCCAGCCGGGCCCGACCCCTTAATGGCGTTCATCAAAAATGTTTCCGCACGGTCCGAAGAGGTGTGGGCAGTACAGATGCGCGCCGCCGTTCTCGGCGCCCCCGTCTTGGCACAAAGCGCGCGAACATACCTTCGCGCCGCGGCATAACGCACCTCGCGCGCAGCCGCCTCGATATTGCCCGACTCCTCATCAAAATAAGCGTGCTCCACGCACAGCGGCAAACCATATTGCGCGCAGAGATCACGCACGAAGGCTTCATCGCCGTCGGACGCCTTACCGCGCAGATGATGGTTTACATGCAGCACATGCAGGCGCTCGCGAGCAATGGGGGCAACACCGCGTCCGTCTTGGATATCCAGCTTTGATGTGCACGCCATAAGAAGCAGTGCCGTCGAGTCCGCACCGCCTGATACCATGAGCACGACAGGAGCAGCCTGCTGCCTCGTCCGGGTCTCAACGACTGCCCCAGGCGCGGCATGGTGTCCGTAATGCTGTGATACCGTTGGCATCCGCTTCCTCCTCTATTCGTCCGCACCCATTGTATCCTTTGGAATCTTATGTCTCGTCTACGCCTTCATATCCTCGGCAGTGGCTCTAAAGGCAACTGCGCACTCATCGAGGGCCCACAGGGGCTCATTATGATCGATGACGGACTGACTCGTCGCGAAACGCTCAAACGCATGGCGGAGCTCGGCCTTACGGCAGACAACGTGTCCGCCCTTGTTGTCACCCATGAGCACAGCGACCACATCAAGGGGCTTGAGGTATGGTGTAAGCATTGGAATGGCCCGATCTTTTCCAGTAGAGGCACGCTCACATCAAAAGAAAGCCTCGCACATCTGCCTGTTGAAGAATTCGATCCAGGCGACACCCTCTCAATTGCCGGAGTCCACATTCAGACGTATTCGACATCCCACGACGTCGTCAATCCCGTCGGCTACCGTTTTGACACTCAGGGTGATTCGGTTGGCTTTGCCACCGACACCGGCGAGTTGTCGAAGCGTGCCATCGATACGCTCAAGGACTGTCGTATTCTCGCACTCGAAAGCAACCACGATGTAGCCATGCTGCGCCAAGGAGACTATCCTCGCTTTCTTCAGGAACGCATCCTGTCTGCAAAAGGACATCTCTCCAACGATCAGGCCGCCGATGCCGCACGCTTGCTGGTAACCGATCGCACCGAGCAGCTTATCGCGATGCACATTAGCCAAGACAACAATCGCCCAAGTCTTACCGTCAAAAGCTACGCAAGCTCCCTCGGCGCAACACTTGACAACGAGCTTGGCAGCACCGCCACCCGCGTTGAGGGCCCGCATAAACTCACGATACGTCCAGCAGGGCAATATCGGCCCATGACCATTCAGTAGGCCGTCTCAAATAGAAAAGGGGGCCGGGAATCACTTCCCAGCCCCCTTAACGCAGGCACCGATGTTAATACCCGATAGCCTTAGTCGATGGAAATCTTCGTAACGTTCTTCTTCTCGACAATCTTAGGAACCGTAACGGTAAGGATGCCGTCGGCGTACTTTGCAGAAAGGCCCTCGCTCGAGGCATCCTTCAGGTACACACCGCGCGTCGCACTGTACGAGCTAAACTCCTTCTGCAGGAAGTTCTTGCCCTCGTTCTCTTCGCTCTCCTCGACATTCACGCTAATGGAAAGACGACCCTCATTGAGCTCAACGTCGATGTCATCCTTGGCGACGCCAGTCAAATAAGCCTTGACCTCGTAACCGTCGCCCTTGTCCTCAACATCGACGGGAAACGCCTTAGAGGCGATAGAGTTATTTGCCAGATCGGTCATATCATCAAAGAGATCAAACAACGAGCTAGCAGAGGGACGGACACCAAAAACCGAACGATAAGGAACCATGCTTGCCATGACTACCACTCCTTTAAAGGACTGCCGAGCCATCTTCTAGGTGGCAGGGACTTCTTTTGACGCTCTAATATATGCCCACCCAATTCGTATATATACACTTCGATATAAAGTTTTTTAAGTCTCTTTCAATAAGCATATCTAAGTCTTAAGGACTAAGGTTTTAACGAGGTTAAGGTTCTTTGAACAGAGCCTTGAATACCGAATACGCGCCTGTCAAAACGAAGCAGGGGGCTTACAATGAGCGCATACTCATTGTTAATGACAACCTAAGGGCATCATGGACGATCAGACCTCCGACAATTCGTATGAGCCGCTACAGAACGATAGTTCTGCCTATTCACAGCCCATACGCTACCATCGTCCCCATATTTCTCAAGAGCCCATTAACGATGCAGAGCCTGAGTATGTAACTCGCAATCGATATCAAACCCTTGAAGAATCTCAATCAGGTCGCAGGCATATGGGTGTCGCCTCGAGCGATCCGGTGTATCTCAAAGATGCCCCCTTATCCAAAAACAGCGCATGCAGCCAGGAGCAAACACAAACACCCACGAATCAACATCGTAGAGGGCCTCGTCCCAAGCAAACTCTAACGCATTCCGCCCGCTATCTCGAGACGCCTAAGCAGGGGAAATCGATATTTACATCGTCAAACAGACGGCGCAAACAGCGCCGTCTCCAAATCGCGCTCTTAATCATCGCCATCGTGGCAATCGCGCTGGTCATTCATTTTGTTTTCTTCAAATAGAGCAGGCTTTTAAGCCATAGAGGCGTTTAGACCATATCAATCAAACGCAAAAAAGGGGGGGGGCCGCGAGGCCTCCCCCCTTCTTCATTCCGTATGGCGGCTCGGTGCCGTCCACCGGTCAGCGGCGCCCTGGCCTCCCACGGGCTGACCCC
>CABSNL010000023.1 GCA_902479095.1 uncultured Collinsella sp. | reverse complement strand
CATCCGGTTGCACCGGGCCGCGCGGCAAGGAGATATATTGCCAGACCGGAGGGGCGCCGTGGGCGGGAATCTGGGCGTACACATTTCCTACACATCTTGTGATCCGACTAACGTTTGCCAGCCGTTAACTACCGCTCGCCGAGCATCTCTTTATATAAGGCAGTCTCATGGTTAAAGCGGATACGTCCCCCTAGCTAAAGCACAGCCAGCATCGAGCAACTCATCACGTTCTTCCACCGAGAACCCCTCGGCGTAGACGCGCACCACTGGTTCGGTCTCGCTAGGACGGACCAGCAGCCACGTGTCATCCTCGAATGACAGACGCAAGCCGTCCATATGACTAACGTTTTGCGGCACCTTGTCACAAATCGACTTGGGGTTTACGCCCGGCAGCAGGGTTCGTAACGTTTCGGCATCTTCGGCCTCAAGGCGCAAGTCGCGTCGACCGTAACTCGTCTTACCAAAACTGTCCTCGAGTTGGTCGACCAGAACGCCCAAAGGCGCGTCCGTCTTTGCCATAAGCTCACACAGAATCAGACAGGCGAGGATTCCATCGCGCTCGGGCATATGCGCGGCGATGCCGATACCACCGGCTTCTTCGCCGCCCATGAGGACGCCGCCCTTCTTCATCTCCGCCGCTATATATTTGAAACCGACTGGTTTGACGGTCACGCGGCAGCCAAGCGCCTCGGCAATGCGACGCACGAGCGTCGAGCATGAAAGATTGACGACGACGCGCCCCTCCAAATTACGAAATTGAACCAAGTCGCCCAAAACGAGCGCCATGATCTGATGCGGATGTATATATCTGCCGCGCTCGTCAACCGCGCCGATACGGTCGGCGTCGCCGTCGGTCACCAGGCCAGCGCAAGCTCCGTCCTCGATAACCGTGCGCTCGCAAGCGTCCACCCACGGTTCAACGGGGTCGGGGCAGATATCTTCTTGGTCAGACGCCTGCCCGGCGTGAATCTCGTGCACCTCAACGCCAAGCTCGCGCAGCAAGTCGGCTAGATAGCCCTGGGCTGCGCCGCCCATGGGATCGACAACCACGCGCAAGTGCGCGGCGCGGATGGCTTCGGCATCGACAAACGATGCCACCGCCTGCATATAGTCAGGAATGATATCCGCGGTGCGATATTGCCCCTCGATCCCCATTGGCTCGGGAGCCATAGTCTCTTCGAGCTCTTCGATGACATCCTGGTTGGCGGTCGAGCCGTCACCCATGCGAATCTTGAGGCACAGATAGCCCTGCGGATGATGGGACCCCGTCACCATGAGCGCGCCGCACGCTTCACCGTCATAAGCCGCCGCCCACGTAAGGGCAGGGGTCGGGACAGGTCGCGAAGCGAGCACGGCGTCTAGCCCGTGCGCTGCTAGCACGCCCGCCGCAAGCTCAGCGAACTCGCGCGCCAGGGGCCGGGTGTCGAACCCTATATATACCGTTTTGCCCGGATTGGTCTTTTGCCACAGCTCGCCGACGGCATCGGCGATACGGGCAACGTTATCGGCAGTGAAGTCCTCATCGACGCGAGCGCGCCAACCGTCAGTTCCAAAATGAATTATCGCGCACACGCGCAGACACCTCACAGTGTTTGGATCATGGTACGCATGGGGTATACCCGCAACATGCACTCGGCAACCTGCCGGCACCAGCATTCACCATTTGGGCAAATGCTGCCGAGGACATGCAAGCAATAAAAAAAACCGCCCCGTATGGAGCGGTTTGCCCTTTATATATCGAGCGCCTCGGCCATCGCGGCCGTAGTGATTGCCGTGGTTCCACAGCAACTGCCCACCATTGCGGCACCGGCATGTCTCCATTCGATGCATGCGCGCGCGAAAGCTTCGGGGTTCTCGTGCCATACGGGGCCATCCTGAGTCTGGACCGGATCGCCTACGTTGGGACGCACCGTGACGGGAGTAGTCGCCGATGCAACCATCCTGGGCACCGCCGCGTTCGCGGCCGCAAGCGAACAGCAATTAACACCAACCGAATTTGCGCCGTGTTTTTCGGCGTACAAAACGGCTGCCTCGATGTTGAGGCCATCGCCCAACAGGTCGCCTTTATCGTCAACGACAAAACTCACCAGAACAGGCATGCCGTTGGCGGCATCTAGGGCGCCGGCAAGCATGGGCTGCAGATGACGGATAGACGTCACCGTCTCGATCAGCAGACCGTCAACACCAGCATTGAGCAAGGCGTGCGCCTGTTCGCGCGCAATGCCGCGGATTTCACGATACTCGGCAGAGTCCTCGGCAAACCACTCAATACCGATCGGGCCCATCGAGCCTAGCAGCAGCTGAGGGTGCGCCTGGCGGGCATCGTCGACGGCCCCGCGATTGACCTCCGCCACGGACGGCGCAATCTGGTCGTGCTTGAGGGCATAGCTCGATGCCTGAAAGGTGTTGGTAATGAGCACCTGCGCGCCGGCGGCGACATACAAGCGATGGATACGAGAAACGGTCTGCGGCTCTGCCAGATTCCAAAACGCCGGTGGAATGTCGGCGGCATCGTACTCACTCAACAGAACACTGCCCATGGGGCCCTGCGCCAACAAGGTCTCGCTCGACAAGCGGCGCGTAAGTTCCTCGGCACCAAAGCGGTTGTAATAACTCGTATCCATATATATCCCGCTATTCCTCGACGCTGATTCCCTGCTTTTCGAGATAGGCGAGCCAGCGGCTCATCGTGTCCTCGGATAGCGCATGCTCCATCATGCAGGCCTCGGAATCGGCTCGCTCAAATTCGACACCGAGCTCCTGAACCAAAAACGTGCGGATGAGGCGATGACGGTACCAGATAGCCGTGCCAACCTCGCGACCGCGATCGGTCAGGATTACCTTGCCGTAGTGCGATTGCTCGACAAGCTCGGATGCCTTGAGCGCCGAAACCGCTTTATTGACCGATGCCTTGGAGACGCCAAGGCGCTGCGCGATGTCGACCGATCGCACGCCGTTGGTTTCCCCCTCTTCGCTTTCAATGCGAACCATGCACTCCAAGTAGTCTTCGTTCGCCACCGTCAGATGTAGTTCGCGCGAGCTATTTGTCGTATCCATGATCTTCCGTCCCTTCTGCATTCAATGGCTGATTCTACCCCATCCAAGCGTCGTGGTATGCCGTGGCATACCGTGCTAGAGTTCTTGTTGCACACGACGACCAAGATTGGAGCGGTCTTTATGGAAAACACCACCACGAGCCCCGATGTCCTCGAACGCTTTTTGCGCTACGTCCAGATCAACACGCAGTCCGAGGATGCAAACTGCGACCAGGTACCCTCGAGCGCCGTTCAGTTTGACCTTGCCAACGTGCTGGCTGAAGAGCTGCGCAAGCTTGGTGCGGAAGATGCCCACGTGACCGAGCACGCCTATGTCTGCGCGCATATCCCCGCAAGTGCGGGCGCTGAGGACAAGCCCGCCCTGGGCCTGATCGCCCATCTCGACACCACCGAAGTTGCACCGGGCGCCGGCGTGAAGCCGCACATCGTACACTACGAAGGCGGCGACCTGGTCTGCGGCACGGTTGACGGTAAGCCCGTTGCCATGAGTACCGCCAAGCTTCCCGCCCTGAATGACCTCGCGGGTGAGGACCTGGTCTGCAGCGATGGCACCACGCTGCTGGGCGCGGACGACAAGGCAGGCGTCGCCGAGATCATGTCGCTTGTCGCGCGTATCGCTCAGGACCCTTCTCTGCCCCATCCTGCACTCGGCATTTGCTTCTGCCCTGACGAGGAAATCGGCCACGGAGCCGAGCTGTTGGATATCGATACCTTTGGCTGCAAGTACGCCTACACGGTCGACGGCGGCCCCATCGGCGAGCTGGAGTGGGAGTGCTTTAACGCCGCCGAGGCGACCGTCCGCTTTGAGGGCCAGTCCATCCACCCGGGCGACGCTAAGGGCCGTATGGTCAACGCAGGCAATCTGTTCTGCGACTTCAACGCGTTGCTCCCCTACGTGCAGCGCCCGGAGTATACGGAAGGCTACGAGGGCTTTTATCACCTTGAGGGTGTATCTGCGACCGTCGATCACGCCACAGCGCGCTATATCATCCGCGACCATGACGCCGCCAAGTTCCAGCAGAAACTCGACCTTATTGATGCCGCCGCCTCGATGCTCAACCAGCGTCTGGGTGAGGAGCGCGTGACAGTCGAGATTAAGCAGCAGTATCGAAATATGGCCGAGATCGTTCGTGACTATCCCGAGCTTATTGATGTTGCCAAGGAAGCCTACCTTGCCTGCGGCGTTGAGCCCCAAGTGCTGCCGATTCGTGGCGGCACCGACGGCGCTCAGCTGTCGTTCCGCGGTCTGCCCTGCCCCAACCTTTCCACCGGCGGCTATTGCTACCACGGCGTCAACGAGTTCGTCCCGGTCAGCTCGCTCGTCAAGATGACCGACGTGCTCCAGGAGCTCGTCGCCCGCTTTGCATAAGCCTGGCTGCACAAGTCCAAAAGACGAATTGCCCCGTCCTCAACCAAGAACGGGGCGATTTTTTTACTGCAACGAGAATAGGTTGACGCACGCCAGCCTCTTAACGCAAGGAGTGTCCCAAACTGCCGGCACAAAAGGAACGTCCCCAAGTGCCAAGTGCATCAAGAGTGCCCCCTTTGACCAGTCGTTTAAGAACGTCCCCAATGACTACCCATGTGCCAAGTGTTACGCCGATGTTTTGGCACCGACAGCGAAAACCCGCCAGAGCGAGCAAGGTGCCTTGAAACGAGGTGGCATTGATCTTTTGATCATGCCGCCGAAGTTGAAAGGCAGATTGCCGCTCTGGCGGGTTTGCAGCGTCAACTGGTTACGCGGTTTGGTAAAACCGCGTAACTCTAGTAGTTAGCTTCGTAGCCGTTGCCGTCGCCGGTGGGCTCTTCGTAGTAGTCCGAATCGCTTGAATCGCTTGAGTCATCGGAATCGTCAGAGCTGACCGATGAGGTTGCGGTACCGTTTGCGTAATCGTCAGACGTGTTGTTGTTCAGGTCGCCAATCGTAGAGCTGGAACCATCGGAAAGACCCATGGTGTTGGGACCCTTGGGATCCTTGCCGGCATCGACGCGCTCCATCATTTCCTTGAGCTCGTCCTCGTAGACAAAGACGTAGCTCACACCGTCGATCATGGTGCTGTCGTCGGCGTACGAGGGCAGGTTGGCCGAGTAGATACCGTCGACATCCATACCGCGCATGGCGTTGACCGTAGCCACGATATCCTGAACGCTCATATCGGTTACGAGCATATCGGACAGCGAATTAACCAGGCCAAAAATCTTCGTGGCATCGAAGTTATTGAGAATCTGGTTGGCAAGGGCGCCAAGCACCTGACGCTGGTGGCGCATGCGCGTGTAATCGCCGTCGGCATAGGTGTAGCGGCAGCGGGCATAGGTTAGGGCGGTGGCACCGTCCATATGCTGCTGGCCAGCGGTAATCTTAATATCCAGGTGCTCAGGGTCGTCAACATCATCGGTTGCGTTAATGTCGATACCGCCAACCGAATCAATCAGCGCCTGCATACCGTCGAAGCTGACCTCGGCATAGTGGGAAATCTGAACACCGCACAGCTCGTTGACCGCCTCGACCATGGCCTCGGCGCCGCCAACGGTATGGCAGGCGTTGATCTTCATGGTCTCGCCCTTGTACACGACCTTGGTGTCGCGCGGAACCGAAATGAGCGTTGCCTGCTTTTGCGTGGGGTCGATGCGTGCCAGGATAATCGAGTCGGCACGATACGTATCCTCGCCCGGACGGCCGTCGGTGCCAAGAAGCAGCACGTAGAACGGATCCTTTGCCTCATCGGTGTCAACCAGAACCCGACGCAGATTGTCGGTAATGACATTAGAATCGCCGAGCTTGCCCATAATGGTGGCAAACCACAGGCCGGCAGCGGTAGTGGCACTCAGCAGCACACCAAGCACGACAATGAGCGCGACGTGACGAATCGTGTGGCTACGACGACGTTGACGAGCGCGCTCGGAATAGCGAGCCACGTTATCGCGACTGTAGATCTTGGCCTGCGCACCAGTTGAGGTTCTTCGGGCGGTGGTATCCGCGAGGGGCTTTTTATTAAACATAGGCAACCTGTATTAGTAGATGACGGGATCGGGGACGGTAGCATGCTCGACATGCGCGCCAAGCGCCTGCAGCTTTTCGACAAACTGCTCGTAGCCACGCTTGATGTGATGGATGGCCGAAACCTCGGTCGTCCCGTCGGCAATCAAGCCCGCTACGACGAGGGCCGCTCCACCACGCAGATCGGGCGAGGTAACCTGTGCACCCGAGAAGCCCTTGACGCCATGAATCATGGCATGATGGCTCTCGATACGAATGTCGGCACCCATGCGCACCAGCTCAGAGGCAAACATAAAGCGATTCTCGAAGATGTTTTCGGTAATAACGGAACTGCCGTCGGCAAGGGCGGAGAGCACCATAATCTGCGCCTGCATGTCCGTCGGGAAGCCGGGGAACGGAAGCGTCTGGATGTCGACCGGCTTGATACGCTCGGCACGGCTCACATGGACGCCGTCGTCGGTACGCTCGCAATCGATGCCCATAAGCTCCATCTTCTTGAGCACCATGCCCAAGTGAATGGGGCAAAAGCCCGTGACATCGACACCGCGATCGTCGGCCATCAACGCACCGGCGACGATAAAGGTGCCGGCCTCGATGCGGTCGCCCACTACGCGATGGGTAACGGGATGCAGCTCTTCCACGCCCTCGATGGTCACGACAGGCGTACCGGCGCCGACAATCTTAGCGCCCATCTCGTTGAGCATGTTGGCGAGATCGACGATCTCGGGCTCGCGGGCGGCATTGTCGATAACCGTGGTACCCTTCGCGCGCACAGAGGCCATGATGAGGTTCTCGGTCGCACCGACACTGGCGAACTCGAGCGTGACGGTGGTACCGCGCAGACCTTGGGGCGCATTAGCGTTGATGTAACCGTGGGCGGTATCGAACTCAACGCCCAGGGCCTCGAGACCAAGAATGTGCATATCGATCTTGCGAGCACCCAGGTTGCAGCCGCCCGGCATGGCGATCTTGGCGCGATGGAAGCGACCCAGCAGGGGTCCCATCACGGCGGTGGAAGCACGCATCTTGGCAACGAGCTCGTAGGGGGCCTCCCAAGAATCGACCTGAGAGGTATCAATCTCGAGCGTGTGCTCGTCGAGAACATCGATCGTAGCGCCCATGCCCTTGAGCACCTTGCCCATCACGTGGACATCGGAAATATCGGGCACGTTCTGCAGCGTCGTCTTGCCCGGCGCCAGAAGCGTTGCCGCCATGAGTTTGAGCGCGGAGTTCTTGGCGCCCGAGACGGGCACGGAGCCTCCGATGGCGTGGCCACCCTCAACGCGGATAATATCCAAGGTCTACCCTTTCAAAAAGCATGCCCGGGGTGGCTGGGCCATCCCGGGCATGATGTGTTCGCAAATGGTCGAACGCTAAATCGTTTGACTATTGGGCAAGCTTGAGCTTACACCATGCGATTTCATTATAGAGGTAGGCGCGGCGTGCATCATCCTCCGACAAATTACCCAGCTTCTCTTCAAAACCTTGAATATCAGCTTTAAGCTTGTCGGCATCGACGGTCGCCAAATCGCAAGCGCGCTCGGCGAGAACGGTCACGACATCGTCCGCAACCTGGGCATAGCCGCCGGCCACGGCAAACGTGTGGTCGACAGTGCCCATGGCCTTATCGGAAACGCGAACGTAACCGCGGTCGATCGTGCAGATCTCGCTGGAGTGAGCAGGCAGAACGCCAAACTCGCCATCCGTGGACGGAATCGACACAAACGCAGCGTCGCCCTCATAGGCGCAGCTCACGGGGCACACGATGCGGATACGCATAACCTACTTCTCCCCCATCTTGCGGGCGCGCTCGCGCACGTCCTCAATCGTGGAAGCATAGCGGAAAGCCTGCTCGGGCAGGTCATCGGCCTTGCCGTCGACAATCTCGGCGAAAGAGCGGACGGTATCCTCGACGCGGACGTAGACACCGGGGTTGCCGGTGAACTTCTCGGCGACGTGGAAGGACTGCGAGAGGAACTGCTGAATCTTACGGGCACGGTTGACCGTAAGGCGCTGCTCCTCGGACAGCTCGTCCATACCCAGAATGGCGATGATGTCCTGAAGGTCGGAGTACTCCTGCAGGAGCTCCTGGACCTTGACGGCGACACGGTAGTGCTCCTCGCCAACGATCGAGGGATCGAGAGCGTCGGAGGAAGACGCAAGCGGGTCGATAGCCGGGAACAGGCCGAGCGACGAAATGCTACGCGAAAGAACCGTGGTGGCATCGAGGTGCGTAAACGTCGTGGCAGGCGCCGGGTCGGTCAGGTCGTCTGCGGGGACGTAGACAGCCTGGACGGAGGTAATGGAGCCCGTCTTGGTCGAGGTAATGCGCTCCTGGAGGTCGCCCATCTCGGTTGCCAGCGTGGGCTGGTAACCAACGGCGGACGGCATACGGCCCAGCAGTGCGGAAACCTCGGAACCTGCCTGGGAGAAGCGGAAGATGTTGTCGATGAATAGCAGAACGTCCTGGCCACGATCGCGGAAGTACTCAGCGGTGGTAAGGCCGGCCAGACCGATGCGCAGACGCGCTCCGGGCGGCTCGTTCATCTGACCATAGACCAAGCAGGTCTTGTCGATAACGCCAGACTCGCTCATCTCGAGGAACAGGTCGGTGCCCTCGCGGGTACGCTCGCCGACGCCGGTGAACACCGAGGTACCGCCGTGCTCCTGGGCGAGGTTGTTGATGAGCTCCTGAATCAGAACGGTCTTGCCGACGCCGGCGCCGCCGAACAGGCCCGTCTTGCCGCCACGGATGTAGGGCTCGAGCAGGTCAACGGCCTTGATGCCGGTCTCGAAGATCTCGGTCTTGGTGGTGAGCTCGTCGAAACGGGGCGCTGCATGGTGGATGGGGTAGAACTCCTCCACCTCGGGCATGGGCTTGCCGTCGACGGGCTTGCCCATGACGTTCCAAATGCGGCCGAGCGTCTTGGGACCAACGGGCATCTTCATGGGCTCACCGGTATCGGTGGCGATGAGGCCGCGCTGCAGGCCGTCGGTCGAGGACATGGCGACCGTGCGGACGACGCCGCCCGGAAGCTGGCTCTCGACCTCGAGGATCGTGCTCAGATGACCGATCGGGGTCTCGGCCTCGACCGTGAGCGCGTTGTAGATCGGGGGCACCGCGCCGTCAAACTTAACGTCGACGACAGGGCCGATGATTCGCACGATGCGACCATCACCGGCAGTCGTCTTCTTGGTGGCTTCCTCGACCGCAAGCTTTACGGTGTTATTAGCCATTACTGTTCCTCCAATGCTGAGGCTCCGCCGACGATCTCGTTAATCTCGGTCGTGATCGAAGCCTGGCGCACGCGACTATACGTGCGGGTAAGGGTCGAGATGATCGCGGTGGCGTTTTCCGTCGCGGAGTGCATGGCCTTGCGGCGTGCACCCTGCTCGGCAGCCGCCGAATCGATCAGGGCCTGGTAGATGACCGTCAGGATATAAGACGGCACAAGCTTGCCGAGAACATGCTCGGGAGAGGGCACGAACTCGAACGTGGACGAGATGCGCTTAGGGGCGTCGGTCTCGTTCTTACGCGGACCGTGGGCCATAGCGATCATCTCGGGGTCGAGCGGCAACAGATGCTCGACGCGAAGCTCCTGATCCACGCGGTTCTTGGCGTGGTGGTAGACAAGCTCGACACGGTCAAGCTCACCGGCACGATACGCATCGCAGATATGAGAGGAGATCATGCGGGCCTGATTGAAATCGGGCTCAGAGGAGTTGCCCTCAAAGTGCATGACAACGTTTGCGCGGTCACGGAAATACGTGGCCGGCTTACGCCCGCACGCGATGATCTCGCATTCGATGCCGTCGTTCGCCCAAGAAGCGGCGAGCTTTTCGGCCGTGCGCTCCACCGTCGTATTGAAACCGCCGGCAAGGCCGCGGTCCGAGGCAATAACGACAATCAGGCCATGCTTGACGCTCTCATGCTTCTGCAGCATGGGATCGGTGCCCGAACAGGAGGCGTCGCCGGCGACCGTCAACATGACGTCGGTCAGCGCCTCCTTATAGGGCTCGGCCTGCTTGGAGCGATCGAGGGCACGACGAATCTTGGCCGTAGAGACCATCTCCATCGTGCGCGTGATCTGCTTGGTCGTGGTAACCGAGGAGATTCGCTTCTTAATGTCGCGAAGGTTGGCCATGGGGCTTAGTTCTCCTCTGATCCAGAAACATCCGAATGGTGCTTGGCCATGAACTGCTGCTTGAAGTCGCCGATGACGCGCAAGAGCTCAGCCTTGGTGTCATCATCGATCTTCTTGGCGCGAACCTTGTCGAGCAGCGAACCAAAGCCATTGTCCATGTACTCGATGAGCTCGGCACGGAAAGGCAGCACGTCGGCGATCTCCAGGTCATCCAGGAAGCCCTCGTTGCCAGCGAACAGCGTAACGATCTGCTCGCCAACCTCAAACGGCTTGTAACGCGGCTGCTTCAGGAGCTCGGTCATGCGAGCACCGTGGGTCAGCTGCTTCTGAGTAGCCTCGTCGAGGTCGGAGCCGAACTGCGTAAAGCCAGCGAGCTCCTGATAGGAAGCGAGGTCCAGACGGAGGTTGCCGGCGACCTGCTTCATGGCCTTGGTCTGCGCATCGCCACCGACGCGGGACACGGAGATACCCACGTCGACTGCCGGGCGCTGACCCTGGAAGAAGAGCTCGGACTGCAGGTAGATCTGACCATCGGTAATGGAAATGACGTTGGTCGGAATGTAGGCCGAGACGTCGCCGTCCTGGGTCTCGATGATCGGCAGTGCCGTCATGGAGCCGTAACCGTTCTTCTTGGACATCTTGACGGCACGCTCGAGCAGACGAGAGTGCAGGTAGAAGATGTCGCCAGGATAGGCCTCGCGTCCGGGCGGACGATGCAGCGTCAGCGACATCTGACGGTAGGCCACAGCCTGCTTGGACAGGTCATCGTAGATGACGAGCACGTGGCCGCCGGGGTTGGTCTCGCTGGCGGGCTTGCCGTCCTCGCCGTTGTACATAAAGAACTCGCCAATAGCGGCACCGGCCATAGGCGCGATGTACTGCATAGGGGCGGAATCGGCAGCGGTGGCCGAAACGATGATGGTGTAGTCGAGCGCACCGTGCTGAGCGAGGGTCTCGCGGATGTTGGCAACCGTGGAGGCCTTCTGGCCGATGGCGACATAGATGCAGACCATGCCCTTGCCGCGCTGGTTGAGGATAGCGTCGATGGCGATGGCGGTCTTACCGGTCTTACGGTCACCGATGATGAGCTCACGCTGACCGCGGCCAATAGGCACCATGGAGTCGATAGCGAGCAGACCGGTCTGAACCGGCTCGCACACCGGGGTACGATCGATGACGCCGGGAGCCTTGAACTCGATGGGGCGACGGTGCGTAGCGACGATGTCGCCCAGGCCGTCGATGGGCTGGCCGAGCGGATTGACGACGCGGCCGAGCATGGCACGGCTCACGGGGATATCCATAACGCGGCCAGTGGTGCGGCACTCGTCGCCTTCCTTGATGGAGTCGACGGCACCGAACAGAACGGCGCCGACCTCGTCACGGTCAAGGTTCTGGGCAAGGCCGAAGACGGTCTCACCGGTATCGGAGCTCTTGAACTCCAGAAGCTCGCCTGCCATGGCGCTCTTGAGGCCGGAGACGCGCGCGATGCCGTCGCCTACCTCATCGACCGTTGAAACCTCATGCGTATCGACCGTCGCGGAGAGGCTCGTGAGCTGCTCCTGCAGTTTCTTGGCGATATCCTGGGCATTGAGGGTTTCGGACATTAGGCTTCACCTCCGTACGAATTAGCAGAGTTTGCGAGGGTCTCCTGCGCGATGCGCAGCTGCGTCTTGACGGAAATGTCACGACGCTCGCCGCGGGCCTCGAGCACCAGGCCGCCCACGATAGACGGGTCGACCTGCTCGATAAGGAATACCTTGCGGCCGAAGTCCTGCTCGCATTTCTTAGTGATGGTTTGACGCAGCTCGTCGTCGAGCGGGATCGCCGTGGTGACGGTCACGCCCACTACATCCTCGTCTTCCTCGGCAACATACTTAAAGGCAGCTGCCACCTTGGGAAGAAGGTCGAGCTGGTCGCGCTTGGACATGGTGTCGAGCACGGCGATGATCTCGGGGCTGGCAGAAGCCAGGCGCTCGATCATCTCGAGGTCCTCAAACACATGGTCCTCGGCCTTAGCGGCTTCCAGAAGGGAGCGCGCGTAGGTCTCGAGCACCTTGTCCTGATAGCGGCTAGTCGGCATTCAGGCTACCTGCTTCCTGGATGTAGCGCTCGATGAGCTTCTTCTGCTCGGCATCGTCCTCGAGTGCCTCGCCCACGATCTTGGTGGCGACGGCAACGGACAGGTCGGCGATGGAGCTCGCGGCACCGGCGTAAATGGACTTGCGCTCGTCCTCGACGGTCGTATGGGCCTTGGCGATGATCTCCTCGGCCTCCTTGTGAGCAGCCTCGATGATACGGGCGCGCTCGGACTCGGCGTCCTTACGGGCCTCGAGAACGATGTCGGCAGCCTGACGACGGGCGTCGGTGACGATCGAGTCGGACTCAGCGCGCTTGGCGATAGCCTCCTGCTTGGTCTTCTCGGCCTCGTCGAGGCTCTCCTCGATCTTCTTGCCGCGCTCCTCCATGGTTTTCATGATGCCCGGCAGGGCGACCTTTGCCAGCACGATCCAGATGATCAGGAAGGCGATAAGCGCCGGGATGAACTCCGCCATCTTAGGGATGAGGATGTCCGCACCGGCAGCGCCGTCCTCGGCGAACGCGGAAACCGGCATAAGCAGCGCGGCCGCGGACGCGGAGAGTGCGATCGCGCTCTTCTGGGATGAAAGATTCATACTTGACGCTCCGTGCTATTTAACGATCAGCGCGACAACGAAGCCGATCAGAGCCAGAGCCTCGCCGAAGGCGGAGCCCATGATGAAGACGGTGAACACGCGGCCCTGGACCTCAGGCTGACGGGCCATAGCACCCGTAGCACCCAGAGCAGACAGGCCGATAGCAAGACCAGCGCCGATAACACCGAGACCGTAACCGATAACTCCCACGATTCCTCCTTTGTCGTGCGTGTCTTATTTCACGCAGGATAACCTTTTTATAACTGCCGGGCTCCATGGGTACGGGCACCGGCGGTTTAACGAATTGCCTTACCTTTAAGGCGCGAACGGAAGATTACTCCTCCTCCGCGACCTCCTCTGCCTCGGAGACATACACGGCGGTAAGGACCGTGAAGACGTAAGCCTGGATGGCGCCGACCACAAGCTCGATCGCATAGATCAGGATGAGGATGGCAAGCCAGGCCAGCGAAGGCAGGGCGCCGACGGCGTGGGCCGCGGAAACCTGCTGAAGCAGCGGCTGCATGAACATGCTCGCCATGATGGCGAACGAGCCCATGACCACGTGTCCTGCGAACATGTTGCAGAACAGACGGACGGCGAGCGTGATGAGGCGCAGGAAGGTCGAGAAAAGCTCGACGACCCACACGAGCACGTTCATCGGGAAGCTCACGCCCTGCGGGGCGAGGCTCTTGATGTAGCCGATCACGCCGTGAGCCTTGCATCCGTAGTAGATGAAGTACACGAAGGCGAAAATGGCGAGTGCGGCGGTGGAGCCGATTGCGCCGGTGCCGGGCTTCATTCCCGGGATCAGGCCGATCATGTTATTGATCAGGATGAACAGGAAAAGCGAGCACAGGAACGGGAAGTGCTTCTTCCAGTTCTCACCCACGACACCCTTGCCGATATCGTTCTCGACGTACTCGATGATGTACTCGAAACCGTTGACGAAGAAGCCCTTGGGAACCAGGGTCTGCTTCTTCTTGAACACGGCCAGGACGATCAGGAGCACGATCGTGGAGACGATCAGCCAAAACGAGTACTGCGTGATGCCGCAGCTCAGATCGCCCACGACAGGGGTGGAGCTGAACTCGCTGACCAGATGATTAATCTCATCAGGCAGCTTTTCAAAAATTTCCACGACTTACCTTTCGACCTCATGAGGATCTCGCAGCGCCTTGGCGACGCGAACCGCGCAGGCGGCCATAAAGGCCACGAAGCCGATCGCCTCGCCCAGGAGGAACATGCGAAATGCCTCTCCGAACAACACAAACACAACCAAGGTAAAGACAAGCAACGCGATTGCCGAGACCGCGAGACTCACCATACCCTTGAGCATGTCCGCATTCTGCTTATCGTCAAGAACCGGCTTGAGCGTAAAGACAAAGGGAAGGAAGGCAATCGCGCCCGCGATGGCACCTGCAACGATAGCGAGCAGATCGGCTATCTGAAACACTGGCGTCCTCACTTTCCTTTTTAACGCCTTACAGAACAGTTCCCGCCAAACATTGGTGACTATTGTACGAGGCAATCGCTAAAGTACAACCGAAAAAGCATCGGTTAATACGCACCTGTTCGTTTTCTTAAGACCTTCTTTATGCCGCAGGTACGGTAATACGTTTTTCTCGAACCCTGCAGGGCAAAACGTCCGTTAACAGGAGTGCGCGTGGTCGTCTTTTGCTCGCCCGCGCGCACCATTTCTTCGTATTTTCGACGTTAGCCGGTATGGCCCAGAGATTACAGCGTGCCGTAGATGCGGTCGCCGGCGTCGCCCAGGCCGGGAACGATGTAGGCAGCTTCGTTGAGATGGTCGTCGATGGCGCAGGTATAGATATGCACATCGGGGTCCTTCTCAGTCAGCGACTTGAGGCCCTCGGGGGCCGCGACGATGCACAGCATGCGGATGTCCTTGACACCGCGCTCGCGCAGGTAGCTGATGGCCATCTCGGCCGAACCGCCCGTGGCGAGCATGGGGTCGACGACCAGGCAGATGCGCTGGTCGATATCCTTGGGCATCTTGCAGTAATACTCGTGCGGCTCGTGGGTGACCTCGTCGCGCTCCATGCCGATGTGGCCCACGCGAGCGGAGGGCACCAGGTCGAGGATGCCGTCGACCATGCCAAGGCCCGCACGCAGGATGGGCACGATGGCGAGTTTCTTGCCGGCGAGCTGTTTGAACGTGGCGGTAGTGATGGGGGTCTCGACTTCGACGTCTTCCATGGGCAGGTCGCGCATGGCCTCGTAGCCGTCAAAAAGTGCGAGCTCGCGCACAAGCTGGCGGAACTGGTTGGTGCCGGTGTTTTTGTCGCGCAGGATCGACAGCTTGTGCTGGACGAGCGGGTGGTCGACAAGCGTCACACGGGACGCGTCGTAGGTGACGGTCATGGGTTGATTGCCCCTTTCGTTGCGGCCGCAAAACGGCCTTGCTGACAAGGCGCGAAGCAATGTTGCCGCCGCACGCCATGCATTAGTTTAGCGGTTTGTTATATCGAGCAGCCCATCACAGCCCTACTGTGCGGTACTGAGCGAGCGCTTGACTGCATCACGCCAGCCCGCAAGGTTTTGCTCGCGACGCTCGGCGGACATATAGGGAAGGAAGGTCCTAACGATCTGGGCATTTTGCTCCAGCTCTTCAAGGTCTTCCCAATAGCCGACGGCAAGACCCGCCAAGTACGCGGCACCGATTGCCGTGGTCTCCACCGTCTCGCATTGCAGCACGGGGATATCCAGCAGGTCAGCCTGGAATTGCATGATGAACTCGTTGCGCGAGGCACCGCCATCGACAGACAGGCGCTCAATCGAAAGCCCCACGTCCTGCTCCATGGCGCGCAGCACGTCGTAGCTCTGATATGCCATGGATTCGCAGGCGGCACGTACGATGGTCGCACGGCTCGAGGCGCCGGTCAGACCGCACACGATACCGCGGGCATGCGGGTCCCACCAGGGAGCACCCAAACCCGCAAAGGCGGGAACGAAGTAGCAGCCCTCGTTGTCGCTAATCGAAGCGGCGAGTTGTGCCGACTCGCTCACGCTCGAGATGATGCCCATGTTGTTGCGCAGCCAGTTCATGGTTGAGCCGGCGGCAAAGATAGAACCCTCGAGCGCATAGCTGATCTTGCCGTCCGCGGCGATACCGATCGTGGAGACCAGACCGTTCTTGGATTCGACGACCTCGTCGCCGGTGTTCATGAGCATAAAGCAACCCGTGCCATAGGTGTTTTTGGTCTGGCCGGGATGGAAGCAGCAGTGGCCGAACAGCGACGCCTGCTGATCGCCCGCCACGCCCATGATGGGCGGCATGTTGGTCATGATGTCGCTCGCGACGCGGCCGTAGTCGCCCGAGCTCCAACGAACCTCGGGCATCATGGAACGTGGAACGTCAAAGAGCGCCAGCAGGTCGTCGTCCCAATCGAGCGTATGGATATTAAAGAGCGCCGTGCGGCTGGCATTGGTGTAGTCGGTGGCAAAGACCTGACTGCCGGTGAGGTTGTAGATGAGCCAGGTGTCGATGGTGCCGAACATGAGGTCGCCCGCCGCCGCGCTCTCACGCGCACCGTCGACGTTGTCGAGGATCCACTGCACCTTGGAAGCCGAGAAATACGGATCGAGCGTGAGTCCCGTGCGGGAGCGCACCAGCTCTTCTGCGCCCCGCTCGACCAGCTCGTCGATCAGAGGTGCGGTGCGACGGCATTGCCACACGATGGCGTTATAGATGGGTTGGCCGCTTATGCGGTCCCACACCACCGTGGTCTCGCGCTGGTTGGAGATACCGATGGCGGCGATGCGGTCAGAATGGATGCCGCTCTTAAACTGGACCTCCATCATCACGCCGATCTGGCTGGCAAGCACCTCCATGGGGTCTTGCTCTATCCAACCGGGACGCGGGAAGCTGGTTTTGACGCTACGACGTGCCTGCGCGACGATGCAGCCGTACTCGTCGACGATGGTCGCAAGTACCGAGGTGGTGCCGCAGTCGAGCGCCATGATGTAGGAACCGCCAAAGTTAAACGAGGCATCTTCCATGCCCAGGCTGCCCAGATTCAACGACATCGCTTACACCTTTCTATTGCATCGGGTCGGACAGGACCCGTTCGATCTCTGATGCGGGAAGTGCGCCTTGGCGCAGGATCTGGAGCCCGCCGTGCTGGAACGACACGATGGTCGAGGCGTCGCGACACGGGGTCTCGCCGGCGTCGACGGCAACATCGACCCCCTCCAGGATGCGACCTTCGACGGCGGCAAAGCTTGCCGGCGAGGGCGCGCCGTGTGTGTTGGCGCTCGTGCAGGCAAGGGGACTGCCGCAGGCGCGGATGAGCGCTTGGACCACGGGAGAGGCCGAAGCGCGCAGGGCCACGGTGTCGTCGGCAGCACGCATAAAGGTCGGCACGCAGGGAGCCGCCTTGACCACGATAGTCAGGGCTCCCGGCCAGCATCGTCGCGCAAGTACGCGGGCATCTTCCGGGATATCCACGCCATAGCGGTCGAGCGCCTCGACGCCATCGACCAGCCAGGCGACCGTTTGGGTGAGCTTGCGCTGCTTGAGGGTAAAGATGCGGCGGTAGCCAGTACCAAGCGCAGGGACCGCGGCGCCGTTAACGGTGGCATGCGGATCGCGCGGCCACAACAAGGATTCGCTTGTATCTTGGGGGACGGCATCGGAGAAGGCGTTGACTGCCACGGCGACACCGTAGACGGTCTCGGTCGGGATCAAGACCAGGCCGCCGCGGCCGAGCACCTCGGCCGCGCGCTCGACGGCAAGCCGATGCGGCTCGCGCGTTCCCTTGTATACCCGATAGACCGTCTGCATGTGTATGCCAGCCCCTTACGCTCTGGTGCAAGTTTGTTTACTGAGGGGCATTCTCGCACGAAACATTCAACCTATTTGCCCAGAGCGCATGTTGGTTTGGTGAGCGGCTTTAGTAGTCGGTGAAAGTGAGGGGGTTATTGAACTGCGACGAACTTCTTTGGCCTGCCGGCGTGGCGTTTTTGGGCGGCGTAGCGCTCGATGCTGTCTATCGTTATCATCCGACGGCCGTCGACGAGTTCAACATCGAGCTTTCCGGCTTTGACCAGAGCGGTAATCCGTGGAGCGGAGACTTTGAGGTCCAGCGCTGCGTCTTTAAATGTTCGGCACGCCGCTTCCCGAGCGTCCTCGTGGTCGATTTCGACTGAAAGGGCCACGACCTCGGCCGAGTGTTCGTACCCTGCCGGAGTCAAACCGTTGTTGAGGTCGTCGGCCAAAAACGCCATCAGCGCCTCGGTGGCATGGGCAATCGCTTCTTCGCGTGTATCGCCATCGGCAAAGGCGCCGGGAATCTGCGGGAAGCTGGCGCAGTAACCGTCGTCTTCTTTTATGAGAACGCAGTCATAGGTAAATCGCTGCCTCATTTTGCCTCCAACTACCATCCAGCTTGGCGACGAATACTTGCCCACGTGCCCTTCTTTGGTCGATCACCACCAGAGCCGTTCACGGTGACAACACGGTCACCAGAAACATACTTAGCATGACTACCGACTTGCGCGACCTTCACGAATCCATCGTGCTTGAGTAGGGCAATGATTTCCCGAAAGGTAGGAGGTTGCATGGGCCGACCTCTTTCGGCCGTCCTAATTATAAACTACTTTATAATTTTTGCTAACCAGTTAATGAATATTACTGACGTTGTTTGGGCTCGGTGACGATGGCTCGGACGATGCGGGGGCGATCGGTGAGGTCGCGGACGATGCGCACGTCCGAGAGACCCGCCTGGCGGCAGAGCCCGGCGGCGGCGTCGAGGGCACCCTCGTAGAGCTCGCAGGCAAACAGGCCGCCGGCGCGCAGCATGTAAGGCGCCGCATTGAGCAGGCGGCGGAAGATATCGAGGCCGTCGGCGCCGCCCTCAAGCGCCAGGTCGGGCTCGAAGTCCTTGACCTCGTGCGGCAGTGAGCGCATGACGTCGGTCGGAATGTAGGGCGGATTGGAGACAAGCACATCAAAGGTGCCCCACTCTTCGCGGGGAATGGAACTCACCAGGTTGGTGAGGCTAAAGGCAACCTCATCTGCCGTGAGGCCGAGGGCGTCGCGGTTTTTGGTGGCCAGATCGATAGCGCGCGGCTCGATATCGGTGGCGGTGCAGGTAACGTGGCCGCGGCGCTCCCAGGCAAGGGAGAGCGAAATGCAGCCCGTGCCGCAGCCGACCTCGAGAACGCGGGCAGTGCAGGGCTCGGTTGGGGCAGGCGCAGCGGCATCCTGAGCTAAAGCCGTCTCCTGGCCGGCACCCTCGATGGCGATGCCGTATTCGTCGAGCTCGGACTCGGCGGCTTCCGCGGCTTGGGCTTCTGCTGCCTGCGCGGCGGCTTCCTCGGCCTCGCGATCGGCCAGTTCCTCGGCATAGGCACGGCTGCCCAGTACGTCGCCGCCTAGCGCCGCCTCATCGGCAGCCGTCAGGTTAGCGGCACGGCGCTCGGCGGTCGCCCGTTCGTCTGCCAGCGCGGCCTCGGCCTTGCGTGCCTCCTCGACCTCATCGTTCCAAGGCAGCTCAACACGCTGACGGGCAGCAGCCTCGGGGCTCAGCACCTCGGCATCCAGATAATTGAGGACTTCCTCGACGAGCATCTCGGTCTCGGGGCGCGGAATGAGCACACCGGGGGCGCACGCGACGTCGATCATGCGAAACTGCGTGCTGCCCGTGATGTATTGCAGCGGCTCGCCCTTAGCGCGGCGGACAACGGCCGCATGCATGGTCTCGAGCTGGGCCGCGTTAAGCGTCTCGTCCATACGCATATATAGGTCAATGCGCGCCAGGCCCGTGGCGGCGCACAGCAGCCACTCGGCAGAAAGACGGGGGTGCTCCTCGCCGCGCTCGGCCAGGTACTCCTTGGTCCACTCGAGACAACGCTTGATGGTCCAGATCTCGTTTGCCATGGGGTCCTCCCCTCTTAAGCGCCGGACGGCGCGCGAATGTCGGAGCAGATTGTACGCGAGGCCAGCGCATGGCAAGGGGCGATTGAAGGCGATTATCGAGAATCAGCCCAGAATTTTGCTTGGAACCTGCCTGAAATGTTCATTCGTCGACGTCTAAATCTGCATTCGTCAAGCTTTTGGCAAGGTTGACCCAAAACTGACCAATATCTAACCAAGAACTTGCCAAATCACTTGACGCGCGACGCATCAAAAAATGACACGCGACTTCTTGGACGATTTTTTGAGCATTATTTTCGATAGCAGATGAATGCCGCTAATTTCTTTGAGCAGGTAGCCGGCTTAATGGCCATCAAAGCCGATTAAATAACATCTCAAAGCAATGTGCCCAACCTAGTCATTTAAGAACGTCCCCAATGACTACATCCAAGGCGCCGCAGGTAGAGGACGGACAGCGAAAACGCCCCTAAGCGAGCAAGGTGACGTGAAAGAGGAGGGAAGCGTACTTCGGTACGCGACCGACGATTGAACGTCAGATTGCCGCTTAGGGGCGTTTGCAGCGTCGAGTCGTTACGGCGTTTGGTAAAACGCCGTAACTTAAACGGCCTGTGCCAGCTTCTCGGCTCGCTCGGCGGCGGCGAGCGCCTCGATCACGGTGCCGAGCTGGTCGCCCAGAAGGACGCCGTTATAAGTGGAGTTGAAACCGATGCGGTGATCGGTCACGCGGTCCTGGGGCTGGTTGTAGGTGCGGATCTTCTCGGAACGGTTACCGTGGCCGATCTGGCTCTGGCGCTCGGCACCGAGCTCTGCCTGTTGCTTCTCGAGTTCCATCTCGTACAGACGGGCGCGCAGCATCTGCATGCAGACCTCGCGGTTCTGGATCTGGGAACGCTGCTCCTGCGACTGCACCACGGTGTTGGTGGGCAGGTGGGTGATGCGCACGGCGGAGTAGGTGGTGTTAACGCACTGACCGCCAGGGCCGGAGGCGCAGTAGGTGTCGATGCGCAGGTCAGACTGGTTGATCTGGACGTCGATTTCCTCGGCCTCGGGAAGCACGGCAACGGTAGCCGTTGAAGTCTGGATGCGGCCCTGGGACTCGGTCTTGGGGACGCGCTGGACACGGTGCACGCCGGACTCGTACTTCATAACGGAGTAGACGCGGTCGCCCTCAACCTTGAACTCAATGGACTTAAAGCCACCGGCCTCGCTGGGGCTGGAATCGAGCACGGTGGTCTTCCAGCCGCGCGACTCACAAAAGCGCTGGTACATCTTGTACAGATCGCCGGCAAAGATGGCCGCCTCGTCGCCACCGGCGGCGGAGCGAATCTCGACGATGGTGTTCTTGTCGTCGTTGGGGTCGCTCGGGATGAGCATGTACTTGATGTCTTCCTCGAGCTGGGGGAGCTTTGCCTCGTTTTCGGAGATGTCCATCTGGAGCATCTCCTTCTCATCGGCATCGGTGGTATCGTGCAGCATTTCCTTGGCAGCCTCGATGTCATCGAGCGCGCCGATGTACTCGCGCGAGGCGGCGATGAGGTCGGACTGGTGCGCGTACTCCTTGTTGAGACGCGTGAACTCCTTGATATCGGAGGCGACGGCCGGGTCGGAAAGCTTCTTCTCGAGCTCCTCGTAGGCCTTGATGATCTTTTCGAGCTTGTCGCGCATGACGGACTCCTTTATATGCGTGAAGGTGAAAATCGGCAGAATTGATGGGACGCGGGGCGCCGCTGCGGGGGTAAGCCCAGCTAGAACATGTCGATCTTCAGATACATGCGCATCCCTTCGCGTATGGGGTACATAATTGCGGTCTAACCCATACATGATAGCGTGCGCAGGCAAACCTGCATATAACCCGCACGGAATGATTGGTGCAAACAAACCTGACTCCATTGCACCAAGGGCTTGCTTTTTGGCTAGAGCGTTTGGAGTAAAGCGACGAGGAAGCGGATGCCCTGGAGGTAGGCGCGGCGGGTGATGCGCTCGTTGGTGCCGTGGACACCGCGATCGCACTCGTCGTCATCAACCACAAAGGCCGAGAAGCGAATGCACTCAGGGCAAATGTGCTGGTAGTTGGCAGCGTCGGTCGCACCGATCACGGTCGAGGGCACAATTGCCACTGGCTCGAATGATCCGTTTTCCTCCGTCCCCTTTGGATCACGGAAATAGCGGGCGGCAATGGCGCGAACGGCCTCGAGTCCCGGTCCACCGATGCGCGGGGACGGCGAGGGTTCGGAGCTGCCGGGGCCCAACTCCACTTCGACACGACCGGCAAGGCCCGCCGCGGCAACCGCCTCGCGGCAGCGCGCCACAACGTCGGCCACGCTCGTGCCCTCGAGCATGCGGAAGTTGATATTGGCCCACATATCCTGCGGCATCACGTTGGCGCCGGTGCTGCCACCCTCGATCTGCGTGGGCGCGCAGGTGGTCGTCACCAGCGGATAGAGCTTTTTGCTGGCGAGGCAATCGCGGACAATGGCATCCCCGTTGGCGGCAATTTCATCGGCCGTGTAGAGCCCCAACTCGACGAGTTGGGCGGCAAGCAAGTCGGTCACGCGCGGCGGCCACTCGATATCGCAGATTGCGGTGATGGCACGACTGAGCATCTCGAGCGATGTGCCGCCGTAGGGGTTAGACGAATGCCCGCCTTCACTCTTCGTCTTGAGTATGATATCGGCGTAACCCTTCTCCGCGAGGTCGGCATGCATAAGCCAGCCCTCGCCCGCGCCATACTCGGCAGCCGAAACAATACGGTAGTCGCCCTCGTCGATCAGGTACTCAAGCTCAATGCCGCGCTCCTCGAGCGCGCGGCCGATGGCGCCTGCGCCGCACTGCGTGGTTTCCTCGTCCTGGCCAAAGGCGAGCAGCAGGGTACGCTTGTGCTCCCAGCCGTGCGCGAGCGCATACTCAACCGCCTCGAGAATGCCTGCGACCTGGTCTTTCATATCGATGGCGCCGCGACCCCAAATGTAGGTGTCGTCCACATGTCCGCTAAAGGGGGCATGCGTCCAGTCAGCCTCGGTGCCGGGTACCACGGGAACCACGTCCATGTGGCCCATGAGCATGACGGGTTTGAGGGCAGGGTCGGAACCGCTAAGCGTCACCAATAGCGAATGGTCGATAAGCTCGACCTCGCCCGCCGCGAACACGCGCGGATACGCCTGCTGCATATACGCGCGCAGGTCGTCGAACGGCTGCCAGTTCACCGCCTCGGCATCCATACTCGAAATGGTCGGAAACGACAGCACACGGCCCAGGCGCTCGCACGCACCAGCCTCGTCTATATCGGCAAAATCATCCTCACGCGCAAAGAAGCGCCAAACCTCGGCCATGACATCCTTTCGATTGTAACGACAAGGGCCGCCCCACCGGAGCGGCCCTGTCACGTAAACGTTTGCGGTCGGTTATTTGTCCTCGAGATAACGCGAGAGGAACTCGCGGGTGCGCTGGTGTTTGGGGTTGCCGAAGAGCTCGGCTGGCGCTGCATCCTCGAGCACCACGCCCTTGTCCATAAAGACCACGCGGTCGGACACCGTGCGGGCAAAGGCCATCTCGTGCGTGACGACGACCATGGTCATGCCGTCGGCAGCAAGCTTGCGCATGACCTCGAGCACCTCGCCCACGATCTCGGGGTCGAGAGCGGAGGTCGGCTCGTCGAACAGCATGATCTGCGGATTCATGCATAGGGCACGAGCGATGGCCACGCGCTGCTTCTGACCACCGGACAGGCGACCCACGGCGGCGTGCGCGAACTTTTCGAGTCCCACGCTCGTCAGATGCTCCATCGCGACCTTCTCGGCCTCGGCCTTGCTCATCTTTTTGAGCGTGACGGGCGCGAGCGTGCAGTTGTCGAGCACGTCCATGTTGTTGAACAGGTTAAAGCCCTGGAACACCATGCCGATGTCCTCGCGCAGCTTGTTGATGTTGCAGCGCTCGGCCGTGAGGTCCTGGCCGTGGAACCAGATGTGGCCCGCGTCCGGGGTCTCGAGCAGGTTAAGGCAGCGCAGGAAAGTCGACTTGCCCGAGCCCGAGGCGCCGATAATGGTGACGACCTCGCCGGGGTTAACGGACAGGTCAATGCCCTTGAGCACCTCGAGCGAGCCGAAGCTCTTGCGCAGGCCCTCGACGCGGATGAGCGGCTCATTGATCTGTGCGGCGGCCGCAACGCCGGTAATGGCGGTATCTGCCATGATGATTCTCCTCGTCTTAAGCCTAGTTGGAGCTGGGCAGCGTGGCCGGGGCCTCGGCACCGAGCTTTTTGCCAAAGGCCTCGAGCAGGCGGCTCGCCACGAGCGTTAGGATCAGGTAGACCACGAGCGCCACGCAGTAGACCTCCATCTGGCGATAGTACACGCCGGCGACGGTAGTGGTGGCGTACATAAGGTCGAACACGCCGATGACCGAGAGCACCGACGAATCCTTGATGTTGATGATGAGCTCGTTGGTGAGTGCGGGGATCGCGTTTTTAATACCCTGGGGGAACACGACCTTGCGCATGGCCTGCCACTGCGACAGACCCAGCGAGCGCGCCGCCTCGGCCTGGCCGGGATCGATGGACTCGATGCCGCCGCGCAGAACCTCCATCATGTAGGCGGTGGAGTTGAGCGAGATGGTGACGAGGCCAGCGGTAAAGGTGCTCCAGATCTGGTTGGCCTGGGCGGTCTCGAAGCCCATGCCGCGCAAAACGGTGAAGCCCGCGTAATAGATGAGCAGACCCTGGACCATCATGGGCGTGCCGCGCACGATGGTGGAGTAGACGGTCGCAAAGCCGCGGCCGATACTCTTAAAGAAGCGCACCAGGTCGTTATCCACGCGGTCGAACGTCTGAATACGCAGGAACACGAAGAGCAGTGCCAGGAAGAATGCGATGACAGTGCCGAAGGTGGCAAGCGCGATGGTGATCTCGATACCGCGGATAAAGAAGTCGCCGCTCTTGTAGGTCATGTAGACCAGGCTCGACAAAAAGTCGCTGGGGTTGGAGTCCGAGACAATGCTCACCTGTACCAGGTCGATAAACGACATGACGCAACGGTCGATAAAGAAGATCGCCGCAATGGCGACCACGACATAGCTGCCCAGGCGCGCGCCGCGACGGAAACGCTCGGATGCGAACGGCGACTTTACGCGATAGTCGCTCCAGTGCATAAGCTTGGTGACCAGCGCCGCCGCCGACACGACAAGCCAGGCCCAAAGAATCGCCCAAAGGCAATCCTGGAACACGCCCGTGGGGGCCAAGAAGCTCAGCGGCGTGGGGTTGCGCTGGCTAAACGCCAGGCCGAGCGCCGCGATAACGCTCGTGCCCAGGTATACATAACGGTGGTCGGCCTTGATAAAGGAGGCCAGGCGATTAATGGTTTTCATGCTGCCTCCCTATGCCGGCTGACGGTCGAGGCACGCGTCCCACATTTGGTCGCGCTCCTCTTGGCTAATGCCCTTGAGTGTCTTGTCGATGAGCTTAAGCAGCTTGTCCGAGCCCTTGCGGCAACCGACATTTGCCGCGACCTCCTGCTTAAAGCCCTCGCCCTCGGCAAAATGGATGGGGACGATACCGGGATTTTGGGCCATATAGCCCTTCTCGTTCTCGGTGTTGTAGGTCACGGCGTCGCACGTGCCCTGCAGCAGGTTCGAGAACACCGTGGGAACCGAATCGACCGGGTTTTTGTGCACAACGCCCGGAATCTCGTCGATAACGGTATCGAGCATGGTGTCCTTTTGGCCGAGCACCGTGGCGCCACTGAAGTCGCTGAGCTTGGTCGCATTTTGGTAGGGCGAGCCCTCTTTTACGAACAGGCCAAAGTAGCCAATGAAGTACGGATCGGAAAAGCCGACGGACTCCTCGCGCTCGGGCGTGGCGCTCATGCCGGCGATGATGAGGTCGATTTGGCCGTTGTTGAGTGAATCGATAAGACCCGAGAAGCTCTGCTTGACGGCAACGGGCTCGCCGCCGAGGGCCTTGCAGACGATCTTGGCGATCTGCACGTCGTAACCATCGGCATAGGCGCCCTGCACGTTGTCGATGGGGATGGTGTACTCGCTGGCTTCGGAGACCTGCCAGTTGTACGGGGCGTAGGCCGCCTCCATGCCAATGCGGATCTTGTCCTTGCCGATAACGGAATCGGACAGGTCGTCGCGACCGCCGCCCGTCGTGGGCTGAACTACTTCCAGCGTGGAGGGGCGCTGGCAACCGGCAAGTGCGCCGGCGACGACAGAAGCGCTCGCAGCGAGAGCGCTACCCAAAAAGATGCGACGGCTGCATATCGGCTGCGGATGCGCCTCGCGTTGATGGGGAGAATGCATAATCTGCCTTCCCTGTTGAATCGTATGCTGACGACTTAACAGGATACCGCTCAGCGCTACCTCCAGCAAATGCATATATAAATGCATATATACAAGTTTACGAACTGAAAACGATTGGTAGTCGTTGGGGACGTTCTTAAACGACTAGTCAAACAAGAACGTCCCCAACGACTAGGCATGAAAAAGGCAAGGCATAAACCTTCTGGTCATGCCTTGCCTTTTGAATGACAAATTATCGCTCTGGGTGGCGCGCAGCGTCGACCGGCCCGCCGTTCGTCAGAACGGCGGAACCTCTAGAGCAAAGTGACGCTAAAGCTGCGGACGTCCGTCTCGCCCGGCGCCAGCGTAATGGTGTTGACCTTGTGCTCAAAAACGTCGTCCTCGGTGTCCATGGTGGTGTGACCGGTCCAGGGCTCGAGCGCCACAAACGGAGCGTCGTTGGCGGCAGACCACACGCCGATGTACTTAAAGCCCTCAAAGTCGATCTTGACGCCGTGGCCCGACTTGCGGCCGCGCAGCGTGAGCGTAGAGCCCGGGGTATCGGTGAACATGATGGCATCGTTATCGAAGCTGCGGTGCGTGATGGGCAGCACGTCCGAGTTATCGGGAGCCTTGTAACTGCCCTCGAACGTCATAAGACCGTCGGGCGTGATGATGGGGGCCTCGTTGGTCCAAGCCTCGGTAAATGCCAGCTCGTAATCCTCGAACGCCTCGTCCTCGGCACCGGGGGCCGGTACGTTAAATGCGGGGTGGCCGCCCACCGAGAACGGCAGGTCCACGTCGCCGGTGTTGGTGACGGCGAAGGTCTGCGTGAGGGTGGCGTCGCCGGTCAAGGCATAGGTCATGTTGAGCTTAAAGTGGAACGGGAACGCCTTGAGCGACTCAGGCGTATCGGTGATCTCGTACGTTACCGAGGAGCCGTCCTCCGAAACCTCGACCAGCTTGTGCTCGACAATGCGCGCGAGTCCGTGGCGCGGCATCTCGCAGGTGCCGGCCGCAGACGTTGCCGTGTTGTTGCGCAGCGAGCCCACAATGGGGAACAGGATGGGCGCGTGCTTGCCCCAAAAGGCGGGGTCGCCCTGCCACAGATACTCGTTGCCGTTGAGGGCAAGGCTCGTGAGCTGGGCGCCCATGGAATCGATGGCCGCGGTGAGGCCGCCGCGCTTGATGGTAGTGACGGTAGACATGCTACTTCCTCCAAAAGTAAACAATAGTGTCGAGGGCTATTGTCCCACTCTTGGCGGCGGGACGGGACGGCGGGCGATTATTGAGTAGCCATAGCGGAATGAGCGGCGAGCGCCTACTGGGTATCCACGTAAAGGTCGAACCCGCCCTGCGGTGTGGTGTCGACCGTGTCGGGCGCCTGTGAGTTAAAGCTCACGGGGACCATGCGCTTTGAGGCACGGAAGCGCGTGCCGTCGGTGGCAACGGGCGGTTCATCAACGGTGAGCTCGTAGTCGCCGGGCTTGAGCTCGATACCGTCACCTTCGGAATTGACGTATTGATACTCGTCAATCGTCTGCCCTTTGAGCGTACGCCCCACGATGTGGATGAGCATTTGGCTGTCGCCACGCGCGGTGTCCCACATCGCGCCGTCCTTGACCTCGACCGACACATGTACCGAGCGCGTGCGGCTGAGCGATTGCTCGACAGACATCTCGACCTTGGCGGCGTCTTGACGCTGCTGCTCGACATGGCTCCAAACGCTACCGATTGCCGAGCAGGCGATAACGCCGGCCATGAAGGCGATGAGGATGGGGCCGAGCGGAGAACGGCGGCCCGCGTCTTCCTCACGAGCCAGGTCGGGGCGATGTGTGGGCGCAGGCGCCTGGGCGCCTTGCGCGGGCACGTCGAGAATGCTGAAGGATGCCGTGCTGTCGGGGTCGATGGTGTGACGCGGCTGCGGGATCTTTGCCGGCGAGATGGACATGTCCGCCGGCTCACCGAGTGTGGCCGTGGCATCGGCCTTAGCCTCATCGGCCTCGGCTTGGGCCCAAGCCTGCTCAAAGGTCAGGGGCTCGGCGGCATCGGAGGCGGCATCAGGCTCGACAGCGGCATCGTTGCCGGTCTCGTCCTCGTCGCTCGACACGTCACGCGACGCGGGCTCGTCCCACTCCTCGTCCGGAGCCTCGCCCTCGCTATACCACCATTCAAAGTTATCGATATCCATACGGGGCGCCCCTTAGGCCTCGCAAATAAACACTCGCTAGTCTTATACCCCCAGACGGCACCGAAGCTCACCCGCGCCGGACACGAAAACCGTCACAACATTCGACGTTTTTCCTCGTTTTCGAGATTTTCATCGAATGTTGTGACGGTTTAGGCGGCAGCCACGCCGCGAATGTGACAAAGAGACTGTCCCTTTGTCACATTCTGTTAGAGTTGCAGGGATTGAATCCCGCTTATTCACGCGACATTGGAGTGACAACCTTGACCGCCGCAACCACGCCAAAAAGTAAGTCAACCGCCGCCGCGCTCTCCCCCGCGCGCACCAATCTTTGCCTGGCGCTGCTCGTGCTGTTGGGATTCTCGCTCGGCTGCTCCGAGTTCGTGGTCATCGGCATCGAAAGCGACCTAGCGACGGAACTCGGCGTATCGCTTGCCACCGCAGGCCAACTTATTAGCGTGTTCGCACTGATCTACGCTATCTCGACGCCGGTGCTCGCGCTCAGTACGGGGCGTTTTCGCCGCTACCAGCTGCTCGTGTGCTACAGCATCGTCTTTGTGCTCGGCAACCTGGTCATGGCGTTGGCGCCCAACTTCCAGGTGCTGTTCATCTCGCGCATCATCCTGGGCTCCGTCTCGGGCGCACTGCTCGCCGTGGGCGTGACGTACATCCCCGAGCTTCTGTCTCCGCAGCAAACTTCGCTTGCCATCTCGGTGGTATATGGTGCGTTTTCCGTGGCAATGGTCCTGTCTCTTATACACATCTCCGAGCCCACGAGAC
>CABSNL010000022.1 GCA_902479095.1 uncultured Collinsella sp. | reverse complement strand
CCTCGGAGGGGGGCACGGTGCCGAGTTCATCGTCTCCCCGGGTTACAACGAGGACGTCGTGAAGCACTGCATCGACATCGACCTGCCCGTCCTTCCCGGCACCGTGACCCCCTCCGAGGTTACCGCCGCCGAGAACCTGGGCCTCAAGGTCACCAAGTTCTTCCCCGCGTCCCAGTATGGCGGTCTGAACACCATCAAGGCCCTTGCCGCTCCGTTTGTCGGTCACCGCTTTATGCCTACCGGCGGTGTGAGCACCGCCAACGTCGAGGAGTACCTGAGCTCCTCTGCCATCATCGCCTGCGGTGGCACCTGGATGGTTAAGCCGGCCCTGTTTGCCGACGGCGACTTCTCCAAGGTCGAGCAGATTGCCCGCGAGGCCATGGACGTCGTCAAAAAGGTCCGCGGCTAGGTTTAGCTCTCTATCGTGAAAGGGGGCGTGCCCTAGACCTCGCCCCCTTTCTTTTAAAACGGCTCGGAAGCGCGCCGTTTCCGTCACGAGCAAGAACAAAAACCGTCTTGTATGCTGATAGAACGTGACGGAAGCGACACGCCCCCGAGCCGCTTTGCCTACTCGGCTGGCAGTCGCACTCAACTAAGACACTTCGACAAAAGCCGAACCATCAAAACAGCTGCGGCACCGTCTGGAGGAATGGACCCTTGCTTCCGGTCTTTTCCTCCAAGCGGCGCCGCAGCGTTTTCGTGCCCCGATGTGCCCCGGCACTTGCGGTGGAATACGGACTGCTTACACCATCAGAGCCGCAAAACAATCCCTATTTCACCGCAACTAATGAAGGGAACGAGTTAGATGGCCGAGTCTTTGGACAGCTCAAAATAGTCAGGATGTAAGGCGATAACCGGGCCCTGCTCCTCGGGCATCAGGTGCAGGTGTGTCTCGGCCAGATAGCTCGCCGTGTCGGTATCGCCCTTTTTAATGGCCTCGAGAATCCGGCGATGCTGCCGACGAATCGGCTCCCAATCCAGATCCTGCGAGACCATACGCAACCAGTTGTATCGCTCAAAATGCGTATTGACGCTCTTCATCCAATCCCACAACATGTGGCGGCCGGCAATCTCAAAACACGTCTCATGGAACAGGTTGTCCAGATCGAAAAAGCGACGCGTTTCGCTATGGTCGAGCGACTCGGACTCGGCAAGAATCTGCTCGAGCCGATGCTTTTGCTCGGGCGTGGCGGCCGAACAGCATTTAATAAGCACGCTTCTCTCGAGCTTCTCACGCAAGAAGCAGGCGTTTTCGGCGTGTTCCATGCTGATCTTAGAGACGTAGGTGCCGCTTTTGGGGCGCGTTTCCACCAGCTCCTGCTCACGCAGGCGTACAAAGGACTCGCGAATGGGCGTGCGTCCGATTCCCGTCTCCTTTTCCAGACCAATCGCCGAAAGGCGCGTGCCGGGCTTGAGCTCGGCATAGATGATCTTGGAGCGCAATGCGTTATATGCCTGATCTTGCAAGCTCTGATAATGCTGGTGTTGTTCCATAAAGCCCTCGGATGAAGCCCACGGTTTGTCGAATATCACCACGTAATACTATCGCATCCCCCATCCCCTCAGTTGCGGTGAAATAGGGACTGTTTATACAGCCGGGGCCGCAAAACAATCCCTATTTCACCGCAACTTCCAACCAGTCTTTTTGGGACGGGGCTTTTTTAGCCAAGGTTGAACAAAAAGGCCCCGAGCTCAGTGCAAGCTCGGGGCCCTTCGTACCGCGAATCTATGAGAGGAGATATTTGATGCGCATGGGCGCTACTCCATGTAGCCACCCTGAATGGCGGAAACTGCATGCTCGGTAAAGAACTTGAGCGTGCCGGAGGTGTAACGATTAGCCTTGGGCTTCCAAGCGGCGCGACGCTCGGCCAGGACGGCGTCGACCTCGGCCGGCTCCATCTCCTTGCCGGCGATGCCCACGATGGACAGCGAGCGCTCGGGGATGTCGATCTGGATCAGGTCGCCTTCCTCGATCAGGGCAATCGGGCCGCCCACGGCAGCCTCGGGCGAAACATGACCGATAGCCGGGCCCTTGGAGGCGCCGGAGAAGCGGCCGTCAGTGATCAGGGCAATGCTTGCGCCCGGCTCGGGGTCGCTGGCGATAGCCTCGGTGGTGTAGAACATCTCGGGCATGCCGGAGCCCTTGGGGCCCTCATAACGAATGATGACGGCATCGCCGGGCTTGATCTCGTGCGTCAGGACGGCGTGGATAGCGTCCTCCTCACAATCGAACGGGCGAGCCTTAAGCGTGGCCCGGAACATCTCGCGCGGAACAACCGTGTGTTTGACGACGGCACCCTCGGGGGCAAGGTTGCCGTGGAGGATGGCGATAGAGCCGTCGGTACCAAAAGCCTGGTCAAACGGGCGAATAATGTCTTCGCGCTTGAGGTTCCACTTCTCCAAGTAGCCGCCGCACTTCTCGTAGTAGCCGTTGTTCTTAAGGTCCTCGAGGTTTTCGCCGAGGGTCTTGCCGGTGACGGTCATAACATCGAGGTGGAGCATCGACTTGATCTCCTCCATGATGCGCGGCACGCCGCCCGCATAGTAGAAGAACTGCGCCGGCCACTCACCTGCGGGACGAACGTTGAGCAGGTAGTGGGCGCCACGGTGCAGGCGATCGAAGTCGTCGGCGGACATCTCGATGCCAAACTCGCGGGCGATCGCGGGGATGTGCAGCAGCGAGTTGGTGGAGCCCGAAATGGCGCCGTGAACCATGATGAGGTTCTCGAAGGATTCCTTGGTCACAATGTCGCGCGGGCACAGGTTGTGCTCGGAGAGCCACACGGACTGACGGCCGGCCTCGCGCGCAAACTCACGCAGGTCGGAGCTGGTGGCGGGCAGCAGGGCCGTGCCGGGGAGCATAAGGCCCAGGGCCTCGGCGGTAACCTGCATGGTCGAGGCGGTACCCATAAAGGAGCAGGCGCCGCAGCTGGGGCATGCGTTGTGTTTGGCAAACTCAAGCTCCTCGCGAGAGATCTCGCCGCGCTCGTAGCGGGCAGAAATCGCGCCGAGCTGCTCCAAGGTCAACAGATCGGGGCCGACATCCATGACGCCGCCGGTAACGACGATGGAGGGGATGTTGATGCGGCCCATGGCCATAAGGTTCGCAGGCAGGCCCTTATCGCAGCTGGCGACAAAGACGCCGGCGTCGAACGGGGTGGCCTTGGCATGAATCTCGATCATGTTGGCGATCATGTCGCGACTGGACAGCGAGTAGTTAATGCCGTCGTGGCCCTGGGCCTCGCCGTCGCAGATATCGGTGCAGAAGTAACGGGCACCGTGACCGCCAGCCTCGGCAACGCCGGCACGGACCTCCTCGACCAACTCAAACAGGCCGGCAGAACCCGGGTGCGAGTCGCCGAACGTCGACTCGATAATGACCTGCGGCTTGTCCAGATCCTCGATGGTCCAGCCAGACCCCAGACGCAGCGGGTCCATCTCGGGGCTGATGGTGCGGAACTTGCCGGAACGCGGCTGCAGCTTGGCAACCAGGTCGGCTGCCTCCTGCTGAATCTGCGCCTTGGTCTTCTCGTCCATGATGCTCTCCTCTTTTGATTTGAACGGTTGTACCAATCGTTGGTTAATGAATCAGGTGTAAATGGGTACCGAGCGATGCACTCGGCAAAAGATGCTTAGCTACGCGAACTAGGCGAAGAACGAAATCACCAGGGCGCAGGCAAGACCCGAAAGGCCGATGAGCGTCTCCATAACGGTCCAGGACTTGAGGGTGATCTTCTCGTCGATCTCCAGGAACGAGGAGCACATCCAAAAGCCGGCATCGTTGACGTGCGAGAGGGCCGTGGCACCGCCGCAGATGGCAAGACAGATGGCGGCACGCATGAGCACCGAAGCGCCGGCGACTGCAGGCATGGCTGCCATAATGCCCGATGCCATGGTCATAGCGACGATGGAGCTGCCGACAGAGGCACGCACCATGACGGCAATCAAAAAGGCAACGACCACCAAAGGCAGCGGTGAGGCCTCGAGCATAGGGCCGATAACCTGGCCCAAGCCGCAGTCCTGCAGCATCCAGCGAATGACGCCGCCGCAGGCGATAACCAGCAAAATCATGCCGACGGGCTTAAGAGAGCGGTCGAGCAGGGCCTTGAGCTCGGCGCCGGAGTAGCCGCGCCGCGCGCCCAGCAGATACATCGCGACGAGCGTGGCGAGCGTCAAAGCGACAAACGGCTTGCCCAGGAAGGCGAGAATCGAGGCGAGCTCGGCGGGCATGGGGATATAAGAAGACAGCGTGCCCAGCAAAATCAGACAAAGCGGCGTGAGCACGATGGCAAGCACCATACCAAAGGAGGGAAGCTCCTTTTCGTCGCTCGCGCCCTCGGCAGAGGTAAAGTGCTCCGGAACATCGGTAAAGATGCGACCGCCGACGTTGCGGCCCCAGATGACGCCAGCGATTGCCATGGCGATGAAGGCGGTGGGGATACCGACAAGAATCATGGTGCCCAGGTCGACACCGAGCGTGCCGGCGACCAGAACCGAACCGGCCGATGGCGGCACAAACGCATAGCCAGCGGCAAGTCCCGCGAGTAGCGCGATGCCGTAGTAGAGCGTCGACTTTTTGGTCTGGGATGCCACGCTAAACGCAAGCGGAATCAAAACGACTACGCCCGCCTCAAAGAACACCGTAGTGCCGATGACCAGACCGGTAATGCCCAGTGCCCAGCTGGAGTGACCCTGCCCAAAGGTATCGATGAAGGTCTGGGCAATCTTCTTGGCGCCGCCGCTCTCCTCAAGAATCTGGCCAAACATCGAACCCAGGCCAATGAGCAGGGCGATGTTTTGCAGCGTGGTGCCCACGCCCTTGGTGACAGTGTCCGCCACCAGGTCGAGCGGCATACCGGCGCCGATGCCAATCGCGAGCGCCGAGACCATCATCGACAGCACGGGATGCAGCTTGAACTTGATGATGAGCGCAAGCAGCAGCGCGATGCCCACGATGGAGGCGATAACCAACCTGGTAGGGTCTGCCATAAACGTTGGGTCTGACATCTTTCCTCCAATTCATCAGACCTTTTGAATTCGGCTTAGACTATAGCGTGTTTTACAATAGGTCTGATGTTTCAAATTGAAATTTGTTCGAAATACATCTGATGTATTTCGAAAACAGTCGTATTTAAGCTGCAAACGCTAAATCTGAGCCGCTCGGCTCAGATTTAGCGGCCAATACCGCATCCGTGGTGCGCTAAAATAGCTCAGATGAATTTTGTAATGAGAGGTTTTGATATGGCGCGCGCCGATTCGGGACTCCCCGAGCAAATTTCCGAGAAAATCATTCAACTGATCCTGGATGAACATCTTGAGCAAGGCGACCGCCTGCCCAAGGAGGCCGTGCTCGTCGAGCGCCTGGGCGCCGGCAGGAGCACCGTACGCGAAGCCATGAAGCTGCTGCAGTCGCGCAACATCGTGCGCATCAAACAGGGCTCGGGCACCTATGTGGCATCAAACCCCGGCGTTGCCGACGATCCGCTGGGCTTTACCTTTATCGATGACAAGAGGCGCCTGGCACGCGACCTGCTCGAAGTGCGCTTTATGATCGAGCCGCAGATGGCCAGCATGGCCGCAGAGCACGCGACCGACGATCAAATCATCTGCATCAAAGAACTTTGCGACGAGTCCGAGCGCTTGGCCGCGCGGGACGAAGACTATTCCGCCGCCGACACCGCGTTTCATATCGCAATTGCCGAAAGCTGCGGCAACCTCGTTGTCCCCCGCCTTATGGGTGTGCTCAAGGCGTCTGTTCCCCTGTTTATCGACGTTACCGGCAAAAAGCTGGTTGAGGAGATCATCCGCACCCACCGTGGTGTGGCCGACGCCATCGCCGCGCGCAACCCCACCGCAGCACACGACGCGATGTATTTGCATCTGGTGTACAACCGCAACATGATTGCAGAGGGCGCGCAGGCACAGAGCGAATAGAGGTCCGCACGGCAGGGGCTTTTCTGCCGTTCACCTTTTAAAAGTGAACGTTCACCTGATTTTAGGAAATAAGGGGTGCCTGTTACGCCGCTTCTCCTATACTGAGCTTGTACTAAAAGCAAGATAAATATAGATGAACGTTTCTTTTGAAAGGATCGCTATGTCTGATCTTATGGACAGCTTCCGTCTGGATGGCAAGGTCGCGCTCGTAACCGGCGCCACCTATGGCATCGGCATGGCTATCGCCGAGGCGCTCGGAGAGGCCGGCGCCAAGATCGCCTTTAACGCACGTCACGCCGACAAGGTCGCCGAGGCCGAGAAGCACTACCGCGAGCTGGGCTTTGACGCTCACGGCTATGTTGCCGATGTCACCGACGAGGCCGTCGTCGCCGAGCTCATCGCCAAGATCGAGGCCGACTTTGGCACCACGCCCGACATCCTGGTCAACAACGCCGGCGTCATCCAGCGCACCCCCATGCTCGACATGAGCGCCGAGGACTTCCGCCGCGTCGTCGATATTGACCTCAACGCACCGTTTATCGTGTCCAAGGCCTGCCTGCCCGGCATGATCGCCAAGGGCCACGGCAAGATCATCAACATCTGCTCGATGATGAGCGAGCTGGGCCGCGAGACCATCGCCGGCTATGCCGCCGCCAAGGGCGGACTCAAGATGCTCACCAAGAACATCTGCTCCGAATTTGGCGAGGCCAACATCCAGTGCAACGGCATTGGGCCCGGCTACATCGCCACGCCGCAGACCGCGCCGCTGCGCGAGACGCAGCCCGACGGCAGCCGTCACCCGTTTGACCAGTTCATCATTGCCAAGACGCCGGCCGCCCGCTGGGGCACGCCCGAGGATCTGAAGGGCCCCGCCGTGTTCTTGGCTTCCGACGCGTCGAACTTCGTCAACGGCCACATCCTCTATGTCGACGGCGGCATTCTGGCTTACATCGGCAAGCAACCTGCTTAGGCGCTGCGCGGGCTTGAGACGGGCATCTTGCCTTTCAATCGTCGGTCGCGTACCCAAAGTACGCTTCCCTCCTCTTTCAAGGCAACCTGCTCCGCCTCAAGCCCGCTCGCTCACCGCACGCCCACATTAAGGCCAATGTAATAGTTGCGGTGAAATAGTTCCTGTATAGGCCATCTATCAGGATAAATAAGAACTATTCCACCGCAAGTTAGAAATAGGAAGGTAATTCGCAATGAAAATCGCTCTGATCAATGAGAACTCTCAGAACTCCAAGAACCCTATGATCGAGGCTGCCCTTAAGAAGGTTGTCGAGCCCATGGGCCACACCGTCTTTAACTATGGCATGTATGCCGACGCCGACTCCAAGCCCCTCACCTATGTGCAGAACGGCATCCTGGCCGCCGTGCTGCTCAACTCCGGCGCTGCCGACTACGTCGTGACCGGCTGCGGCACCGGCGAGGGCGCCATGCTCGCCTGCAACTCCTTCCCCGGCGTGCTGTGCGGCCACGTTGCCGACCCGCTCGACGCCTACACCTTTGCCCAAGTCAACGATGGCAACGCCGTCGCCATGCCCTTCGCCCTCAAGAACGGCTGGGGCCAGGAGCTCAATCTCGAGTACACCTTCGAGAAGCTCTTTGGCTTTGGTTCGGGCAACGGCTATCCTGCCGAGCGTGTTGAGCCCGAGCAGCGCAACAAGAAGATCCTCGACGGCGTCCGCGCTGTGACCATGCGTCCGCTCGTCGACATCCTGGACGAGCTCGACCAGGACCTGGTGAAGGGCGCACTTGCCGGCGAGCACTTCCAGGAGTACTTCTTTGCCAACGCAACCGACGAGGCCATCATCGCCAAGGTCAAGGAGATCCTAGGCCTCTAATCGCACAACTCATTGCAGCTAACGCAAGCGGCGGTCGTCCCACGTACGGGACGACCGCCGCTTTTTACTATCTACCGACTGACGCCGCGGGGACAGGCCCCATGCACCAAGGGATTAACTAGAGCTCGCAGGCAACCTTATAGCCATCGCCGATGGCATCGCGGATGTTGCCACACTTGTTGGCATCGCCCAGCACGTGGGTGGCAACGCCGGCAGCGGCAAGGTCGTCGGCCAACTTGGTATTGGGACGGTAGCCCATCGCCAGCACCAGCGTATCGGCACCGGTGATGGTGTGGACCTCGCCGTCCTTTTCGTAGCTGATGGTGTCCTCGGTGATCTCGGTCACCTTGGCCTCGGTCAGCACGTGGACGCCCTTGGAGAGCATGCGCGTGATGAGCACCGCGCGACCGGCACCGCCCTCGTTGGCAGCGAGCGTCTTGGTCATCTCGATGACGGTGACATCGCGATTGGCCGGCGACAGGTCGTTGACCAGCGGGGCCAGGTAATCTGCTGTCTCGCAACCGACGGTGCCGCCGCCCACGATGACGATCTTCTTGCCCGGGAAAGCCTTGCCACCCAGCAGGTCGTCAGCCGTCATAACCTGCTTAAAGCCCTGCATGAAGGCCGGGGCGATGGGCTCAGCGCCATAAGCCAGGACAACCTCGTAGCCCGCGTAGTCGCGCTGAATGTCCTCGGCCGAGAGCTCGGTACCAAAGACGCACTTCACGCCCGCCTCGGCCAGACGACGATACTGGTACTTGATCACGCGGGTGAGCTCCTGCTTTGCCGGAGGAACGGCCGCGATGCGCATCTCGCCGCCCGGCTCATCCTGCTTATCCACGAGCACCACGTTGTGGCCGCGCTTGGCAGCAATATAGGCTGCCTCCATGCCCGCAGGACCAGCGCCCACAACGAGCACGTTCTTGGCCTCGGCAGCAGGTTCGTAGCCAGCCTCGTCGCGCTCCACGTCCGGGTTGACGGTGCAGGAGATGCGCTTGCCGAACATAATGCCGTTCAGGCAGCGCAGGCAGCCGATGCAGGGGCGGATGTCGTCGGCGTTGCCGGCAGCGGCCTTGTTGCAGAACTCGGCATCGCACAGATTGGCGCGGCCCATCATGCAGATGTCAGCAGCGCTGTCCTCGATCAGCTCCTCGGCAATCCAGGCCTCGTTGATGCGGCCGACCGTGGCGACGGGAATGTTGACGTGCTTTTTAATCTCGCGCGAGCAGGCGGCATGCGAGGCCTGCTGCGTACCGGCGGCGGGAATCGCGGAGCCGCGCTTGATGGTGGTACCACCCGACACATGAATCATGTCGACGCCGGCCTTTTCCAGGCGACGTGAGACGTAAATCATGTCGTTGAGGGTCAGGCCGCCATCGGTGTACTCGTCGCCCGAGATACGGACGTCGATGATAAAGTCCTTGCCGCAGCGCTCGCGGATCTCGGCGATGACCTCGAGCAAAAAGCGCATTCGGGCGTCGAGCGAGCCGCCGTACTCGTCGGTGCGCTTGTTGTAGAGCGGAGTCAAAAAGCCGCCGAGCATACCGTGGGCGTGCGCCGCATGGACTTCGACGCCATCGACGCCAGCCTTCTGCATACGCATGGCAGCGTCGCCAAACTGATGCGTGAGCTCGTGAATCTCATCGACCGTGATAGGACGCGGCGCCTCGCGGGCATAGGACGGGCCCACAAAGGACGGAGCGATCAGGCGAGGCGTGCCCGGAATGTTAAAGGCCATGTAGGCGGGGTGGAAGAGCTGCGGCATGATCTTGCAGCCGTACTCGTGGACGGCCGCGGCGAGCTTTTCCCAGCCAGGGATAAACGTGTCGTCGTAGCAGCACATGTCGCCCGGCAGATAGGTATAGGTGGGCTCGACCGTCACGACCTCGGTGATGATCAGGCCCACGCCGCCCTTGGCGCGGGCACGGTAATGATCAACCAAGTCGTCGGTCACGTAGCCATGATCGGCCAGGTTGGTGGACACCGGCGGCATAAAGACGCGGTTCTTGACCTCGGTCGTACCGACCTTGATCGGGCTAAAGAGCATCGGATAGGCAGAGGACTCCATACAGGCTTCCTTTCGTTTGAGCCGCTCGGCGGCAGTTGCTAACGTACCTATCGTACCAGCAACTGCACAACACCCGACCGCACGCACTCCCCTGCCTACGTATCGACCCACAAAAAAGTTGCGGTGAGATACGGAGCAATCGAGGCTTTTGACAGCCAAAACAGTCCGTATTTCACCGCAACTGATGGATGGGATGTGTTAGAGGCCCAGGTAGCTGGTCATGCCTTCGACGGCGAGCTTAGCACCTGCCACGGCATGAACCACGGTGAGCGGGCCGTTAACCACGTCGCCGGCGGCAAAGACGCCAGGTACGGTGGTCATGCCGCGCTCATCGACCGAAAGAAGGCCGCGATGGTCGGTCTCCAAGCCACCCGTCGTAAGCACAAGCTTGTCCTTGGGCACCTGCGAAGCCGCAATCACAACTGTGTCGGCAGACACATGGTCAAGCTCTTCCTCGTAGCCCACCACATTGTTGTCCTCGTCGAAGATAGCCGTCTCGAAGACCGGACCGTTATCGTCGATGGCATAGATCGCCTTGCCGCACACAATCTCGGCACCATCGAGCTCGGTCAGCTCTACCTCGTCATCGATGGCAGAGATATGGCGCGATCGGGCATACACGGTGACCTTGCGAGCGCCCGAGCGCAGGGCCGTGCGGGCAACGTCCATGGCCACATTGCCGGCACCGATGACCGCCACGTTCTGCCCGCTCGCCACGCTCGAGGGATCGACCAGGTAATCGATACCAAACAGCACGTTGCCGCGCGACTCGCCGGGAATACCCAACTTGCGAGCTCGCCAGGTACCGGTACCGACAAAGACCGCATCGTAGCCGTCGCGCAGCAGGTCGTCGATATGCAGCGCGCCACCGATGGTGGTCGAGGGGCGCACGCGCACGCCAAGCGAGCACATCACGTGACGGTACTTTTGCACGAGCGCACGGGGCAGGCGGAACTCGGGGATACCGTATTCCAGCACACCGCCGATCTCGGGGCGCTGTTCAAATACCGTGACGGCACAGCCCAGCTGGGCCATCTTAATGGCCACGGTAATACCGGCGGGACCGGAACCGACCACGGCAACCTGTTTGCCACACGACGGCGCGGGCGTCCACTCCTTACGATCCAAATACGCTGTCGAGATATAGTTCTCGATGCTCGAGAAATGCACGGGTGTGCCCTTGCGGCCCTGAATGCAAGCGCCCTCGCACTGGCCCGAATGGTTGCACACCATGGAGCAAACCGCGCTCATGGGATTGTTCTGGAACAGCAGCTCGCCCGCCTCTTCTAGACGACGCTGTTTGAACAGGTCGATGACCTGCGGAATAGGCGTCTGAACCGGGCAGCCCTTAATCTGACAGAACGCCCTTTTACAACCTAGGCAACGATTCGCCTCTTCGACAATGTGGATAGCCACGCAACTCCCCTTTTTAATGCAATCCAATGGGGCGACGATAAAGACCCTTCACCGCCGCCCCCATACAGGTAATCTCAATCTGCCGACACGGCAAAAGCCAATGCTATAACTCACGATGCGAAGCCCCGCAGCGAGCGGACATGTGCTCGAGTGTCGCCAGGCAGTCAGCCGCCGTCGCCGGCACGCTGTTCTCGACCACGCAGGGAATCCCAGGGCAGGCGGCAGCCGCCCAGGCCACCACGGGCTCAAAGTCATATCGTCCCGTCTCGCCCACGCCATGACACACCAAGCGCGAACCCGTACCGTCGCACCAACCGGCTTCGTCCTCGTTGTCGACGACCTCAAAATCCTTGGCGTGCAGCACGCGAATCTTACTGCCGCATAAGTAGAGCATGCGCGCTGTGATTTCCTGCGCTTCGTCAACGACGCTGGGGTGCAGCAGCGACACTGAGTCATAGATCACGCCGAGCGACGGGCTCGAGACGCGCTCCAGCACCTCGCGGCAGCGATCCGGCGTGTTGACCGTCTCGTTCCAACCGGGCTCGATCAGTATTTGCCCGCCCACGGCCTCGGCCCGATCGCAGACGTGTGCAAGCCCGTCTGCAAACGCATCGAGTGCCTCATCGGTCATGCGGTCGTCAGCAACGCGGTTCTGCGCATTGGGGCGACCGGTCTCGGTACCCACCGGGCAGCCGCCGAGCATCTGGGCAAAGTTCAGGCATGCCTCATACTCGGCATAGTTATCCATGAGCTGTTGTCGATCGGGCGTCGCCAGATTCTTGTAGCAGCCGAGCACGGCGACCGAAACGCCCGCCTCGTCGAGCACCGCACGCAAATGATCGGCAAGCTCGCGGGTCAGGCCGCCTCGATCGATCCCCATCGATGCGTAGAGCACCTTGCTCGGCAGCTGAATGCACGAAAAGCCCAGCTCTCCCGCCATGCGAATGCGTTCCTCGACGGTTCCCTGCGGAAGGTCGTGCAAACGTACGCCCGGAGTAATAGCCCCCATGCTATTCACATCCCTTATGAGCGTTGATGCCCGGGGTGTATCCGCCAAACGGGTCCTCGATAGAGCACACGCCCGAAGGGGCCAGCGGGTCGCGCTTGCCGGCAAGCTTGTCGTGATGCATGGTCTCGATATAGGCAAGCACCAGCGGCGCGACGCCCTTTGCATCATTTTTGACCACGGGCTCGCTCATGTAGTAACCAAACGTGCCCTCGCGGTGTGCGGTGTTGCCCAAGCCTGCGACCAGGCAGATGTTGTCGAGCGCCAGCTGGCCATCATGCTCGGACAGGCAGGTCTCGCAGATGCCATCGAAGGCGCGACGGCCGTACTGGTAGTAACGCTCGCCCAGCACGCCCAGACGCACGCCCTTCATGATGGCGTTGGCAAAGATGGCGCTGCCCGACTCCTCCAGGTAGTTGGGGGCGATATTGGGCAGGTTGATGACCTGGTGCCACATGCCGGTCTTCTCGTCCTGATACGGCAGCATGGCGTCGATCAGATCGTGGAACATCTTGCGGATCTCGTCCTTCTCGGCCGACATCGAAGGCGGCATAAGCTCCCAGGTGTCGATGAGTGCCATGGCAAACCAGCCCTCGGCGCGCAGCCAGAAGTTAGCCGAAAGACCGGTGACCGGGTCGCACCAGAACTGTTTGCGGCTCGCGTCGTAAGCGTGATAGTACAGACCGTTGAGGGGGTTGCGCATCAGGTCATGCACGACCTGGAACATATGGAAGCTGTCCGAGCAGGCACGACGGTTGTGGAAGCTCAGCTCGTACTGCATGTAGAACGGCTGTGCCATGTACATGCCATCGAGCCAAATCTGGTTGGGATAGACGGCCTTGTGCCAAAACACGCCCTCTTTGGTGCGCGGCTGGGTCTCGAGCTGGCGGTAGATGGTGTCCATGGCGGCACGGTACTTGGGCTTACCCACCAGGTCATAGAGCTTGTAGAGGGTCTTGCCCGCATTGACGTTATCGAGGTTGTACTCCTGCGGGTTGTAATGCTTGATGGTGCCATCGTCCTGGACAAAGAAATCGATGTAGTCATCGGCAAACGTCAGGTAGCGCTGCTCACCCGTGATCTCGTACAGCTCGATGAGCGCCTTGATCATGCAGCCGTCGATATAGTTCCAGGTGTTCTCCTTGCCGGCGCGAATCTTTTCGATATTCCAAGCCGGCGCCTGCGGCGTAGAGGTTTCGATCAACTGCTCGATATAACGGTCCAGGATTTGATTGCAACCCATTGCTGTCCCCTCTGACATAAACGATAGGTGAACGTTACCCCTAGTGTAACGCGAACGAGGAATATAGGGTGAACGTTAACCCTATATTCCTCGCGAACGGCAGACTTTTAGCGGCAAACGGCGGTGAGACCCGCGGCGATGCGATGCGCCAGGCGCTCATAGCCGGCAGGACTGTAATGCAGACCGTCCGGCATATAGAGCTCGCGGTGCTCCGGCAAAAACGGGCTGATACCGCTTTGCGCATACAGGTCAATCACCGGCACGGAGTAGCGGTCGCAGACCTCGAGTATCGCTCGCACGTAGGCGACCTGCGTCAACCCCAAATGGTTCGCCTCGTCGCTCGCCGGAATATCCTTCTCGTGCTTACCGCTCGTCTTACACGGCGTCATAAACACGAGCTTTGCCCGAGGCGAGCGTGCCGTGATGGTACGGATCAGGTAATCGAGTGCACCGTAGAACTCATGCACGTCCGTGCTGCCCAGCTCTCCAAGCGGCACGTTGCGGCTAAAGTCGTTGACGCCGCCAAAGACGATGTAGATATCGGCCGCATCGTCGATACCGTCCAGGCGCTCGACAAACGAATCGGTACGGTCGGCCTTGATGGCGATGCGCGAACCCTTGATGCCAAAGTTCTCGACGACCGCGCCTCCCAGCAACGCGCCCAGATGCGAAGTCCAGGAGATGTCGTTACCGCCTGCGCCGCATCCGTTATCGCCCCATGTGGTCGAATCGCCAAAGCAGCAAATGGTCGATTCACTCAAGCTCTTCGTTTCCATAATCTTCTCCTCATCCGCCCATCGGCGGTCATACAGGAACGTACCGTTTATTCGCAGCATGCCGAGGGGCTATGCACGGGCGCATTCCGCAACGTGCGAATCGAGCCATTCGATATCCTCGGCAAGATGTGTCACACCCAGATGGTGTTCACCCGGACACACCTCGTGCCGCAGGCCATCTCTGCGACCCAGCAACTTGTAGGCATCGCGCACGATCTCGAGCTGCTCGTCAACATTTTTCAGCCCGCGCGAACCGTTCAGATGATCCTCTTCGCAGCTTTGCACCAGCAGCGGATGCGGCGCGATGAGCGAGGCAATATCGCCCATGTCGAGTAAGCGCCAAAGTCCGGGTGTGTAGTTGCAGCTGCAATTGCCATTGAGATGCAGCAGCGAATCGTCGACACCGTACAGATAGCCCGAGACAAACGCCTTGCGCACACGCGGGTCGAGTGCGGCCAGGTACAACGTCATGTAGCCGCCACCCGAAAAACCAAAGCAACCCAGGTCATCCATGGCAATGTCGCCGCGCGCCTCCAAGTAATCGATCAAGCGCATGTTGTCCCAGGCGTTGAGGCCCGCGACCGTAAGACCCAGTGGCTCGGCCATACGTGCTTGATTCAGACACGTACCGCGCAGGTAGCTGTTCTCGTCATCGCCCTGACCCTTCCAGTCACGACGGTATCCCCAACCGCGCGCATCAGGGCAGACGGTCACGTAACCCATGCGTGCCAAACGCAGACCGTAGTCGTAATTGAACTTACGCACGGCATCATCGACAGCCGGCACGCCCGCAACACCGGCTACGCTTGCAGCACCCGCTCCCTGATGGCCATGCGGGCAGATATAACAGCGTTTGAGTCCCCGCTCATCAAGCTTAGGATGAGACGGTTCCAACAGGTAGAACGGCATCCAAACATCGCGCTCGACCTGCAACATCGCATGGGTGCGCACGATGCCGCCGGCAACCCGCACGCGGCTGAGCTCACGAATCTCAATCGGGACGCGGTCCACAAGCGAAAGGCCCAAAACATCGTACAGACGAGTCCTGGTCGCAATCTTCCATGCCTCAAAATCTGCAGGAGTCTTGCCCGTAAAAGCAGCCGAACGCCCCTCGCGCTTCAGCCGGGCACGCAGCGCAGGTTCGTCTTCGCAGTACGTCTCGATGTGCACGGTGCGGCCGTTGGCAGACAGTTCAGCCGTCTCAACCGCACCACCGTCGCCGCCCTCGGGATCCCAGCCATCCGCACCGGCAAGCACCTGCTCGCGAGCGTACCCGGCGGCAGCCATCGCATCGAGTTCATTCGCCCACGGCACCCAGCCGGTAGTATCACCCGCCGGCCCATGCAGAATCGCGCCAGCATACTGCACGCAGTTGTGCGCCGCCGGCTTATTCCAATCCCACCAGCCTTCGCGCTTGATATGTCGCCCCAGCCAGCAATCGATCAGCACAGTTTGCGCCCATTCGCGCCAAGGACGGCCCAGGTAGACCGAATCCGGTGCCACGCTATCCGGAGCTGTAAACGAACAGCCGTGGAACACAAAGCCGTGCGGCTCGCCTTCGGGCGTCGACGCCGCCGTCACGTAGCCGTTCACGTCCATATCGCGGTTGAGCGAGCGAATCTCGCACCCCTCAAAGTAGGCACGCGCGCCGCCAAAGATAAAGTCGACATCGCCCTCGATCCGGCAACGTCGGAAATACTGGCGCCCCACCCGGCGCGGCGCATACTGTTTGGGTCCTATAAACCCGCCCGGTTTGGCCTCATGCGGCGGCAGCGGACCCAAAAACAGCGTGTCTTGGTGTCCCTTAATGCAGCAGGCATCGACAACCAGACGGTCGCCATCAGCATACAGGGCAATCGCCTGACCGACCTCGCGCCCATCGCCCGCATCGTTTTCGATCGTGAGGTTTGCAAGCGTCACGTCATCGGCATCGACCAGCACCGTATACGTGCGGAAGGTGCCGAGCTTTCCGTCCTGGCCGCTGCCGTCCTCCGAGGGCATCTGCGCCGCAAGGCCGCCAACGATACGCACGCTGTCGGCCGTCTCTCCCTCAATCGTCACATGCGAGCGACGAATCTCGACCCGTTCGCGGTACTCACCCGGCTCGATATGGATTGTCACCGGCCGTCCGTCATTCGGACAGGATTCGTCAATTGCCTCCAAGGCCTTAGAGATACTGTGATATGCCCCCGCACGCTCGGGCGAAACCTCAAAAAATCGTCTCTCACTCATCATCAATCACCGCGTCCTTTCGTCGTAGACCGTCTACGTTGCAGTTTCGGCATATAAAAAGTTCGCGCAATGGGTCGGGAAGGCCCTGCCCATCGCGCGCCGCGACATACCGAATTTAATTGTTTAGGAGCAAACGCCTACGCACGGATAACCTTGTCGACGTTCTGGAGCTGCAGTTCCTCGCCGTCCTGGCCCTCGATCACCACATTTTGCAGGTCGAGCACCTTGACGTTTTGCGCAATGATGCCCTGACGCACCATGGGCTCAACGCCGCAGGCCATGGCCGGAACAAAGGGCTCAGCATCGTCGGCAAAGGTCACGTGGACATCCTGGAACGTCAGGCGCGTTACTTTGCTCTCGGGCAGGCCCGTGATGTAGGCAGCGGCCGCGTGGCAGTTAGTGGCCTCGATATCGCAAAACGTCGTGGCACCAAAGCCGGGCGTGCGGTCGTCGACGGGCAGCGCCTCGCGAGACTGCACGTAGTCGGTCTTGCCGTCCTTGTCGCAGAAGTAGAACGAGTTGACCACGAAGGGCGTAAGCACCTCGTCCATACGAATGTGCTCGAAGGTGATGCCCTCGTTAACGGCGTCCTTGCCGCGACCGCGGCGGGTCTTGACGCGCAGGCCGCGGTCGGTGCGCTCAAAGAGGCACTTGCTCACGGTAAGGTCCTTGATGCCGCCGGCAGCCTCTGAACCCAGGACCACGGCGCCGTGACCATCGTGCATGTAGCAGTGAGAGATCAGCACGTCGTGCGTGGCGGGACGAAGCTCGGGCTCAATACCCAGCTTGCCGCTCTTGATGGCGATGCAGTCGTCGCCCACCGAGAACTGGCAGCCCAAGATGCGGACAAAGCCGCAGCTCTCAGGATCGAAGCCGTCGGTGTTGTGGGAGTTCTTGGGACCCTCGATGGACAGGCAGAGCGCATCGACGTGCTCGCACAGGATGGGGTGGATGTTCCACGCCGGGCTGTTGCGGACGGTGAAGCCGGCCAAGCTCACGTTCTCACACTCGGATAGGAAGATCATGCGCGGGCGGGCGACCTCACGGCCCTCCTCCGGGCGAAAGATGTTCTTAAAGTCCTTGTTCCACCAGTTGTCCTCGGCAAAATCAGTCTGACCGTCGATCGCGCCGCGACCATAGATGCACACGTCGTGCACGCTCAGACCCGTAAAGGTAGAGCAGTAGGTCGAGAAGCTCTCGCCCTCCCAGCGGCCCAGGGGCAGCATATCGGTGCCGACATACCCGGCACCCTCGTTGCCCGTGACCGTACCGGGGATGTAGGCAAGCGCCGCACGATCGTGGCGAGCCAGCAGCACCGCTCCCTCGGCGAGCTCGATGTTGATATTGCTCTTAAGGAAGAGGGACTTGATACGATAGCTGCCGGCGGGAATCAGCACGCGGCCACCCTTGGGGCAGGCCATGATGGCAGCCTGGATGTTGGTGGTGTCATCATGCTCGGCATCGCCCTTGGCGCCACAGTCGCGAACGTTGATGGTAAAGGGCTCAGCCGGCGTGGTGACACCTACGCTCAGCTCACGCTCGCCACAAACAAAACGAACCAGGTTGCGCTTGCCGGGGGTCAGGCCGTCGACATAGGTCTCGACCGTATTCGTGGTACCGGCGGGCTCGTCGTTGACAAAGATCTCCCACGTATCGGCGCAGGTAAAGTAACCGCCGTCGTCAAGCTCGATAACCGCCGCGCGCGCGTTGCGCCAGATAACGTTCGTCTCCATGGGTTTCTCCCTCAAAAAGATGCTCTAAAGGCAAATTGTACGCTGTTGAAAAAGGGCCGTGCCTGCCGGCGGAATTCCGGTGGCACGGCCCTGTGATTTGGACGATATGTCGGTCTTACTCGGCGGGAGTTACGCTACCGTCCTGGAAGCCAACGTTGTTGTGGGCAAAGCAGTCCTCGTACTTAAAGCCGGAGAGCTCCTCGCAAAGCGCCTTGACCTCGGGCTTGACGTCGGCCATCTTGCCACCCTCCTTGACTCGGTGAATCTCGTCGCAAAGGACGTCGCACTGCTCCTTGTCGATCTTGATGCCGCGGGCAAGGACGGCCGCAAGCAGGAAGAAGCCGGCGCAGCCGATGATCATGTAGCCGCAGATATACAGAGGCACGGTAGCGGGCTGGGTCACGGCGTCGCTATTGCCGGCGGTCTGAATGAAGCCGGAGGCAGCAAGGACGATAGCCCATACGTTGACGGCAATAGCCTGGGCGATCTGCTGGCAGAGCTGCTGCGCGGAGCTGTAGATGCCCTCGCGACGGCGCAGAGTGATGAGCTCATCGACATCGGGGATGTAGTTGAGCAAAACATCGGGCAGGTACTGGAAGCCGACGTAGAAGAACTTCCAGATGGCGAAGATGATGGGGTAGGCGATCATGGCGATGGCGACCGTGGAGGTGCCGTTGATCTGACCAAAGGCGAAGTAGTTGTAGGCAATGATGCACGCAGCGCAACCGACATTTGCGAGGTACCAAGACTTGTGGAAGCCCTTCTTGGCCATGAGGGCGACCCAGATGGCGGTGCAGACGATAGCGACGACCTTGCCAGGCATCTCCATCACGGACTCGTAGGACTTAGGAATCTGCAGGCAGTAGACGATGAAGAAGGACAGGCAGGCAGACCAGCAGGCAGCAGCGAGCTTCGTGGAGACCTGTGCATACAGGACCTTGCGGAAGGACTTGTTGCGGAAGGTGGAGATAACGTCCACAAAGAACTTCTTGATGCCCTCGCCGACGCTCTCGATCTTCTCCTGAGCGACCTCCTCGGGGGTGTGCTCCCACGTGGACAGGTACACGCAGAGCAGCGAGATTGCCATGACCGAAGCGTTGACCGTAGCGATGATGAAGTAGCTGAACGGGTTGGTCTCGCCGAAGGTGCCAAAGCCGAAGCCCACAAGTGCAGCCATCAGGAAGCCGGCGGCGTTACCAAAGAGATGCTTGTAGCCGGTGAGGTACGTACGCTCCTTAAAGTCGTCGGTCATCTCGATGGTAAGCGGCGACAGGTTGGCGGTGCAGAACGTGTACGCGACGTTGTAGATCAGGTACAGCACAAAGTAGTACGGGAAGCCAAACGGCGTAGCCACGAAGATGAGCGGCTCGGCGATCATCATCGGGATGGCCAGCAAGATCCAGAAACGACGACGACCAAAGATACGGCCAATCTTGGTGGCATAGAAGTTATCGGCCACAAAGCCCATCAGCGGGCAAAGAATGGCGTTGACATAGATGGCAAACGAGCTGATCAGTGCAGCCTCGCCTGCGGACAGGCCACACTCCGTGGACAGGAACAGCACCATGTAGCTGTGCGTAAAGGTCAGGGCACCGGAATTGAGCATACCGGCCATACCAAAGCCCAAGCGCGTCCAGAATGTGATCTTACGCTTTTTTCCGATCTTATTAGTCATCGAGCTCCCTCTCTTTTCTCGATTGTCTTGCAGCAAGACATTGGAGTCCACACTGACATCTGTCTGCCCAGCGTTCAGGGTGAACGTTTAGTTAGATTATGCGCGATTGCTTACGACAGGTGAACGTTCACTTGAATAATATCCTTGAACGGTCGATTTTTACCGCTGAACGGACACAATTGAGATCCTCACACCTATTTTCTGCTGGTAAGGGTGCCATGCTGGACAGCCATGAGATAGGTGAACGTTTATCAGATTTTCCAACATATTCACTTAACCACAAAACGAAAACCCCGCCGGGAACACTCCCGACGGGGCCGACGACATAGCGCTACGCTTGGGTGCATTTGCCACTACAGGCAGACGCCGTCCTTCCAGATGCTGATCTCGTGACAGCCACGGCGCTCGGCACTCGTGAGTTTACCGCTCGCCGTCTCCAGCACCAGCTGGTATAGATCGTGAGCAGCCTCGTCGAGCGTGCGCTCACCCGTGGCAATCACGCCGGCGTTAAAGTCCATCCAGTTGGCCTTGTGGTCGCACAGACGCTGATTGGTGAACACCTTGAGCGTAGGCGCCGGCGCGCCAAACGGTGTGCCGCGGCCGGTCGAGAACAGAATCACGTGGCAGCCGGCAGCCGTCAACGCCGTGGTGGATACCATGTCGTTGCCCGGACCGCACAGCATGTTCAGGCCGTGTTTAGTTGCCCGACCGGCATACGGCAGCACGTCGACGATGGGGGCAGATCCGCCTTTTTGCACGCAGCCGCAGCTCTTGTCCTCGAGCGTGGTAATACCGCCGTCCTTGTTGCCGGGACTCGGGTTCTCGTAGACAACCTCGCCGTGGCTAATAAAGTAGTCCTTAAAGCCATTGAGCATGTCGGAGGCGACGTTAAAGACCTGCTCGTTCTCGCAACGGTCGAGCAGGATGCTCTCCGCGCCAAACATCTCGGGCACCTCGGTAAGCACCGACGTGCCGCCGCGGGCGACGACCATATCGCTCACGCGACCGATCGTGGGGTTGGCGGTAATGCCCGAAAGACCGTCAGAGCCGCCGCACTTAAGACCAATGACCAGCTCGGAGGCTGGAATGGGCTCGCGCTTGGACTGCTTGGCCAGGTCAGCCAGCTCGGCCAGAATCTTGTGGCCCTCGATTTGCTCGTCGGCTACATCCTGGCAGGTGAGAAAGCGAACGCGCTCGTGATCGAAGTCACCGAGCTCGTCGAGCACCTGCTGGTGCGTGCAGTTCTCGCAACCGAGCGACAGGAATAGCACGCCGGCCGCATTAGGATGACGCGAGAGCGCCACCAGCAGACGACGCGTCTGGGCATGGTCGGCGCCGGTCTGCGAGCAGCCAAAGGGATGCGGGAAGTAGTAAACACCCTCCAGCGAGCCATCGACCAGATCCTGGGCCTGCTCACACATGGCACGGGCGACTTCGTTGACACAGCCGACCGTGGGGATGATCCACAGCTCATTACGCGTCGCGGCACGACCGTCGGCGCGGCGGAAGCCCATAAAGGTCTCAGGCTCAACGGGATCCACGACCGGATGCGTGGGGTTGTAGGCGTACTCGACCTCGCCCGAAAGGTTGGTCTTCACATTGTGCGTGTGGAGCCACTGACCGGGCTGGACATCGCCCGTCACATGGCCGATAGGAAGGCCGTACTTGATGACGTCCTCCCCTGCGGCAATCGCGCGCACCGCCATCTTATGGCCCTGCGGAATATCCTCCACGGCCACGACCTCGCCCACCCCGGGAACCGCGACGGCGGTGCCCTTGGCAAGCGGCGACAGCGCAACGATCACGTTATCGGCCGGATTGATCTGGATAGTATTCATTACAAATGGTCCTAACCCTACAGGTTGAGCAGAAGTCGAGACGCGGGCACGCCGTCCCGCGCCCGCGTCTGCGCCGGAAATTTACGCCTGAGCGTTGGCGAAGGCCTGCTTGGCGCCCTCGGCACGCACGACAGCGAGCGCGCTGACGACAAACTCCTCAAGACCTGCGATCTGCGTAAGGTCCTCGCCCCACATCTGCTCGTTGGTGAGCACGTCGTGCACCAGCTGGGCATCGTCGGCACCGGCGTGGGCGGCGTAGAAATCGAGTACGAAGGCGTCGTCCTGAGCGGTGTACTCGGTGCCGTCGGAGCGACGCAGGTGCAGGCCGTCGCCCTCGCGGGACACGAGCTCCTGCGTGTAGAAGGAGATGAGCGTAGCGAGGCTCGTCGCCAGGCACTTGGGCAGGTTGCCGGTCTCGGCAACGTAGTCCTTGAGCGTGGGCAGGTCGCGAGCGCGCCACTTAGCCGTGGAGTTGAGGCAGATGGAGAGCAGCGCATGATCAATAAACGGGTTGTCGAAGCGGTTTTCGACGGCGGCGGCAAAGGCCTTGCAGTCCTCGACATCCAAGTCGGCGGCAAGCGTCGGAATGACCTCGTCGTAGAGCATGGTGTTCATGAAGCCGCGAATGGTCTCGTCATGCATGCAGTCGCGCACGATATCAAAGCCGGCAACCCAGGAACCCGGAACGAAGGCGGTGTGGGCACCGTTGAGGATGCGGACCTTGCGCTTTTTGTACGGGGTGACGTCGGGAGTCACAAAGACGCCCGGAAGACCAGCCTTCACAAAGGGAAGCTTCTCGGCAAGCGACTCGTCGCCCTGGATGCCCCACATCTGGAAGGGCTCGCGCACGGCCAGGAAGGGATCCTCGTAGCCCAGACGCTCAGCCACCGCGGCGGCCTCGGATGCGTCGCGGATACGGCCCGGTACGATGGTGTCGACGAGCGTGGTGCAGACGGTGCAGTCGTTAGCCATCCACTGTGCAAACTCATCCTCCCAGCCCCAATCGCTCACGTACTGGTTCATGATGCGCAGCAGCTCCTCGCCGTTGTGATCGATGAGCTCGCAGGCGAGCACGATAACGCCCGGCTTACCGGCAGCCCAGCGGGTGTGGAGCACCTGGGCAAGCTTGGCGGGGAAGCTCGCAGGCGGCATGTCGTCGGCCTTGCAGGACGGGTCGTAGGCGATACCGGCCTCGGTGGTGTTGGAGACGATGATCTCCAGGTCGTCGGAGACGGCGACCTCCATCATGGCGCGGTAGTCGTCCTCACGATACGGGTTCAGGCAGCGGCTGCAGGCGCTGATCACGCGGGACTCGTCAACCGTGTTGCCGTTCTCCTTGCCGCGCACCAGCACGGTGTACAGGTCGTCCTGGGCATTGATGCCGTCGGCAAAGCCAAAGGCACCGCTGATGGGCTGCACCATGACGACCTTGCCGTTCCAGCCGGTGGCCTCGTTGCCCATGTCAAAGAAACGGTCGACGAAAGCGCGTAGGAAGTTGCCCTCGCCAAACTGCAGGACCTTCTCCGGCGCGTCCTTGGGAAGAAGATAGCCCTCGTAGCCGATCTTCTCGAGCGTATCGTAGCTGATGTTCTCCATCTATGTGTCTCCTTAGATAGCCGTTAGCGTGTAAGCAAAACGGGGGCGCCGCGTGTGGCGACGGCGCTCCCGGAACCAGGTTTGGATTTAGGCCTCGACGGTGTCCAGGTCAAAGCCAAAGTAGCGAACGGAGTTGTTGTAGCTGATGTCGCGCACGATGGTGCCCAGCAGCTCCATGTCGGCCGGGTACTTGCCCTGCTCGACCCACTCGCCGATCACGCTGCACAGCACGCGACGGAAGTACTCGTGGCGCGGATAGGACAGGAAGGAACGGGAGTCGGTGAGCATGCCGACGAAGTTGCCCAGAACGCCCTCGTTAGCCAGAGCCGTGAGTTGCTCGCGCATGCCGACCTCGTTGTCGTTGAACCACCAGGCGGAGCCGTTCTGGATCTTACCGGCGGTCGGAGCCTCCTGGAAGCAGCCCATGACGGTATCGATCATGGTGTTATCGATGGGGTTCAGGCTGTACAGGATGGTCTTGGGCAGGCCGCAGGTCTCCTGGATGGAGTTGAGGAAATCGGCGAGCTGGTCGGACGGCGTGTAGTTGGAGATGCAGTCGTAGCCGGTGTCGGGACCGAGCTTGGCGAACATGGCGCGGTTGTTGTCGCGCTTGCAGCCAAAGTGCAGCTGCATGGCCCAGCCCAGACGGACATACTCACCGGCAACGAACTGCATAAAGGCAGTCTTGTACTTGAGGACCTCTTCCTCGGTAAGCGGCTCGGCAGCCAGACCCTTGGCAAAGATAGCCTCGATCTCGTCGGCGGTAGCCGGGACGTACATAACGTAGTCGAGTGCGTGGTCGGAGGCGCGGCAGCCCAGCTCGTGAGCAACGTCGTAACGCTTGGAAATGGCAGCCTTCATGCCCTCAAAGTCGCTGACCTCAACGCCGGCAACCTCGGAAAGGCGCTTGCAGTAGTCGGCAAACTCCTGGCCGCGCTCGATGCGCAAAGCGGCATCGGGGCGCATGGCGGGAACGACCTGAACGTCAAAGCTGTCGTCGGCGGCAATCTTCTTGTGCCACTCAAAGCTGTCGGCGGGGTCGTCGGTAGTGCAGATCATGCGGACGTTGGACTGCTTGATCAGGTTACGGCAGGTAAAGCTAGCCTCAGCGAGCTTGGCGTTGGCAAGGTCCCAGACCTCCTGGGCAGTCTTGCCGTTGAGGACGCCCTCGTAGCCAAAGTAGCGCTTAAGCTCCAGGTGGCTCCACTCAAAGACGGGGTTGCCAACGCAGCGACCCAGGGTCTCGGCCCACTTTTGGAACTTCTCGCGAGCAGGGGCGTCGCCAGTGATAAAACGCTCGTCGACGCCGTTGGCACGCATCAGGCGCCACTTGTAGTGGTCGCCGCCCAGCCAAACCTCGGTGATGTTCTCGAAACGCTTGTCCTCCCAAATCTCCTTAGGAGAAATGTGGCAGTGATAGTCGACGATGGGCATGCCCTCGGCAAAGTTGTGGAACAGTTCCTCGCCGGTCTTAGTGCTCAGCAGGAAATCCTGATCGTCCATAAAGTTTTTCATCAAACAGCCCCTTTGCTGGCAACGCGGGCGCACGGCGCGCTCGTTATCCTTTAGGTGAACGTTCACTATACTAATCTATTGCACCTCAAAAGGTGAACGTTCACCTAACCACCACGGGGTGAACGGTAGATTTTGCCCGTTCAACGGTTGCTGGAAATGTGACTTGCATGTATTGCGGACTGGTTGGCGTCCCCGAACACCGAACTTGAGCGCTTTTGCTCAGGTGGGTCATGTCCCGACGTACATTTTTGGGAGTATTCAGCATTGGAGCGCGCCGTGCGCCATCCTCAGCGTCCTATTTGGAACGCAGATAGCGCCCGATCGGCATAAAAAGTGCCCCCGATGGCAAATTACGCCATCGGGGGCACTTAAAACAGTCGTTCTGCACCTCATTCAGGGCATGCCAATACTGAATACTCCCAAAAATGCACGTCGCAAGAGGGGGTACCTGCTCAATCGGCTAAATACCCGCAAGTTCGCAGTAGCGGTCGACATTGCTGGCAAATACCATCTCGACGGCACCCTTCTGGACGGGCACCGTCGGGGTCCTTCCCCACAGCAGATAATCGCCCAGCGTCTTAGCGCCGCGATACGCCAGGCTCGTCGGGTCCTTATAGACAATATTGGTAAAGATACCGCGGCGCAAGGCCAGAGCACTTTCGGGAAACAGGTCGTTGCCGATCACCATGACCTGACCGGCCTTGCCGGTCGAGACGAGCGCGTCGGCAACCACTTCGGAACCAACGGCAAAAACGCTACAGATAAGTTCAGGGGCGTCCGGCGCACTCAAGCGCTTTTCGAGCTCATGCTCGAGTTGTTTGACTTGCGCATGGGCACCTGCAAGATCCTCAACCTGCCATGGAATATCACGTTCGCGCAGGTAATTGTGGAAGGCGCGGGCGGTTAGATAGTGCGAATCGGTATATGGGTCGCCTGTCAAAAGGAGCACGCGGGCGTCGGCCCCAGAAGCATGGACCAGGTTTGCCGCCTGCTCGGCCATAAGGCTGCCTGCCGTCGAATAATCGGCCAAGCTCGCACCCAAACGATTCAAATGCGGACGGTCGCCGTCGACAAGCTCAATCGTCACGCCCGCCTCGGCGATCTGCCCCAAAAGCTCAGTCGCACGATCGTCGCCCGGCGCATAGGCGAGCAAGCCATCAATCTTCTCGCCCACCTGCAGACGCTCGTCGATTTGCTCGAGTGCATCAGCGTAGCCGCCCACGCCAAATTCAACGCGCTCAACCGTAATGCCCCGGTCGATGACCTCCTGTTCAAAGCGATTGCAGCCTTCCCACAGGTAACGGAAAAAGTACGCTCCCTCGCGCGATGCGCGGGGCAGGCAAAACACCAGATTGATATCCTTGCGGCGCAGGCTTGAGGCACTTGTGTTGCGGTGATAGCCCATGGCCTCGGCCTTGGCGTTCACCTTGGCGCGCACGGATTCGCTCACGCCGGCCTTTCCCGTCAGGGCCTTGTGCACGGTATTGATGGAAACGCCAAGCTCGGCGGCTATGTCCTTCATGGTTACGCGAGCGCTCATGCGGTTACTCCGTTATAGATAAGTTGCCAATTAATAGTCCAGTTAACGATACCCCAAAAATACTCTTCGACTCGCCGTGCTCTCCCTCAAATGCACAAAGCGCCCCGCGAACGGATGCCCGCGGAGCGCTTGGATGTCCGGACCTTATTTGATACCGCGACCCAAGTCTTCGGCAATTTTGTCCACGCCCTTAAGCGCGGCACACGTCTTTTTGTTGGAGCAATGCCCCGTGCAAACGCCACCCTGAGCGCAGTCGGCGCAGGTGCCCTTGCGGTAGATGCGCACGCACACGGCGACAAACGCAATACCGATAACAGCCAGTACAACAATATCGATAGGTGCCATAGCAAGCCTCCTCTAGTTAACCATCACTTACTTTACCCCATTCTCCACCTACCAAAAAGGGACAGGTTTATTTTGGTCGGTTTTATCTGCGGAAACGCCACATCTCCCCCACCAAAAAGCCCGAGTGTCGCTGGGACACCCGGGCTCGTGAAAAGGGGCTAATCCTTATTCGGACTTAAGCGGAAACCGCGGCGGAAGCAGTGTTAGTCTCGTCCTCGTCGGTCCATGCATGCTTTGGCATGGGACGGAAGATCTGGAAGAGCATCGCAACCAGCAGCACGATGGCCACAACCGTCCAGATACCAAACTGCCCAAGGACAAGCAGGTTGTAGAACTGGTTGATGAACAGGCCGATGACCCAAGCGAAGGCGCACTCGTAGCCGATGGCAATCGCGGTCCACTTGCCGGAGTCCATCTGGTTGCGGATAGTGCCCATGGCGGCAAAGCACGGGGCGCACAGCAGGTTGAAAGCGCCAAAGGAAACGCAAGCGCCCATAGTCGGGAACATGCCGGCAAACGCGGTCCACAGGCTCGGGTCGGTCTCGGCGGCGTCGGCAACGGACAGCAGCGAGCCGGCGGTGGCGACGACGTTCTCCTTGGCGACGAGGCCAGAGACAGTCAGCGCGGTTGCCTGCCAGGTGCTAAAGCCGAGCGGGGCGAAGATCCAGGCGACCAGGTTGCCGAGCATGGCAAGCACGGAGTAGTCCATGAACTCCTCGGGGATGCCCTCCATGGCAGGCAGGAAGCCAAAGGCGCCGTTGTAGCTACCAAAGTTGGAGAGGAACCATACCACGACGGTAGAGGCGAAGATGACCGTGCCGGCCTTCTTGATAAAGGCCCAGCAGCGCTCCCACACGTGCAGCGCCCAAGAGCGGATCGCCGGGAAGTGGTAGGCAGGAAGCTCCATAACAAACGGCGTCGGGCGACCGGCGAAGAGCTTGGTCTTCTTGAGCATGAGGCCCGAGGCGATGACGGCAAAGACGCCCAAGAAGTAGAAGAGCGGGCTGATCCACGCGGCGGTGGTGGAAGAATCGCCGATGATGGAACCCATGAGCAGGGCGATGATCGGCAGCTTGGCGCCACAGGGAATGAACGTGGTGGTCATGACCGTCATGCGGCGGTCCTTCTCGTTCTCGATGGTCTTGGTGGCCATGACGCCGGGGACGCCGCAGCCCGAAGACACGAGCATAGGAATGAAGGACTTACCGGACAGGCCAAAGCGGCGGAACACGCGGTCCATGATGAAGGCGACGCGGGCCATGTAGCCGCAGTCCTCCAGGAAGGACAGCATGACGAACAGCAGGAACATCTGCGGCACAAAGCCGAAGATGGCGCCCAGGCCGCCGACGATGCCGTCGCAGACCAGCGAATCGACCAGGCCACCGTCCTCGGTGCCGCCCGCCACAAGGGCGTCGTGCACCACGGTGGTGATGCCGGGGACATAGGGGCCGTACTGTGCCGGGTCGACCGAGTCGGCATTGTCGCCCGCAGCCTCGACGGCCGCGTCGTAGGCGTCGCGGCCCTGACCGAGCACGTACCAGCCGTCGGTGCCGAAGAGCTGGTCGTTGGTGAAGTCGGTCACCGTGCCGCCCAAGGTAGAAACGGCGATGTAGTATACGCAGAACATGATGACCACAAAGATCGGCAGACCCAGGATACGGTTGGTAACCACGCGGTCGATCTTCTCGGAGGTGCTCATCTTGGCCGGAGCCTTAGTGAGGCACTCATCGATGATGTGCGCGATGACGCCATAGCGCTCACCGGTGATGATGGACTCGGCGTCGTCGTCGCAATCCTGCTCGCACTGGGCGACCAGCTGCTCCACGCGAGCGGCCTTCTCCTTGGTGAGGTTGATGAGCTTGCAGGCGTCCGCGTCGCGCTCAAACAGCTTGACCGCGTAGTAGCGGCGCTTGTTGGCGGGAACGCTCGCCGGCAGATTGTTCTCGATGTGGTCCAGAACGTCCTCGATGGAGGAATCGAACTTGTGCTCCGGCACCTGGCCCTTGGAAGCAGCGGACTTCTTGACCTGCTCGAACAGCTCCGTGATGCCCTTGTTCTTAAGAGCCGAGATCATCATGACCGGACAACCGAGCTTCTTGGAGAGCTTGTCCGTGTCGATCTTATCGCCGTTCTTCTCGACCAAATCGGCCATGTTGAGGGCAACGACCACGGGCAGGCCGGTCTCGATAACCTGAAGCGCCAGGTACAGGTTGCGCTCGAGGTTGGTGGCATCGACGACTTGGACGACAACATCGGGCTCGCCGCTCATGAGGTAATCGCGCGAGCATTGCTCCTCGGGGCTGTAGGGGGAAAGCGAGTAGATGCCAGGGAGGTCCGTGA
>CABSNL010000021.1 GCA_902479095.1 uncultured Collinsella sp. | reverse complement strand
CAGATGTGTATAAGAGACAGCCTTTTCGACCTTTTGGTTCAGCAGGTTGCGGCCGTTCTTGGAACCGCGCGCCTTGCCCAGCTGCACGATCAGACCGTCCTCGACAGCCACCACAGGCTTTACGTTGAGCAGCGTGCCCACGGCGCCGGCCGCAGCAGACAGACGACCGCCGCGCACCAGGTACTCCAGCGTCTCGAGCAGGCCGATGACGACCACGCGGTCACGGACGGCCTCGACGGCCGCCGCGATCTGGGCCGCACTACGGCCCTCATTCACCAGGCGCAGGGCATACTCGACCAGGACACGCTCGCCCAGAGTGACGTTATTGCTATCCACCACGTACACGTCGCCGCCCGGCGCCTCGGCAAGTGCGGTACGGGCACTCTGATTGGTGCCTGATAGCTTAGCGCCCACGGTAATAATCACAGCCTCATCGCCGGCTTCACGAACCTTGGCAATCGCCTGCGAAAACGCGTACGGGTTGACCTGGCCGGTCTTGGGCAGCTCATCGCGCTCCACGAGCATCTCGTAAAAGCGCTGGTGATCGATGTCGATGCCATCCATGTACACATCGGTGCCAAAGGTGACGGACAGCGGCAAAACGGCCAGTGCTGGGTGCTCGACCGGCGACATATCGCTTGCGGAATCGGTAATAATGCGGACGGACATAGCGAATCCTTTCTTGCGCAGGTCCCGCGCAGGGAATTTTGACAGCAAGGCCCCGGCACGGTATACGCGCTCAAACGGGACTATGCAGTTGTTAATTGGAAGCAAAAGCCTTGGCGGCCCTACAGCTCGCGCAGGGTGTTGAGAATCGTGCGCAGCGACGCATACATCTGCTCGCGCTGCTCCACACCCATAGCCTTACCGGTGGTATCGAGCACCTCGCGAATGATGCGGTCCGCTTCGCTCATGCTCTCGCCGCCCAGAGCGGTCAGGTGCACCGGAGCACGATACTTAACGGCGGCATCGCCCGAATCGTCGACCTCGACGTAGCCGCCCTCCTCCAGATGCGCGAGCGTACGCGAGACGGCGGCGCGGGTCACGCCTGCCATGCGAGCCAGGTCAGCGCCAGTCAGGCCGTCCTTGCTGCGCTCAAGATAGTAAAGGCACATAACGTCGGAGCCCTTGAGGCCCAGCCTTGCGCCTTCGGATGTCTTAATGCGCTGAATCTCCTTGTAGAGCCCGCTGATCAGTCCGACAAAGTCCTCGAAACGTGTCTCGTCGTTCTGCTGCATGGGAGACGACCGCCTTTCGCTTGCATAATGCTTACGGGTAAACATCTTAGTCGCATAAGGCGACACCCGTACCCAAATACCCCATTTGTTAACCCATCAACATAAAAACCACCACAAAGGGGACAGGCACCATTGTGGTGGTTTTGACCGTCGAGTTTGATCCGCAGACTTCGCTACAGCTCCACGCAAGGATTGTCGCGGGTCACAAGCGTCTTAACGACAACCGTCGCCCCCAGATAGTGCTCGAGCAGCTCGGCTAAGCGATCGATCGCGGCCTGGCAATCCCCCATCCGCTCGGACTCCACGCACTCAATCGCCAGGAATGCATCGGCCGAATCGTCGGACAGCGCCGTGCGAACGCCGTCGCGCCAGTTCCAGCAGCGGCACACGGCGCCCGCATCGTCGATATAGGCGAGCTCGCCGGGCAGCGTCGGGTCATCCGCCTCCTCGCCAAGCGGCAAGAACGCATCGCCACCGTCGGTCACCTTCAAGCGAAGGTCACCCTCGATCGCATGCAAATCCTCGCCTCCCACGGGCAGCGCGTAGGTCAGCGACACCGTGTTGTAAATATCCACCGCGGGCGTAATGTGGCCCACCGGCTTGCCTTTGAGCACGCGTTTGAGCAGGTTCTCGATTGAGCAACGCGCGCCCTTTTTGGTCTTGAACAGACGATACGCCTCGCGCCATGCCTTGACCGGCGCATTCTCGCTGATAGTGTCGCTGGTCAGATGACGCTCCGCATCGATATTGGCGCGGTCGAGCAACGCGGCGATCGCATCCACGTCCTCCTGGGGAATCTGAGCCGCGGGCTTCATGCCCTTCACGACCACAACACCGACCGCCGCCCGCGGAAACAGCTCCCAAAACGAATCCTCGGCAACGAAACTCTTCATATGCTCTCCCTTCATAGCGTACGCCCGAGCGAGGGCGCCTAAACAAAAAGCGCCCTCACAGCGGCCACCTTCAAAGTCCTACGGTGCCGCCACAAGAGCGCTTACGCTGTCCCCATCCGGAGAAGGGGACGATATGTCAAGCGTATTGTAACCCGAGTCATCCACGCGAGCAAAACCACCATAAAGGCGCCTGTCCCCTTTGTGGTGGATATGGACTCACGGCGAAGCTAGTGGCGAAGTCCCAGCAGCCCGCGGCCGCGATGACGAGCGTCGGCGTGTACTTGGGCGTGCGGGCCGGCGGCTTTGACGGACTCGGGCAGGTGCGAGTACTTCTTCTCGAAGTTCTCCTCGAACATCACCGCCAAGTTGTGCGCGGCCTCGTCATAGCGCGCGGTGCTCTGCCAGTATTGGCGCGGCACCAGGATGCCATCGGGCACGCCGTGGCACGTCGTGGGAATGTCGACGTTAAAGATGTCGTCGTGCAAGAACTCGCTGTCCTCGATGGTACCGTCGAGGGCGCGGGCCACCAGGGCGCGCGTGTAGGCAAGCTCGATGCGATGGCCCACACCATAACCGCCGCCAATCCAGCCGGTGTTGACCAGGTACACGCGCGTACGGCCGTCGGCAATGCGCTCGCCAAGCATCTTGGCGTAAACCATGGGGTCGAGCGGCATAAACGGCTCGCCGAACAGCGAAGAGAACGTGGGCGTGGGCTCGGTGACGCCGACCTCGGTGCCGGGAATCTTAGCCGTAAAGCCCGTCACAAAGTGGTACATGGCGGCATCGGCCGTCAGGCGTGAGATGGGCGGCAGCACGCCAAAAGCGTCGCAAGTCAGGAACAGCACGACACTCGGAGTGGTGCCCATGCCCTTAGTCCACGCGTTAGGAATGTGCTCCACGGGATAGGCCACGCGCGTGTTGTGCGTGATCGAGATGTCGTCGTAGTTGGGCTTGCGGTTCTCGTCGAGCACCACGTTTTCGCAAATGGCGCCAAAACGGACAGCGTTGAAGATCTCGGGCTCGTGGAAGGCGTCCAGGCCCTCGCATTTTGCGTAGCAGCCACCCTCGATGTTGAAGATACCCATGTCGGACCAACCGTGCTCGTCGTCGCCGATCAGCAGGCGCGTGGGATTGGCCGAAAGCGTAGTCTTGCCGGTGCCGGACAGGCCAAAGAACACGGCGGTCTCGTGCGTGACGGGATCCATGCTGGCCGAGCAGTGCATGGGCAGCACGTCGTCCTCGACGGGCAGCAGATAGTTCATGACGCTAAAGATCGACTTTTTAATCTCGCCGGAGTAGCCGGTGCCGGCGACCAGAATCACGCGTTCCTGGAAGTTGATGACCACGGCGGCACTGGAGTTGAGGCCCTTGATGACAGGATCGCACTGGTAACCGGGCGCTGCGAGCACGCAAAAGTCCGGCTCGCCGGTGCGCGCGATTTCGCGGGCGAGCGGGCGGGCGAGCATCTGCTTGATAAAGAGTGCCTGGCTGGCACGCTCGCAGGCAACGAGCAGTCGGCGCGTGTGGTTGCGGTCGGCGCCGGCCATGCCGCGGGTGACGAACACATCGCGCTCGTTGAGATAGTCGACGATGCCGGCTTTGATGACCTCGTAGCTTTCGACGGACAGCGGGCGGTTGACGGCGCCCCAGGCAATCTTGTCGTGGACATCGGGGGTGTCAACGATAAAGCGGTCGTTGGGCGAACGTCCGGTACGCTCCCCCGTCTCGATCACCAGCGCGCCGTTGGATGCCATGCGGCCTTCGTTGCGGCGGATGGCATGCTCGACGAGCTCGGCTGCCGGCAGGTCAACCAGCAGGCGGGGCTGGTTCTCAGCGGGGTCTTCGACCAGCGTAATGCCAAAATTGGACAGAACTTCTGCAGGGGTAACACCAGGCATGGGGCCTCCTTTAAAAACGCGGCACGTGGACGCGGCGCGCACTTTACTCACGTAAAGCCCGTTGTACCCGATATGCAAAAACGTTTTTGCGGCAAGGGCGGCAAGCCCGCCCAACGGTCAAAAATCGCAGGCAAGCGGCCCAGTCATTGGGGACGTTCTTAAACGACTAGTCATTGGGGACACTCTTGAACAGGCAACATTCAAGGAGCGTCCCCGGATGCCGGCACTTAGGGACGTTCCCAAAGTGCCGGCACATAAGGAACGTCCCTAAGTGCCGACTACTGAATGGCGCCGCCGAAATTATTGAACAACCTGTTCAAAAACACGAGCGGACACCGCGGTGTCTATACTAGAGCGCAGCAATAGAAAGGACCCCGCTTTGAGCATCACGCCCCTCGATAGCATTCGCCGCGCCATCGCCCGCCGTAACGGCATCTCCAACCCCGCTGCATCGAAAGACGGCGCCGCGAAGGCCCAGGGCGGCCGCATCGAGAACGGCCTGTTCCCCGCCTCCCACACGGCCGAAGAGCTCGCGCGCATCCAGGAGCTGAGCCAGCGCAACGCCGGCGGACCCGATAGCAGCCAAGCCACACGTCGCCGGCGCGAACGCGATCGGGAGCCCGGCCCCGTCCGCCGCATGGTCAACGCTTGGTGGAACCGTCTGCTCGGCGCCGTCTACGGCGGCGGCTTCTCCATGCAGGAAGCGGAATACGAAGAGCACGCCACCCGCCGCGACTATCTCTGGAATACCCTGGGCACCGCCGTGTGGGGCATGGCGTTTCCTCTGCTCACCATCGTGTCGACACAGCTCGCGGGTGCCGAGGAGGCCGGTAAGTTCTCCATCGCCTTCGTCACCGGCACGCTCATCATGATCGCATGCAACTACGGCGTGCGCAATTTCCAGGTCTCAGACATCGACGAAAAGACGTCCTTTGCCTCCTACCAGATCAACCGCTGGCTTTGTGGAGCGCTCGCCCTAGGCTGCGGCCTCATGTACAGCAGCGCCCGCGGCTATGACGCGCAGATGGCGACGATCGGCCTGGGCGTCTACCTGTATAAGGTCATCGACGGCGTCGCCGACGTGTACGAAGGCCGCCTGCAGCAGGCCGACAAACTCTACTTGGCTGGAATGAGCCAAACGCTACGCTCCGTCGGCGTCATCGCGGTCTTCAGCGTGGCGCTGTTCCTCACGCGCAGCATGCCCATCGCGGCCATGGCCATGGGTGTCGCCGCGATCGCCTCGCTCGTGCTGGTCACCGCGCCGCTCGCCCTGCTCGAGACCGAAAAATCGCGCCACGTGAGCCTGCGCGAGGTCGGCCACCTGTTTGTCCAGTGCGCCCCGCTCTTTGGTGCACTGTTCCTGTTCAACCTTATTGAGAGCATGCCCAAGTTTGTGATGGAAGGCACGCTGGCATACAAATATCAGCTGTACTTTAATGCCCCGTTCTTTCCGGCGCAGGCTATTTTGCTGAGCATTGGATTTATCTATAAACCGCAGCTCCTGCGCTTGTCGAGCATTTGGGCTAATCCTCGCAAGCGTCGTCGCTTTGACCTGATTATTGTTGCCGTTATGGCGCTGATCGTGGTCATCACCGGCGTGTGCGCCGTATTTATGGCAGGTCCCGGTATTCCCCTCATGAGCTTTATGTACGGCCTCAGCTTTGAACGCTACCGTACGCTGGCGCTGCTAATGGTCGTTGCCGGCGGCGTCACCGCGGCCATCGACTTTATCTACGCCATCATCACGGTGCTGCGCCATGCCGGCGACGTCACCAAGGTCTACCTGATTTGTTTTGCCGTGAGCGTGGTGCTGCCGGTGATTCTGATCAATCTGCTCGGCCTGATGGGCGCCGTCGTGAGCTACCTAGCCATCATGGCCCTACTCCTGGTGCTGCTGATAATCGAGTACGCCCACATCCGCCAACGCATCGAGCGCGACCGGAACCCATACGGCGCCTAATTAGCTGCCCCGGTCACCGGAATTTGCGATGGAATCGCCCCGGCTGGGGTCTCGTTGAAGACAATATGCATCGCGTAAAACTAAGTGAGTAGGTTTTTACCGAATCCCCGACCACACCGACAGAGCACAAGTTTGTGACCTGCGGTTTTATTGAGGCAAATATGTTGGGTGCTCGGCATTTCCAAAAAAGTCTACTCACTTAGCCGGCGGGCAGCCAAATGATTATTTAATCCCCGTCCCAGAGAAATCAATTAGCGGGCAGAAGGGCAAAAGAAGTCAAAAAACCCTTCCCAAATTAGCTACCACTTGCACCGATTATTCGCCCGGGTTGATGTTCGCGTAGAACTCGGCCCCGTCGTCCAGGCGCAGGATGCCCACGCGGCCGAACTCGGAGCCGGTGGCGGCGGCGCAGTCGATGTCGATGCGATCGGGAACACCAGCAGTGTCCTCGCCGCCCAAGCGCACGATCTGCCCGCGTCCCGATTCCTCATCGAGCCCCGCCAGACCACCGACCTCGCAATAGCGCCCAAGCGATACCGTGGGCGTGTGACCGCTCACCACGACCGGGCCCTTGCCCTCGGCAGAAAGCAGCCCGGTCGACGCATCCCAATAGCCATGACGAATCCACAGCAGGTCATCGGACGACTGCACCGCGAGCATCTGCTGCAGCAGCTCGCGATCGGCACCCACCGCTCCAACGCCATCGGCACAATCGACGCCATGCTCAAGCAAAAACGCCCGCGCCGCCTCGGTCTCAATACCGGCATGTACCAGCAGATACGGGCGCTCCTCGGTCTCGACCACCGCGTAGAGCGGCAGCGCGGCCATCCATCGCACGAGCTCCTCGTATGCCTCAAATTCCATGTCGTTGAGCTGCTCACGCGTCGTCCAGCCACCGTTGATATCCCAGGTCTCGGCATCGAGCGGATCCTGGCCAATGATGGCATCGAGCATGATCTGCTCGTGATTGCCCTTGAGCACGCGGGCGTTGGGCAGCGAGCGCACGAGCTTAATAACGCCGACCGGATCGGGCCCGCGATCGATCATGTCGCCCAGCACGTACAGCGTGTCGTCGGACGTCAACGAGATCTTAGACAGGGCCTCGTCAAGCGCACGCACGTGCCCGTGAGCATCAGATGTCACATAGATCGCCATGGTACGCCTCTCCTTGCATTGCGGCCGAAGCCCGGCGCCGCAACTAAAACTTCAAGTTGAACTTAAACGTTACCCATTGTACTCCGTTGCAATAAAGCTGGAAAGGGTTTCCGAGCAGAGGCAAAGACGGCAGCCGTCTATGACGATATCGCGCACGCCCGCAATCCAACCCCATAAACCCACCATCTCTGGGTACAAATGACCGCAGACAACTGACCGTGCCACGCCAACCACCCAGGAGCGGACACTATCCATGAACCAGATCCTTCTCTTTATCGGCCTCGTCATCATTTTGTGCCTGACCATCAAACCCGTCGGCAAAAAACTCCCCTTCCCCACCCTGCTCATCTTTATCGCGCTGGGCATGCTGTTGGGCGTCAACGGCCCGACGCATATCGACTTTAGCGACTACGCACTCACCGAAACCGTCTGCAGCACGGCGCTGCTGTTCATCATGTTCTACGGCGGCTTTAACACCAATATCGACCGCGCCAAGCCCGTCGCTGCGCCGGCGGTGCTGCTGAGCACGCTCGGCGTCGTCATCACTGCCGGCATCACCGGCATGTTCGCCCACTTCGCGCTGGGGTTCGACTGGATCGGTGGCCTGCTGCTGGGATCGGTCGTGGCATCCACCGACGCGGCGAGCGTCTTTAGCGTACTGCGTGAGCACAGCCTGTCGCTGAGAGGTGGCACCGACTCGCTGCTCGAGGTCGAATCGGGCTCCAACGACCCCGTCGCCTACATGCTCACCGCCGTGCTCGCCACACTCGCGACCGGCGGCGACATCAACATTCCCGCACTGCTGGCCAAGCAGATTATCCTGGGCGCGGGCCTGGGCCTTGCCCTCGGCTGGGCGGCGGGCCGCCTGATTGAACGCGCACATGCAACGGCCGAAGGTGCGCAGACCATCTTTTTGTTCGCCGTGGCCATCGTCGCCTACGCGCTGCCGAGCTACCTGGGCGGCAACGGATTTTTGGCCGTGTACCTGGCCGGCATTGTGCTGGGTGCGAGCGACATCACCGGCAAGGTCGAGATGGCGCACTTCTTCGATACCCTCACCGAGATGGCCGAGATGACGATCTTCTTCTTGCTCGGCCTGCTCGTAACGCCCGCACGCCTGCCGCAGATGCTGCTGCCGGGCCTGGCGCTCATGGCGTTTATGCTCTTTGTGAGCCGCCCCATCGCCGTCGGCGTGCTCCTAGCGCCCTTTAAGACGAACCCTCGCCAGGTTGCGCTCGTAAGCTGGGCGGGTCTGCGCGGCGCGGCTTCGGTCGTGTTTAGCCTCTTTACCGTGGTGGCCGGTGTTCCTGGCGGTCACGACCTGTTTGACCTGGTATTTGTGATTGCCGTGTCGAGCATTGTGGTGCAGGGCTCGCTGCTACCGGCGGTGGCGAAAAAGCTCAATATGATCGACGCGGAAGGCGACGTGCGCCGTACGTTTAACGATTACCGCGACGAGGACGGCATGTCGTTTGTCAAGTTCAAGGTGGGCGCGGGCCATCCGTTTTCCGGACGCTCGCTCGCCGATATTGGCAGCGCCACGGACATGCTCGTCGTCCTGGTGCTGCGCGATGGCGCGCACCCGGTGCTGCCCAATGGCGATACCGTGATTGAGGAAGGCGACCTATTGGTGATGGCTGCCCCGACGTTTGAAGAGCGTGCCGAGGTTACGCTGCGCGAGGTCACCGTGACGCCCCACGGTCGCCTGGCCGGCCAGCGCCTGCGCGACGTGCCGCAAGGCAAGCATCCGTTTATTGTGGTGATGCTCAAGCGCGACGGCCAAACGATCATTCCCGATGGCAACACCCTAATATACGCCGGCGACGAAGCCGTCATTGCCACACTGGCGTCGTAGCGGGCAGGAGGTAGCTAATTTGCGGCGAAGAGATCAAGCGCCTAGAGAACCTCATGTCTTCGCTCGCAGGTTTGGATTTGCCTGAGGAGTAAGGTCACCTCTCCCCCATGTAACCATCCTGTAAATCATAGCGGCGCACTCGGGTTTTGCTGTGATGCGGTCGCGCCTGACGCTGCACTGTGCTAAAGTATCCCGAACGTTCAAACGACTACGAGGGGGAAATAGAAGATGGCACGTGTGCACAACTTCTCAGCTGGCCCGGCCGCACTGCCTACAAGCGTGCTCGCCGAGATCGCCGACGAGATGATGGACTACCGCGGTTGCGGCATGTCCGTGCTCGAGATGAGCCATCGATCTAGCATGTACCAGCAGATCATCGACGACGCCGAGGCAACCCTGCGCCGCCTGCTGAGTATCCCGGACAACTACCACGTCCTGTTTTTGCAGGGCGGCGCCACGCTGCAGTTTGCAGGCATCCCCATGAACCTCATGCGCCGCGGCCGCGCCGGCTACGTCGTGACCGGCAACTTTGCCAACAAGGCGTACAAAGAGGCCGCCAAGTACGGCGAGGCCGTGCTGCTCGCGAGCTCCGAGGACACCAATTTCGACCGCATCCCCGACATGGCCGACGTCAACGCGCGCATTGCCGCCGAGGCCGCGGGCGACGGGCTCGACTACGTCTACATCTGCCAGAACAACACCATCTTTGGCACCATGTTCCACGAGCTGCCCGATTGCGGCGACGTGCCGCTGGTCGCCGATGTCTCAAGCTGCTTTCTATCGCAGCCGCTCGACGTCGAGCGTTACGGACTCATCTACGCCGGCGCGCAGAAAAACGCCGGCGCCGCGGGCGTCACCGTGGTCATCGTGCGAGACGACTTGATCGCTGACGGCCCGGCCTTTGCGCAGACGCCGCAGTACATGGACCTTAAGACCCAGGCCGCCAAGGGCTCCATGCTCAACACGCCCAACACCTTTGGCATCTACGTGTGCGGCAAGGTGTTCCGTTGGGTTGAGCAGACCGGCGGACTTGCCGCCATGGCTGAGCGCAACTGGGCCAAGGCCAACCTGCTCTACGACCTGCTCGAGCACAGCGAGCTGTTCCATGGCACCACACAGGCCGACAGCCGCTCCATCGCCAACGTCACGTTTCGCACCGGCGACGCCGACCTCGACGCCGCCTTTGTTGCGGGCGCGGCAGAGCACCAGATCCAAAACGTCAAGGGTCATCGCCTCGTCGGCGGCATGCGCGCTAGCGTGTACAACGCCGTCACTATGGAGGACGTGCAGGCGCTGGCCACGTACATGAAGGACTTCGAAGCGCAGCATAGTTTGAGTCCGCGATCTAACTAGCCCGCAACGCGCGGGCCGACCAGCCACTTCAAACCATCTGTTTTAGACAAACCTGCTAAGGAGTTTTTCCATGCGTAAGATCAAGACCATCGACGACATTACCAAGGACGGCAAGGTCGAGTTTGGCGAGGGCTACGAGTTTGTAAGCACCGCCGAGGAGGCCGACGCCATCCTGATGCGTTCCACCGACCTGCACGGCTACGAGCTGCCCGAGGGCATTCGCGCCATCGCCCGCTGCGGCGCCGGCGTCAACAACATCCCCGTCGAGGAGTACGCCAAGAAGGGCGTCGTCGTCTTTAACTCCCCCGGTGCCAACAGCAACGCCGTCAAGGAGCTCGTCCTGGGCATGCTGGTGCTCTCGAGCCGCGGCGTGGTGCAGTCGATGAACTGGGTGCGCGACAACGCCGACGATCCCGAGATTCAGGTCGATGCCGAGAAGGCCAAGAAGGCCTTTGTGGGACGCGAGCTCAAGGGCAAGCGCATCGGCGTCATCGGCCTGGGCAACGTGGGCTCCAAGGTCGCCAACGCCTGCGTCGACCTGGGCATGGACGTTTACGGCTACGATCCGTTCATTTCCGTCGAGCACGCGTGGGTGCTGAGCCGCGAGGTGCAGCGCGTGGGAACGCTCGAGGACCTCTGCCGCGGCTGCGACTATCTCACCGTGCACGTGCCCAGCAAGGCCGACACCATCGGCATGATCAGCACCGAGCAGATCGACCTGCTGGCCCCGGGGGCTGTGCTCATCAACTACGCGCGCGAAACCATCATTGACGAGGACGCCGTCGACGCCGCCCTGCGCGAGGGCAAGCTCAGCTGGTTTAGCTGCGACTTTGCCACGCCCAAGACCGTCAAGATGCCCAATACGTTTATCACCACGCACTCGGGCGCTGGCACCGGCGAGGCCGAGGCCAACTGCGCCGACATGGCCATCAGCGAGCTCAAGGATTACCTGGAGAACGGCAACATAGCGCACAGCGTCAACTACCCCGCCTGCAGCATGGGCAAGGCGCGCGCCGCAAGCCGCATCGCCTGCCTGCACGCCAACGTGCCCAACATGATCGGCCAGATCACGGCAATCCTGGCCAAGGACAATGCCAACGTGCAACGTATGACCAACGAGTCCGCCGGCGAGAACGCCTACACCATGTTCGACACGGACGAGCACCTGGACGGCAGCACCATCGAGGCGCTCAAGCAGATTCCGTCGATGTATCGCGTTCGCGTGATCAAGTAGCGTCGGCTGATCTGACGGGCAGTTCCCCCATGTGGCCTGCCCGTCACTGACATTGAATGCCCGCGGGGGCGCCTTTCGCACGAGAGGCGCCCCCGTTTTTGTGAGCACTCCATTAAATGCACTGAGCCGCTTCTTGGCATACAATCTGTATGTTGACCTAACTATCTGTGAGGTGCCTATGGTTGATACAGATTTTGCTTGGCGGCTTACGCAAGGGCTCGTGCGGATCGACAGTTCCGACCCAGGTGCGTATGAGGGCGAGATTGAACGCTATATCAAAGCGTTGGTTGAGGAACGGTTAGCGCAGCTGAGCCATCCGGTACTCGATGCCGTGCAAATTGCAGAGCTCGAAGCACTCCCCGGGCGCCGCAACCTTATGGTCACCGTGCCAGGCCAAAGCGACGAGCCGCGACTCGTCTATATCTGTCATATGGATACCGTTACGCTGGGCGATGGCTGGGACGCGGACATTCCGCCGCTCGGGACAATTGTGCGTAACGACAAACTCTACGGCCGTGGCGCCTGCGACATGAAGGGTGGCCTGGCCTGCGCCATTGCCGCACTGGTCCATACGCTCGAGCGCGTGGTGGCGGATGGCGCGCTGCCCCGCCGCGGCTTTTCGCTCATCTGCTCGGTCGACGAGGAAGATTTTATGCGCGGCTCAGAAGCCGCGATCGATGCTGGCTGGGTCGGCTCGCGTGAATGGGTGCTGGACACCGAGCCCACCGACGGACAGATCCAGGTGGCGCACAAGGGGCGTACGTGGTTCGAGATTGAAATGGCTGGCGTGACGGCGCATGCGAGCCAGCCCTGGAAGGGCGCGGATGCCGTCGCCGCCATGGCCGAGGTCGTGTGTTCGCTTCGCCGCGCGTTTGTGGCGCTGCCCGCGCACGATGAGCTGGGGCCTTCGACCATCACGTTCGGCCAAATCGAGGGCGGATATCGCCCCTACGTCGTACCCGACCGCGCCAAAGTCTGGGTCGACATGCGCCTGACCCCGCCGACCGATACGGCCGCCGTAACGCGCATGGTAGAGCAGGCCATCGCCGGCGCCGAAGCCGCCGTTCCCGGTTGCCACGGCAGCTACGTCGTGACGGGCGACCGCCCCGCCATCGAGCGCGACCCAAACTCTCCCCTTCTAGCAGCGCTCAAGCGTGCCGCCGATGACGTGACGGGCGCGGACACGACCGTCGGCTTCTTTACCGGCTACACCGACACCGCCGTCATTGCCGGCAAGACAGGTAACCGCAATTGCATGAGCTACGGTCCCGGGTCGCTCGCGCTCGCGCACAAGCCCAACGAATATGTGCCCCACGCCGATATCGTTCGTTGTCAGAACGTGCTCATCGCGCTCGCCGATAACGTGCTCTGGGACGCGAGCGGCCAAGTTGGGGCATAATAAGCCGCGAACAAACCGACTCGTGCGTTAGGACCGCCCATGAAAGCACTTCCGTTTCCCTGCATCCGCCCGGCTCAGGACCGCGTGCTCGAGGCGCTGCCTGCAATGGGCAGCATCCTGAGCGGCAACGATGCTCTGCGCGGAACCATTGCCGATGGTCTGATGCTCAAGGACCCGGGTGCGGCGTATTACGTGTACGAATGCTCGGGCGAGCCGGGATGCGTGACGGGTGTCGTGGCGATTTGCCCGGTTAACGTGCTGACGGGTAGCGACGAGGCTGCCGCCGAGAGCGTCGACGCACTCGCCGCCGCGCGCGCGATCGCCGAGCTCAAGGTGCAGCCGCGCCCCGTGTCGCTCGCCTACGAGGCCTCGCCCGTCATGGATATCATCCTGGGCGCCGCCAAAGAGGGCGCGTCGCTCTACGCCGTCACCGACCCCGCGGGCATTACGCACCGCGCGTGGGAGGTCAAGCGCGAGGACGCCGTCGGGGCCATCCGCGCTATGCTCGACCAAGCACCGGAGCCGGCACTGGCCGACGACCCCGCCTACGCTGCCGCGCTGACCGGGGCGTCGCAGCTGCTGGCCAATGAGGCCCGTTCCGCCGGAACGTACACCGGCAAGGAGCCGTTCAACTTTACCGTTGCCGTGCTCTTCCCCGCTGCGCAGGTCAGCGGCGGCGCGCCGCAGGTTCCGACAGGTCTGCTCACGCACCAGGTCGCGCGGTTCTAGCAAGACCAGACCGCCCAGCACAAAAATCGGCAGCTCGACAAACAGGGGGCGGAGATGCAGCAGGTACATGCATCTCCGCCCCTTTTGCGTCGAGAAGTTATGCCGGCGACCCGTGCCGCCGCGCTCGCGTTATCCGCGCTGCGGACCTGCAGTAGCCACAAGCGGTTCAAGCCCCAGCTCGCGCGCGTAATCCTCCTGCGTAAAAATCTCAATCAGCTCAAACGTGCCGGCCTCGTCGTTAAACACGAAATGCAGCACCGAGCAGTTGCCCGGCACACGATCGCGCTCGTCAGCCGCCGCACCCTTCACGTGGTCCATGAACTCCTTGATGGCCGAGCCATGGCTTACCGCGAGCACGCACATATGGTCCGGACGCTGCATAAGCTCGGTCAGCGTCGCCACCATGCGCTCGCGCACTTGCATCTGGCCCTCGCCGCCAAACTGGCAATAGAAGTCGCGCCACGGGCGCTCGGGCATGAGCACCACGCGCTCGGCCTCAAAGTCGCCAAAGAACCACTCGCGCAGGCCGTCCAGGCGCTCGTACGCCAAGCCCGGCCACAAGTTGGCGATAGTCTGCTCGGTGCGATGAAGCGTGGAGGTGTAAGCATGATCGGGCTCAATGCCGCGTGCGCGCAAAAACATACCGGCGCGCGCCGCCTGATCGCAGCCCAGCTGCGTGAGCGGCGAGTCACTCCAACCCTGAATGATGCGCTTAAGGTTGAATATTGTCTGCCCATGACGAACCAGATACAGGTCTTTATTCATAGGGGTCCTTTCGTTCGTTACCAACCCAAGAGCGAAAACGCCCCGTCGCAATAGCCAAAATGAAGCACGGCACCGTTGTCGGGTAGCTCCCCCTCGCCAGTCACATACTCAAGAAACTCCTGGCAGGCTGAGCCGTGGGAAACCGCCAGCACGCAGTCGTGCTGCGGCCTGGCCATGATGCGGGACAGCGCCGCGACCATGCGCGACTGAAGCTGCACTTCCGACTCGCCGCCAAAGGCCACCGGATAATTGCCCCAGGGCTGCGGCGGCATCTCGCGATTTGATGTGCCCTCCAGCGAGCCAAAATGCCACTCACGCAGGTCATCGACCAGCTCTATCGAGCGGCCCTCACCAGCAATTAGCTCGGCCGTACACTGCGCCCGGCCCAACGGCGAGGAATACACATGATCAAAGGCCACGCCACGCGCCGCAAACGCCGTACGCGCCGTCAGCGCCTGCTCGCGCCCGCGCGCCGTAAGCGGCGAATCGTGCCAGCCCTGCAAAATGCTCTGCACATTGAGCTCAGTCTGCCCATGCCGCACCAAATACAGATCTGCCACACACCCTCCCCTCGTACCACCACAAAGGGGACAGGCACCTTTGTGGTGGTTTACCGTCTGATCACGCCGCGATGACGCTCAGCTACACCAGTACGTCGGCAAGCGGGCGCTTGGGTACGTGGTGCACCTGTGCCTCGTCGCGCCAGTAATTAATTGAGCCGTCGGGGTTGGAATCGATCGCATCGATCACCTGCGTCTCGGCCGGAACGCCAAACGCCATGATCAGCTTGAGCTCATACTTGTCGTTATCGAGCCCCATGGCATCGATCGCGTGGGGCGTAAAGGCCTTGAACATGCAGGCTGCCACCTCGGGCGTGGCGCTGCGGGCGGCGAGCATCATCGTCTGCGCGGCAATGCCCGTGTCGGCCTCGGTAATGGGAGCGGCGGGCTTACCCGGAACGGCGCGCTCGGCCAAAATCGCGATGTAGCCGGTCGGGCGTTCGCCCTCGACAGGACCCAGCCAATCCTTAAGCGCGCCGGCCCACGCAAGCTCATCAAATACGCGCGCGCAGTCCTCTGCACCGCTCACCACATGAAAACGCAGACGCTGAGCATTGGCACCACAGGGAGTCAGGTGCGCCAGCTCCGCCAGCTCAAGCAAAAGCTCACGCGGCACGCGCATGGACTCGTCAAAGCGACGGCACGTACGGGCGCGGCGAACCAACGCATCAAACGCGTTCAAGCCGAGCTTTTCGCAACCCTGCTTTGCCATCGACTCGACGCTTACCGGCGCCGCGGGAACTGCTTCGTTCATAGGGACCCCCAATACAAGCCAATTGTCCTTAGGAGAATCTAACCTAAAACCTAGGCAATTACATACAGCGGCGTAATGTTCTACAATTGTTGATTAATCCTCACTGGGGCGGGAACAAAAGTAACAATTCGGGAATGTGGGGCGGCAATTCGTCCTTCCCGCCCCATGCATCGGCGCCCTTGGGCGATACTTGTTGCAGCACTTTTGGCGTACGCCGCACGGAGAGCAATGAACGCGACGTGCACCACACGGAAAGGAGACATTATGGTCATCTTTAAGAACGATGACCAAAAATCGAGCCAGTTTGGATTTGACGAGAAAAGCATGGCGGGCAAAGCCGTCAAGGCCGTACGCTGGATCTACGCCATCACGGGCGTCTTAGCGCTCATTGCTGGTATCGCGCTGCTTTTTGCACCCGCCAAGTCCCTCGTCTTTTTGACGACTGTCCTGGGTTTTTACTTTGTAATCACTGCTGCCATTAGGCTGTTCACTGCCATTTTTGAGCCGCTGCTGCCCACCGGCTGGCGCGTGACGAGCATCATCTCCAACCTACTCATTATCTTGGGCGGCGTCATAATCCTGCGCAACCAGGCCTTCTCGACCGCGACGCTCACCACGATGGTGGTTATCGTGGCCGGCTTTGGCTGGATTGTCGAAGGCGTCATGTCCATTCTGGAGTCCGAGCTTTCGTCCAACCGCGCCCTCGCTATCCTGAGCGGCGCACTCTCCATCATCGCCGGCATGTTCGTGTTTATCTATCCGCTGTGGTCGGCCAAGATGCTCGTTATCTTTAGCGGCGCCGCGCTGCTGGTGTTTGGCGTTACGCTGATTGTTCGCGCTATTCAATTTGGCAAACTGGTGCACTAGATGCCGCGAACGCTCTTTATTGATGCCGACGCCTGCCCGGTCACGCGCGAGTCGATTGATTGCGCGCGGCGGGCGGGCGTCGCCGTTGTTATCGCCGGCAACAGCACGCAAAACCTGGAACGGCACATTCGCCGCGACGACCCGCGTGATGCCGAGCACGCGCGACGCGGCTTTTGGGTCACGACGCTCGATGTGAGCGTGGGCGCCGACAGCGCCGACTTTGCCATTGTCGAACGCCTGCAGGCGGGCGACGTAGTCGTGACGCAGGACATTGGCTTGGCGAGCATGGTGCTCGAGCGCGATGCCGCCGCCATCGGTGTGCGCGGGCGCGTCTACGACAAGGCGACCATCGACATGCAACTGTTTATTCGCCACGAGGAAAAGAAGGTGCGCCGCGCCGGCGGACGCACTCGCGGACCGGCGGCATTTACCAGCGAAGACCGCGCCCGCTTTAAACGCAACCTCACCGAGCTGCTGCACTAACCAAAGTAGATTTTTGGGATATGTCCGGAAATCTGCTTTTTGCTTTGGGCGGTGTGAGCGCTCAAAATCCATGGCTCAACAAAAAAACGGGCTTCAAAATGCCATGCGTTGCCGCATTGTGCAGGCGCCGAGCATGGCTATTTTGAAGCCCGTTTTGTTAGGCCCACTTAGAGGCCAACGGCGGAGAGGATGAGGCCCCAGCCGGCACCGATGACGTACATCATGATCAGGAACAGGACGTTTTCGCGGGCGCTGCGGTTGGTGCGGAACAGCACCAGGTAGCCCACGCCAGCGGAGATAAGCGTGCCGGCGAGCATCGGCGCCAATTGCAGCGCGCCTTCCAGATATAGTTGCGTGATGACGACGCTGGCCGAGCAGTTGGGGATCAGGCCGACAAGCGCCGAACCCAAGACGGCGAGCGTCTCGTTGCCGCGCAGGAACTGCTCGATTGCGGACTCGCCGAACGACTCGAGCACGGCGACCAGAATCAGCGTCACCAGAAAAATGAATACCGAGACCTGCACGGTGTGCGAGATCGCGCTGCGGATGATCGACAGGACGGGCGCGCCCTCATGGGAGTGGGAGTGACCGTGGTCATGATGGTGTTCATGCTCGCCCTCATGACCGTGATCATGGCTGTGTCCGTGGTCGCGCTCGTGTTCATCTTCATCATCATCGCAACCGCAATGGTCGCGCTCGCACAACTCGTGGATGTGGTCGGCGCTCACGCCCGCCTCGGCCACCTCGTCGATGATGTCACCGCCAGTGTGGTCGTCGTGCGCGCAGTTCACGTGAGCCTGGTTGGCCGCGGTCCCCAGCACGGTACGGCGAATCGCCGCATGCGCGCGGGCATTACAACGAAGGCCGCGGATAGCCGCGTCCACGATAAAGCCCGTGACCAGCGCGATCAGTGCCTTCGAAGCCAAAGGCATCGCCATGGTCTGCACGGGCACCTGCTCGGCGAGCAACAGCGGCAGCATCTCATCGGAGGTCGAAAGGAACACCGCCACCAACGTGCCCAAGGTCACGACGCGACCGGCGTACAGCGTTGCCGCCATGGCCGAAAAGCCGCACTGCGGCACCATACCCAGCAACGAGCCAACCACGGGACCCGCGGCGCCGGCGCGCTTGATGGCCCCGTTAACGCGGTCGCCCGCCACGTGCTCGAGCGTCTCGAGAACCAGATATGTCACCAACAAGAACGGCACCAGCGAGAGCGTGTCCTTGCCGGCGTCGAGCAGAATATCAATCAGCAAATCCATGACGGATGAAACCTTTCGTGTCTTTCGGCAGCATTGTAAAAGTCCTAGCGGTCAACTAGGGTATTGTAGTTGTCCTAGGCGCGATGCCAATAGTTGCCCATGGTAAACTATCATCTCGCCACATCTTAATGACCCTGAGCCGCACGACGCGGCCCATCCAAGGAGCAGTTATATGAACGTTTCACAAGCACTCGAATACGAGCGCCAGCCGTTTATTCCCATGTTTATCTATGGCGATCACGGCGCCATGGAGTCCGAGCGCCAGAAGGGCGAGGAGGCCCTTAAGGTGCTCGAAACCGAGTACTTTACCGCCGAGGGCGACCCCAGCTTCGACTTTGCCACCGTGCGCGACCTGGCTGACCGCAACCGCGACCTGTGCGACCAGATTGGCGAGGCACGCCTGCGCAACGTGACGCCCGCGACGCTTTCGCGCGGCCTGTCCGATGCCGACACCTGCGCGGCCATCGGTAAGATGCAAAAGCGCACCGCCGCGTCGGTCATGCGCGAGATCCGCGGCGACCGCGACGCGCTCGGCGTGGCCTACGCCCGCAAGCCCATCCAGGGCACCGTGCTCGGCATCGACATCGAGACCACCGGCCGTGCACCCGAGCGCGGCTACATCATCAACGTGGGCTGGGAGATCATGGAGCTCACCAGCGACGCCGTCCCGCACGACGCCGAGGCACACTACTGCGGCCTGCCCGATATCTACCGCGGCGAGGATGTGCCGCTGTCGAATATCCACCACATCACCTGGGACGACATCGACGGCAAAACGCCCTTCCGCGAGAACAAAGAGCTGCAAAAGCAGCTGCTCAAGCTTATGAAGAAGTACCCGTACATGGCACACAACGCCGCCTTTGAGGACAGCTGGTTCAAGATCCACCTGGACGGCTACGCCGAGGCACGCCGCGCCGGCAAGATCATCGTCATCGACTCGCGCCAGATCTGCCGCAGCCTGGATGCCGACGTCCGCTCGCTCCCCCGCGAGTCCGCCCCCGCCGCGCTCGAGAACTGGGCGCGCCGCCGTGGAACCCTCGCCGCCGACGCCAACGAGCAGCACCTGGGCCTCGACGACACCGACCTCATGCTCCGCACCGTCCAAGCCGAGTTCAACCTCAAGAACCTGTTTGCCAAGTAGAAACGCCTGCGACAAGCATGGCCCCGCTCACGAGCGGCCCCGCAGCGGGAAACCCCGCAGCGGGGCCGCCCTACGTTCCACAGATAGATCTGCCATCACAAATTCTGAACCCTCATTTTGAACGATTTTGGCCAATTCCCGACACGTAATTCGTTGTCGGATGGTGATGCATCACAATCAAATGTGCAGCAATTGAGTATTTCTATGCTATAGCCGAGCTGCGAAAACGTTTATTTATGGCATACCAACCCATAATTGCGTCAAGCTTTTGGACAGCATTTGGTTAGACCTCTAAAACGACTTTTTCACTCAGCGCCATCAACACGGCATTAGCTGACACGATATATACCATGAGTATCGTATTGTCACATACCACTGCAAAAGCGGTCTACCAGGCCGCGCATTCGGTGTCTGCGAAAGGCATCGAGTCCTGTAGCCCTGCCGCGATTTACGGATCATGTCCCACCGGAACGTTCCTTGACGCAGCCGCAGAATGGCTCACCAAACATGATGTTTCCCTCGACGCAAATGATTCCCTCGAGGTGATGGTGTTTGATCGCAGGAATGCGCGCTATGCAATGAACTGTCAATGCCACGTTTCTTCAAAACGATTCTCGAACTCACGCTTTATAGAGCTCAAAGATGGCATCTTCATTGTTGGCGTTGAGCTTTGCGCACTTCAGGCCGCCACCTATCTTTCTTTTCGCGAACTAGTGGAGTACTACTTTGAACTGTGCGGCGCTTATTCCCTTGGAACCGACTCTTCCACCTCCTATACCGAGCGTTTCGCGCTCACCTCGACCGAGAGGTTAAAGCAGTTCTTTAATTCCATTACCAGATGCGACGGTCTGGCCCTTGCCCGAAAGGCGATCCAATGTGTGCGCGACGGATGCCGGTCTCCTATGGAAACAGCCTTTGTCATGATGCTAACGCTGCCCAAAAGCGAAGGAGGGCTTGGTATTAAGGGAATTGAGACCGATTACGAGGTGCAGGTCACCGCCGCCGCAAAGAATCTCACGAGACGCAAGAAGTTCTTTATGGATGCGTATCTAAAGAAATCTCGCACAGACATTGAATACAACGGTTTTTATCATGACGCGGAAGAAGACCGCGCCATCGATGAGGAACGCAAGAATGCGCTTGCGTCCATGGGATACGGAATCATCACCGTCAGCCGTTATTCCTTTATGCATGCCAGCGCTTTCGTTAGGGTCATGGAAGCGATCCAACGGAAAGAGGGCATACGCCCCTCGCGTCTGCCAAAAGACTTTCAAATCATGCAAGAGGACCTGAGACAGTTTGTGCTCAGAAGGTTTATAGAAGAGAAAAAGCGAATTCAGAAGCAGCTTCGCCAGGATTCCGAAGAGCGCCAACGAATCGACCTCGAAAAAGCAACACTCGAAGGCATCACGCTGGATGACCCGACAATTAATGAAGTTCCGGCAATCGATGACATGCAGACTGTCGAATCCGACAGCCCATCATTTGCCCAAACAAGCAGCCTCGCGCCCGAGGGCAGGGTCTTCGGGGCCGGAGACTAGGCCGGCTAACAAGGTAGGTACCCTAGCGACGTGCAAAATTGCGAATATTCAGCAGGGTCGGCCCTCCAACACCCACAAGTTAATCCAAATGAGAAACAAAAACGCTATCGAAGGGGAACGTTAGGCAACATTTGAGGAAGATCTTATCTGTTTACCGCCCTTGGATAACTCTTGAGCGGCTTTATTTGGCCGGGAATAGATAAACAGACCCCCTATAGTTGCAGAATACTCCAATTTTTGCACGGCGCGGGGGCACCCACCTCGGCATCGACTATCAAAACCGCTCAGTCCGGGGTCTCGTCCACTATTCCCCATCATTTTGTCCGATGAATTACTTAAACGTTATTGACATATGAACATGCGCTCATATAATCGGAAGCAAGTTTTATGAGCGCATGTTCATATGAAAGGATATTGCAATGAGCATCCGCGTTGATGAAATGAAACCCGACACCGAGGCCACCGAGCCCGCGATCCCCACCACCTGCTCGCCCGAGGACCTTCCCGACGAGGAGCTTCTCTACGACCTCGCCGACCTGTTCAAGGTCTTCAGCGACACCACGCGCATCAAGATCCTCTATGCCCTCATGGGCCGCGAGCTCTGCGTGGCAGACATCGCCGAAGCGACCGAAACCTCGCAGTCCGCGGTGTCGCACCAGCTGCGCACACTCAAGCAGTCGCACCTGGTTAAATTCCGGCGCGACGGGCGCAATATCCTCTACTCGCTCGCCGACGACCACGTCTACACCATGCTCAACCAGGGCATGAGCCACATCTGCGAATAGCGACCAACCACGGTACCAGCGCGGCCTGCACCCAAGCCGCAAATACAGAGAAAGGAACCCACCATGAAAAAGCAGTTTAAACTCGACGAGATCGACTGCGCCAACTGCGCGCGTGAGCTTCAGGACGAGCTGGCCAAGCTCGAGGGCGTCAAATCCGTGTCCGTCAACTTTATGACCCAGAAGCTGACGCTCGAGGCCGATGATGCTGAGTTCGACGAGGTGCTCAACCGCGTTGTAGAGTTTACGGCCGACGCCGAGCCGGACTGCGAGATCATTCTCTAGCCCAGGTTTACGCCAACCTGCAAGGCCGCGATTGCCGCGGCCTTTGCTCGCGAAATTATATGAGCGGGTGTTCATACATTCAAATGGGAGGATACGAGTCATGGCCACCGCCGACCCCAAGAAGAAAAAGAAGAAGCGCAAGAAGAAAGAGTCACTCGAGCATAAGCGCAATCGTATCCTGGTAGCGCTAGGCATTTTTGCGGTGGTGTACGCCCTCGATGAGCTCGGCACCCTCACTGCCGCATTCGGCACCCCGGGCGACATCTACGCCAGCTTCACACTGTTCCTCGTGCCTTTTTTGATTGCCGGCTACGACGTGCTCCAAAAGGCATACAACAACATCCGCCGCGGCAAGGCGTTCGACGAGAGCTTCCTCATGGCCGTCGCGACCATCGGCGCGTTTGCCATGGTGCTCTTCCCCGACACCGACCCGCACATGGCCGAAGGCGCCGCCGTCATGCTGTTCTACCAGGTCGGCGAGCTGTTCCAGGCATACGCCGTGGGCAAAAGCCGTAAATCGATCAGCGCCATGATGGACATCGCACCCGACTACGCCAACGTCGAGCAACCCGACGGCACGCTCGAACAGGTCTTCCCCGATGACATCGCCGTCGGCACCGTGATTGTGGTCAAGCCCGGCGAGCGCGTGCCCATCGACGGCGTCATCGTCGAAGGCGAAACCCAGCTCGACACCGCCGCCCTTACCGGTGAGTCGGTCCCCCGCCCGGCCAAAACCGGAGACGATATCATCAGCGGCTGCATCAACATGACGGGGCTCATCCACGTGCGCACCACCAAGCCATTTGGCGAGTCCACTGTCGCGCGCGTCCTGGAGCTCGTAGAAAACGCCAGCGAAAAGAAGGCGCGTACCGAGAACTTCATCACGCGCTTTGCCCGCGTCTACACGCCCGCCGTCACCGGCGCGGCCGCGGTGCTCGCGCTCGGCGGCGGCCTAATCACCGGCGCCTGGTCCGACTGGATCCTGCGCGGCCTGACCTTCCTGGTCGTCAGCTGCCCGTGCGCGCTCGTGATCAGCGTCCCGCTCAGCTTCTTTGGCGGCATCGGCGGCGCGTCCAAGCTGGGCGTTCTCATCAAGGGTTCTAACTACCTCGAGACGCTCGCCGACGTGGACACCGTCGTCTTTGACAAGACGGGCACCCTCACCAACGGCACGTTCTCGGTGGTCGCGGTACACCCCGAGGCCGGCTATACCGAGCAGTCGTTGCTCGAAGTCGCAGCCCTTGCTGAGTCGTTCTCCGATCACCCCATCGCGCAGTCCGTACGTGTCGCCTACCAGGGCGAGGTCGACCCCAAGCGCGTTAGCAACTCCGCCAACGACGCGGGCCACGGCGTGACGGCAACCATCGACGGCAAGCACGTCGTCGTTGGCAACGCAAAGATGCTCGCCGCGGCCGGAGTCGAAGCGCCCGATTGCGAGGTCGTCGGCACCATCCTCCACGTGCTAGTCGATGGCATCTATGCCGGCCACATTGTAATTGCCGACACCATAAAGGCCGATGCAGAGCAGACGATCCGCGACCTGCACGCCGCCGGCGTCAAGCGCACCGTCATGCTCACGGGCGACCGCGAGGAAGTGGCTGCTGCGGTGGCCAAGCGGCTGGGGCTCGACGAGTTCCACGCGCAGCTGCTGCCGGGCGACAAGGTCGAGCGTGTTGAAGCGCTGCTGGCAGCCGAATCGGGCAAGGGCAAGCTCGCCTTTGTCGGCGACGGCATCAACGATGCGCCCGTGCTCACCCGCGCAGACGTTGGCATTGCCATGGGCGCTATGGGTTCCGACGCCGCGATTGAGGCCGCCGACGTGGTGCTCATGGACGACAAACCGTCCAACATCTCCCGCGCGATCCGCGTGGCGCGCAAGACCATGTCGATTGTTTGGCAGAACATCATCTTTGCGCTGGGCATTAAGTTGCTGATTCTGGTGCTTGCGGCACTGGGCATCGCCAACATGTGGCTTGCCGTGTTCGGCGACGTAGGCGTGGCGATCATCGCCATCCTGAACGCCATGCGCGCGATGGGTGTCAAGAACCTGTAGCGTTCGTGGGCTGTCCGGCCGGGACCGGGCTTGGTTTTGAAAACGTCCTCGCGCATGAGGCCCGTCTTTCCTGCTCCTGCGGAGCAACGGAAAGGCGGGCCTCGCGCTGCGGAATGTTTTCAAAACCAAGCCCGGTCCCGGCCTGCGGTAACATCGCGGGCGGTTCTTGGGCATCGCTTGCTGGCAGGGTTCCTTTGCTGAAATGGACTTGACCGAAAGGGCCGCTGGTCCCAGTCGCTGGTTCGCGCTTTGCGTGAACTCCGCGCTACTGTGGGACAGTTAGGCTTCTGTTGTTGGACCCGCTACATCTTCCCGGCCCAACATCGCCCGTAGCTTCTCAAAGCTCTCCTCGCTCAGGCAATGCTCCATGTGGCAGCCCTCTTGCGACGCGACCTCAGTCGAAACACCCGCATCCTCTAGCAGCCCCACGAAAAAGCAGTGGCGCTCCCACATTTGGCGCGCGACCTCCAGACCGCGCTCTGTCAGATGAACATCTCTTTTGCCCATTTCGACATAGCCGTTGCTTTCCAGCGTCGCCATGGCCTTGGAAACGCTCGCCTTGGTTACGCCGAGGTGCTCCGCAACGTCGATCGAGCGCACGATGCCCTGACGTTCCGACAGAACGTAGATCGATTCGAGATAGTCTTCTCCGGATTCACGTAGGGCCATGGGCCGCCTTTCGCGATGATTGCTAGTTAGCCTTTGGATACTTTCCACGGCTAACTTTACCGCAAAAGTTGCCCATGTCTTACTACTTTGTCTAAAAGTTAGCCGTGTTTCACAAAACGTGCGGGACGAAAACAAAATGGGGACGCCCCGCAAGGAGTGTCCCCCAGCTGCCGGCAGAAAAGGAGCATCCCTAAGTGCCGAGCCGCAGTTATAACAGTCCAAAGTGCTTCGCGGCGTTGTAGATCCCGTCGTCGTCCACGGCAGTCGTCACGTAGGTCGCTGCGTCCTTCACGGTATCCTGCGCATTACCCATGGCCACGCTTGTGCCCACGGCGGCAAACATCGACAGGTCGTTCTCGCCGTCACCAAAGGCAATCGCCTCGCTCGCGTCGATACCAAGCCGCTCGAGCGTCGCCGCCACGCCCAGGTCCTTGCCGCCGTTAGCGGGAATAATGTCGCAGAACAGGTCGCACCAGCGCGTGGTGAGCGAATGCGACACGGCGTCGGTCACGATATGTTCGTCGGCCGGGTCCACAAAGGCGCAGAACTGGTAGACCGGTGCGTCAAAGGCGTGCTCAAACGGTTCCTCGTGGTAGACGATTCCCGCGTTGCTGCCAGCCGTCACCACGCGCTCGGACAGGCGGTTCACAAACGAGTTCTCGCCCTGCATGCACAGCGAGTCGTAGCGCCCCTGCGCCACCTGGTCCACAATCACCGCGACGTCGTCCGGATCGATCGGGCAGCTGCGGTAAACCCCCTCGGCATCAAAGCAGTGCTGGCCCGAGAGCGTAATGTACGCATCCCAGCCCAGGTCGAACAGCCAATCGGGCATCTGGTAGGTCGGACGGCCCGTGGCGATCACGCACGCGATCCCCTGCTCGTGAAAGCTGTCGAGCACCTGCTGCGCCGACGCCGGAATCCGGTGGGTCTTAAAGCTCAGTAGCGTGCCGTCGATATCGAAAAACGCGGCTTTGATCATCCTCGCCTACTCCTCGCCCTCGAGCTTTTCGCTCGCCTCGAGCCACGCCATCTCCAACTCGTCCATGGCGGCGTGAGCCTCGTCGATCTTTGCCTGCTGCTCGCCCAGCGCCGTGTAGTTGGTGGGGTCGACCTGGGCCATCGCGGCCTCGGCCTCCTCAACGCGGGCGCGCTGCGTCTCCATCTTGCGCTCGAGCGAGCTCACCTCGCGGCGGAGCTTCTGACGCTCGGCATTGGACAGGCCGTTGGGCTGACCGCTCGACTTGGGCTTTTCGGCCGCAGCTGCCGCGGCACCGGTGTCAAACGTGCCGGTCTTGGCGCTCGGCGCGCCCACGGGCTCGCCCTCGGCGGTAGCGTTGCACAGGCGAAGGTACTGGTCCACGCCACCGGGCATATGCGTCAGGTGGCCGTCGAGCAGCGCCCACTGCTGGTCGGTCACGCGCTCCATCAAAAAGCGGTCGTGCGTCACCAGGATCAACGTGCCGGGCCAGCCGTCGAGCAGGTCCTCGACAATCGCGAGCATGTCGGTATCCAGGTCGTTGCCGGGCTCGTCCAGGATGAGCACGTTGGGTTCGTCCAGGATCGTCAGCAACAGCGACAGGCGACGGCGCTGACCGCCCGAAAGATCGCCGATGCGGCTCCAGAGCTGCTGCGTCGTAAAGCCCAGACGCTCGCAGAGCTTCTCGGGCGAAGTCTCCTTGCCGTCGATGACGTAGTACTTCTTATAGTTGCTGAGCACCTCGCGGATCGTGTCGCCCATGTAGGGCTCGAGCTCCTCGAGCTGCTGCGACAGCACGCCAAAGCGTACCGTCTGGCCAATCTTCACGCGGCCGCGCGTGGGCGCAATTTTACCCTGGATCACATCGAGCAGCGTCGACTTGCCAGCGCCATTCTCACCCAAAAGACCATAGCGGTCGCCCGCACCAATGAGCCAGGTCACATCGGAGAGCACCTGCTTGGGCGCGCCATCGGTATCCGCATAGCCAGCGTCCACGTCGACCACATCGATAACCTGCTTGCCCAGGCGGCTCACGGCTAGGCGCTTGAGCTCCAGCTCGTCACGCACGGGAGGCACGTCGGCGATGAGCTCGCGGGCGGCATCCACGCGAAACTTGGGCTTGGTGGAGCGCGCCTGGGCACCGCGGCTCAGCCACGCGAGCTCCTTGCGCGCCATGTTGCGACGACGCTCCTCGGTGACGGCGGCCATGCGGTCGCGCTCCACGCGCTGCAGGATATATGCGGAGTAACCGCCCTCGAAGGGATCGACCTGGCCGTCGTGGACCTCCCACATACTGGTGCAGACCTCGTCCAAGAACCAGCGGTCGTGCGTGACCACGAGCATGGCGCCCTGACCGCGCTGCCAGCGGGCCTTTAAGTGACGCGCAAGCCAGTTGATGGTGCGCATGTCCAGGTGGTTGGTGGGCTCGTCGAGCATGAGCACGTCGTAGTCGCCGATCAGCAGGCGCGCGAGGTCCACGCGACGGCGCTGGCCGCCCGAAAGCTCGCCCACCATGCCCTCCCAGGGCACATCGCTAATAAGGCCAGCCAGAATCTGGCGCGTACGCGGACTCGACGCCCACTCATACTCGGGCGTGTCGCCCACGACGGCATGATGCACGGTGTCGGTATCGACCAGGTTGTCCTTTTGGCCGAGCAGACCGATCGTGGTGCCGCGACGGTGCGTCACGCGCCCGTCATCGGGCTCCAGCGTGCCGGCGAGCACGCTCAGCAGCGTCGACTTGCCGTCGCCGTTTTTGCCGACAATACCAATGCGGTCGCCCTCGCCCACGCCGAGCGTCACGCTATCGAAAATATGCTTGGTGGGAAACTCTAGGCTGACGGAATCGCATCCCAAAAGAATCGCCATATGCCCTGCTCCTTCGTAGAAATTCAACGTTGTCCATGATAGCAGCGAGCCCCACCCCAAACCACCACGAAGGAGCCTGTCCCCTTTATGGCGGTCGTTTCGGTCGCAGAGCAAAAAGGCGGGCCATCTCCCAAAAGAGATGACCCGCCTCTCCAATCAGTCCCGTGACAACCGTGGCCGCCGCGGGCCTCAAGCATGTCCCGGACTAGGAGAACATGCCGGTGAGGTAATCATTCAGCCGCTTATCCTTGGGCCGTTGGAAAATCTCGTCAGTCTCGTCGTACTCGACCATATCACCCATGTAGAAGAACGCCGTGCGGTTGGACACGCGCGACGCCTGCTCCATGTTGTGCGTCACGATAACGATGGCGCGGTCGGCAACGATCGACGACATGAGGTCCTCGATCGCCAACGTCGAGATGGGGTCGAGCGCAGAGCAGGGCTCGTCAAACAGGATCACGTTGGGGTTGAGCGCCAGCGTGCGCGCAATGCACAGACGCTGCTGCTGGCCGCCCGAAAGCGCGTAGGCGCTCTTGTCGAGCTTGTCCTTGACCTCGTCCCAAAGCGCCGCGCCGCGCAGGCTTTCCTCGACCATGCGGTCGAGTTCGTCGCGGTCGGTGATGCCGTGGCGCTTAGGCGCAAACGTGATGTTGTCGCGAATGGACTTGCGGAACGGGTTGGGCTGCTGGAACACCATGCCAATGGAACGGCGCAGCTCGTAGGTGTTTTCGGTCCTGGTGTTCACGTTGCGCCCGCGATAGTTGATCTCGCCCTCCACGCGGCAGCCGCGAATCTCGCGATTCATGAGGTTGAGGCTACGCAAGAAGGTCGACTTACCGCAGCCCGAAGGCCCAATGAGCGCCGTGATCTCGCCCTTGTGGAAGTCGAGCGACGTATCATGCAGTGCATGGTGGTCGCCATAGTACACGTTGACGTCCTTGGTGGAGAGCACGACCTCGTCGCTCACGGCCTTGCCGCTCACGCGCACGCGCTTCTCGCTCTCCCCCACGCTCGACAGGAAGTCCTGGGTGTCGGACGATGCCGCTTCGGTTGCGGGCGTTACATTCATCTCGCTCATTCGGCCGTCATCTTCCTCGCCAGTTGCTTGCCCACGATACGGGCGATTACGTTAAACAGCAGCACGCAAATCATCAGCAGTGCAGCGGTGCCCCAGACGATCTGCTGGGCCTCGGGGCTGCCCTCGCCATAGATCTTGTAGATATGCACGGCGAGCGACTCGCCGGGGCGGAACACGTTCCAGGCGCAGGTAGGGCTCGACAGGTTAAAGCTCAAGAAGTTCAGGCGAACCGGCGAGCTCATGCCCGAGGTAAAGAGCAGTGCTGCGGCCTCGCCAAACACGCGGCCGGCCGAAAGCACGATGCCCGTCACGATGGCAGGCATGGCCTCGGGGATCAGGATGTGCAGCGTGGCCTCCCAGCGAGTGAGGCCCATGGCCAGGCACGCATCGTGCTGGGCCTGCGGCACGTCCTCGAGCGCCTGCTGGATCACGCGCACCAGGATGGGGATGTTGAACATGGTGAGCGCGACGGTGCCGGAGATGATGGAGTACTTCCAGCCCAGCTGCACCGAGAACACCAGAAAACCGAACATGCCGACGACGATGGAAGGCAGCGAGGACAACGTCTCGATGGCGGTGGAGGCGATGTCGCGGATGGGTCCGTCCGGCGCGTACTCAACCAAAAAGACCGCTCCGCCCAAGCTGATGGGCACCGAGATGATCAGGGTGATCAGCAGCAGGTAGAACGAGTCGAACAGCTGGTAGAGCACGCCGCCCTGCGTTCCGTTGGCGCGCGACGGCTCCGTGAGAAAGCCCGGCTGGAACAGCGTCGAGATGCCCTCGAACAGGATATAGGCCACCATGGAGATGACGATGAGCATGACGATGGCGACGATTGCCGTCAACACGCCCGTAGCGATGCGGTCCTGTTTTTGGACGCGCTCGAGTCTCGCCTCGTCGATATGGATGTGCGTGCTAGCCACGAGCCTTCGCCCCCTTGCGGCCAATGAGGTGGATGATCAGGATGAAGATGAGGCTCATGCCCATCAGCAGCAGGCCGAGCGCCCACAGGACATCGTCCTGGGCCGAGCCCTCGGCATAGACCGCCATGGACGTGGTGAGCGTGGTGGTGATGGTGGACGCCGGCGACAGCAGCGACGTCGGCATGGCCTCGATACCGCCGATAACCATGCGCACGGCGAGCGTCTCGCCAAAGGCGCGGGTCATGCCAAGGATGACCGCGGTCATGAGCGACGGCATGGCAGACTTGAGCACCACGTGCCAGATGGTCTGCCAGCGGGTGTAGCCCAGCGCGAGCGAGCCCTGACGGTAGCTGTCGGGCACGGCACGCAGGCCATCGACCGAAAGCGTGGTCATCGTCGGCAGGATCATGACGGCCAGCACGATGGCACCGGGCAAGATGCCCAGACCCGTACTCACGTGGAAAACGCTCTTCATAAGGCCGACAACCACGTGAAAGCCGATCAAGCCAAAGACGACCGAGGGAATGCCGGTCAAAAGCTCAATAAGCGGCTGAAAGATCTTGGAACCAAACTTAGGCTGGATCTCGACCGCAAAGATGGCAGAGCCGATGGCGATGGGCAGCGCGATAAGCGTGGAGAGCACCATGACCGCAAACGAGGTGACAATCAGGGGCAGGGCGCCGGTATAAGGCAGGCCGTTTTCGGCCGTGTTGGCCAGGTCCCACTTGGTGCCGGTAAAGAACTCGACGACCGAGACGCCGTCCTTGAAAAAAGCCGAGAGGCCCTTTTGGGCGACCATAAAGATGAGCGCGGCAACGACAAGCGTCACGAGCGCAACGCACGCGCCCGTGACGCCTAGACCCACGTTCTCAAGGTCGCGCTTTGGCAGCTGTTTTGCCATTGCAAACCTTTCCGGGGGCGATTACCTATTTAGCAGAGACCTTGCCGCTGGCGTCCTTGACGACCTTCATGGCAGAGACGGGGATAAAGCCCTGCTCCTCGACGAGCTTGCCCTGGACGTCGTCGGAAAGCATGAACTCCAGGAAGGCCGTGGTGGCCTCGTCGGCGTCCTTGGAGCAGTACATGTGCTCGGTAGCCCAGATCTTGAAGGAGTCGTCGGTGACGTTTGCGCTCTTGGGCTCGACGCCCTCGACCTTGATGGCGTTGAACTTGGAGTCATCGAAGTGCGAGAAGTCGAGGTAGGAGATGGCGTTATCGGTGCTGCCCATCTGAGTCTGGACGTCGCCGGACTTGTCGAGCTCGGCGTCGCCCTTAAAGTCGACGGCCTCGTCGCCAAAGACGGCGGCCTCGAAGGTGGCGCGGGTGCCGGAGCCGGCCTTGCGGTTGAGGACGACGATGGTGGCGTCGTCGCCGCCGACCTCCTTCCAGTTGGTGATCTGGCCAGAGAAGATGCCCTTGAGCTGCTCGAGGGACAGGTCGTCGACCGTCACGTTCTTGGAGACGACGGGACCCATGCCCACGACGGCAACCTCGTGGTCGACGAGGTTCTTGACCTGGTCGGCCTCGAGCTTGGTCTCGGCGAAGACGTCGGAGTTGCCGATGGTGACGGTGCCGGCGGCAACAGCGGTCAGGCCCTTGCCCGAACCGTTACCCGAGCCGGAGACGGAGACGTCCGGGTTGGCATCCATGAACTTCTCGGCAGCGGCCTCGACGAGAGCCTGGAACGAGGAGGCGCCGTCGTAGGTCACCTCGCCGGAGACGGACTCGGCAGCAGCGGCGCTACCCTTGTCGGCGGCGTCGGATGCGCCGGAGCCGCCGCAACCAACGAGACCGAGACCGACGATGCTGGCAAGACCACCAGCGAGGCCGAGGAACTGACGACGAGAATAAGCCTGATCGAGCATGATCTTCCTTTCATACATGCGACTCGCGGGCACCCCGCCCGCTTTGCTGTTTGGAAAGATACGGCCCCGACCGGGTAGCGTCCGCGCCAACTGCGGTTTCTTACGGGCATTTGATAGACCCTTACCGCAAGCGCGGCTCGGCTTTACAAACGAATAACAAACCCGCCACCAAGCATGACCCGCCTTTTACACCAATAAAAACAAAGTTGCGGTGAAATAGTTCCTGCTTGGCCATCAAATGGCCCATTCTAGGAACTATTCCACCGCAACTTAGATTGGGAAACCGCGAGACCTTAAAGCTCTAATTCATTCAAACGGAGGATCGCAACAATATAGATCTTGAGCGCCTGCTTGAGCTGTTCCTCGTTGGCGCACTCGTTGGGACCGTGCATTTGGCCGCCCCACGCGGGCAGCTCAAGGCCGGTCTCCTCGGGGCCAAACGACACGGCGCGGGCAAAATTGCGCGCATACGTGCCGCCGCCCATGGCAAAGGGCTCAGCATGCTTGCCCGTAAACTCGTTATAGGTATCAATAAGCTGTCTCTTATACACATCTGACGCTGCCGACGAAGCTAGAAGTGTAG
>CABSNL010000020.1 GCA_902479095.1 uncultured Collinsella sp. | reverse complement strand
TCATGCGCTCGACGATGCGGGCTGGCGCATGCTTGCCAAAATCGGATTCGTAAGCTTCGATGATTTGCTGCTGAAGCCTGCGGGCCTCGATGAAATCATGGGAGGCGGCGAAAGCGGAGACAACTTCTGGCATGCCACCGACAACGAGGTATTCCTTGAGCAGGCGCTCGAGCTTTTCGGAAACGTTTGCCAGCAGGTCCATGTCTGCGGCAAGGATGGCATCTGCGAGCGGATCGCCATCGACGGCACGAACGAACTCGACAAACCCCATGGGGCGCATGGTAAGCTGGTCGATCTTGCCGACGGGGAACGACTCGTTTTCGCGTCGGAGCGCGAGCCCCATATGGGAGCCGGCTGCCACGATATGGTATTCCGGCGCCAGCTCGTTGAAGTATTTGAGCGAGGTGATGCCACGCGGTGCCTCTTGGATTTCGTCGAAGATGATGAGTGTGTCTGTCGGCGTTATGGTCTGGCCGCGCAGGAGCTCTATCTGGGAGATGATGCGTTTGGGGTCAAGGCTTCCGTCGAACAGCGAACGTACGCCCGGTTCGAGCATAAAGTCAAAACGGATGACGTTTTGATACTGCTGGCCTGCGAATTCGTTGAGAAGCCAGGTTTTTCCCGTCTGGCGGGCCCCCTTAAGCAGGAGGGGCTTGCGGTTTGCCCTAGATTTCCAAGCGATGAGTTCGTCCATTAGCTGTCGCTGCATACTGCCTCCTAACGATCATGTTTAGTATAAGACTGTTTTGGTCTTTCCATTGAAAAATGTGGGAATGAACCACGTCTTTCCATCGAATAATGTGGGAGGCAACCACGTTTTTCCATCGAATAATGTGGTGGTTCAGGTCGGCACCTGGGAGCGTTCCTTCTCTGTCGGCAGTTTGGAACACTCCTTGTTTTGGTGCAAATTAGCCACCCTTGCATCAGAAAACGGCGCCCGTCGGCGATGTTGCCGGCGGGCGCCGTGGTCGTGTAGGCGCTATTTGTTAAGTGCGTGCGTTCGAGCTCGCGTGCTACAGCGAGTCGATAAAGCGCTGCTGGGCGGCGCGGCCGGCTTCGTCCCACTTAAAGACGCCGGCGTTGTCGAGCACGTGGCCAAACACCACGCCGACCTCCTCGTGCAGGATATCGATGGCGTTGTCTGCCGTAAGCTCGTCGGCGCGGCGGGCAAAAACGTCTTCGGCCCATGCGGCGTGGCTGCGGCATAGATCATCGCCCTCGAGCGCGCTAGCAAGGTCGTAGCTGGCATCGACCTTGGCCGCCAGCAGGTGCTCGCGGACAGCGCCGAGCTCGGGAACCAAGCGCGGCGGCAAAATGGCCAGGCCCATGACCTCGATCAGGCCGATGTTCTCCTTCTTAATATGGTGGTACTCAGCATGCGGGTGGAATACGCCCAGCGGATGCTCGTCGGTCGTGATGTTGCAGCGAAGCGCAAGATAGGCCTCGTAGATCTCGCCGCCGGCGTTGCCGCGGGAGTCGACGCGGCGGATGACGGGCGTCACGGTGTTGTGCGCTACGCCGTCGGCTGTGCGCGCGATGACGCCCACCGACTCATCGGTCCACTCGCGCCAAGCGAGGATGATCTTCTCGGCGGCGTCGAGCAGCTGGGCGCGGTCGTGCGAGCGCAGCCGCAGCACCGAGAGCGGCCACTGCAACACGGTACCGCTGACCTGGTCAAAGCCGGGCACGCTAAACTGCGAGACCTCGGCGGCGTGCATCATGGGGAACTCGTGCGCGCCGCCCTGGAAGTGGTCGTGCGACAGAATCGAGCCGCCCACGATGGGCAGGTCGGCGTTGGAGCCAATAAAGTAGTGCGGGAACAGGTCGACAAAGTCGAGCAGGCAGGTCAGCCCCTTACGGTCGACGTGCATCGGGCGATGTTCGGAGCTCATAGCAATGCAGTGCTCGTTAAAGTACGCGTACGGGCTGTACTGGAAGCCCCAGCGCTCGCCGTCGAGCTGAATGGGAATAACGCGTAGGTTCTGGCGAGCGGGGTGGGCACCGCCGTCGGCTGCGGCGGAGCGTCCAGGGTAGCCCTCGTTTTCGATGCAGAGCTGACAGGCGGGATACTTCTCGCCCGTGTTCTTGGCTGCACCTGCCGCGGCGATATCGCGCGGGTCCTTCTCGGGCTTGGACAGGTTGATGGTGATCTCAAGATCGCCCCAGTTGGTGGGGGTGCTCCATTTGATGTTGCGCGCGATGGCGGCACGGCGCACGTAGCCAGCGTCGCAGCACAGGCCGTAGAACCAGTCGGTCGCGGCGCGGGGCTCGTTGACGCCCATACGTCCGTTGAACTCCTCGTTTACAACCGAAGGCCTCGGCATGAGCGCGCCCATGATGCGCATGGCGATGCGGTCGCGGCCCGATGCCGTGTCCTCGGCAGCACCGTTGGCAACGGCGGCCTCGGCAAGCGCGGCAAGCGTGCCCTCCAGGTCAAAGTCGGGGAGTGTATCGGGGTGCACGAGCGAAATCTTCTCGGTCTTGAGCGCCCAGGTCATGTCGAGTGCGGGGCCTGTGGCGCCGATGCGCTCCAGAATGGTGTTGTATGCCCAGATGCGATCGTCCTGTCCGATCATCGATCGATGGATGGCATATTCGATGAGGCCCTGCGCGGCCTCGCGCACGTCAGTCATTACAGCCATGCCGCGTAAGCCCCCTTGTCAGAGATGGCGTAGTGACGGGCAGAGCCCTCGCCCAGCCAGCCGTTCATCTTGGCAATGAAGGTGTCGACCAGATCGAGCGGCACGAAGGCCTGGATGGTACCGCCAAAGCCGCCGCCGTGAATACGAACGGCGCCACGGCCGTCGAGCACATGCTCGGCAAGAGCAAGTGCGTACATGGAAGGCTGCTCGGCACCCAGTTTGGCAACAACATTCTGCAGGTACATGGCGGAGCTGGCGCCGGACTCGCGCGTCAGGACCAGGAACTGGTCAATGTCGCCGGCGTTCAGAGCTGCCCAGCGCTTGTCGACCAGACCGTTCTCGTACCAGTAGTGAACGGCGCGCAGGCAGGCACGGTCGCCCAGCTTGGCGCGCAGCTCGGGGAGCTTGGCGTCAAAATCGGCAACATCGACCTCGCACAGGCGTGCCTTGCCAAACTCGGCGGCGACGTCTTGCATTTCGCGCGGAACGGCGGCGTAGTCATCGGTGGCGGCCACGTGGTCGGCGCCGACCTTAACGAGCACGAGCGCGTAGCCGTGATCCTCAAAATCGAGCTCGAGCTTCTGGGTCTTAGGCTGGGCCTGATCCTCAAAGTCCATGTAGGCGAGGCCGCCCAAACAAACGGCGGCCTGGTCCATCAGACCGCAGGGCTTGCCGTAGTAGTTGTTCTCGGTGCGCTGGCTCATCTGGGCGAGCGTGACGGGCTCAATGGCGGGCGCGCCCCAGAGCGTCTCCATGGCACGACCGTACGCGGCCTCGACGGCGGCAGAGCTGGAAAGGCCGCCACCCGAGGGGACGGAGCAGGTGAAGGCGAAGTCGAAGCCCTGGGGCTCAACGCCCAGAGCAGCGATTTCGTGGGCCATACCGCGCACGAGGCTTGCGGACGTGCCCTTCTCGGACTCCTGAACGTCTAGCGTGTCGAGCGCGATCTCAAACGTGGGATAGCCCTCGTCGGCAACGCGAATCTTGTTGGTGTCGGTTGCCACGGCGATGCCGTCGACGGCGACATCGAGCGAGCCGGCGATGACGTGGCCGCCCTCGTGGTCGGTGTGGTTGCCACTGATCTCGGAGCGGCCGGGCGCGTGCACATAGAGCACCTGGCGGTCGCCGATGGGGCCAAACTCCTCCTCAAACAGCTTGGTGAGCGTTGCGAGTGTCTTTTCGTCGGGGGCGGTCATGGTGTCTTCCTTTCTTGGTTATCCCGAGTTGCCGGGCTTTGCTTATGAGTACGTAAACATATCAAGGTGTGAGGGAGTAAGCGGGAGTCATAACGCTGCTCCCTCACACCTCGACGAGGGTGGGTTAACAAACGGTCGAGAATCGGTAGACGATCGTCGAGCTAAACGAGTGGTCAGGTGTGCAGACGGGATGCGCCCAATCTGCGTGATGGTTGTTGTCAGGCCAAAACTCGGGCTCAAATGCGACGCCGTCGCGAGGACCGTAACTGCAGCCGTCTTTGGCGTCGATATCGCTGAGCCAGTTGCCGGTATACAGATGCGCGCCCGGTGCGGTTACGAAGATGTCGAGCGTGCGGCGCGAGTTTGGATCTTGCAAGTGCAGTGCGTGGCGCGGGTCGGCGTCGGGAGTAAAGCCATCCAGGCAGAAACAATGGTCAAAGCCCCGTGCAATCTTGAGCTGCTCGTCGTTCGCATCGATGTCGCGGCCGAGCGCCTTGGGTGCGCGGAAATCGAATGGCGTGCCGGCCACGGGGCGAACCTCGCCAGAAGAGACGTTGTCCTGGCGTTGGGGGAGGAAAGCCGCGGCGTCGACAGTCGCGACCTGGTCCAGAACCGTGCCGGCATCGTGCCCCGCAAGGTTGAAGTACGTGTGGTTGGTCATGTTGACGAAGGTGTCGGCATCGGTAACGCAGCTTTGCGTGCAGGTGAGCTCTGCGGCACCCGTTGGCCCTGCCTGCAGGACATAGGCAACGGTAAAGGTGCGGTTGCCCGGGAGGCCCAGTTCGCCGTCGGCCAACTGGCATGTAAAACTCACCGTGTTGGTAATCTCATCGACTGTGGCATTCCACATGCGCTTATGAAGGCCATGCTCAAGGTCGGTGTGCAGATTATTGGCTTTGTCAGGACCATCGTTGCATGCCATCTGATAGACCGTGCCGGCAATCTCGATTTGGCCTTTATCCGTTCGGTTGGCCGAAGGGCCAATAGTTCCGCCGTAGCACGCCGGATTGTCGAAGTAGCTATCGAGGGCATCGAAGCCGAGCGCGATGTCGGTAACATCGCCTGAGGCATCGGGAACCTCGATGCCAAGGATGGTCGCGCCATAGTCCATGACGCGCACGCGGGCACCTGCGCAAACAAGGTTATAGACCGTAACCGGCAAGCCGCTGGGGGCGGTGCCGAACGGAGTTGTGGTAATCATGAGCGTCCTTTCGAATACGACGCCATGGCCTGCGCGCTCGGAGCGCAGGCCATTATGGTATCGGTGTGTTTACGCCTTATGTTAACGTACTCATAGCTTGGAACCACGGACTTCTTCGCTTTCCTGCAATCGGTCGAAAATGAGCCGTGAACGGTATTCAGGTGGTGTTGAGGGCGCTGCATAATTGCTGATAGGTATAGTAGAGTACGTTAACATTATCGATAGACAACAAAGCCTCCCGTGTGATCTGCAATTTCGCATGGGGTATTTAGGCTTCCTACAGGAGCGAAGGTGATTTTGTGGCAAGGCGCCCTTCCAACGACACGGGTTCGCGTCCGGTTTCCATGGCCGACGTTGCCCGCGCTGCCGGTGTTTCGCAGCAGACGGTTTCGCGCGTTGCCAACGGATTGCCCAACGTGAACGAGCAGACGCGTCAGCGCGTGCAGGCAGCCATGCAGGAGCTCGGTTTCCGTCCGAGCTATGCCGGTCGCTCGCTGCGCGACGGCCGCTACCATTCGGTCGGGCTGTGCGTAAACGACGTCACCAAGTTCGGTAACCTGACGATGATCGATGGCATTGCCAGTGCGGCCCGCGACCGCGGTTGTGCTATCACGCTGGTCGAGATGTCCAAGACCGAGGAGTTTTCGCTTGCCGAGGCAACGCGTCGTATGGCAGCGCTGCCCGTGGACGGCATCATTATCGGCATGAGTCGTATGGCGCCCGATTTTGAGGCGTTTGATCCGCTGCCGGGTATCGGCACGGTCATCGTCACCATGTATGCTCACCCGCGGGTAACCACGGTCGACTCTGACCACTATGGCTGCTCTCTACTGCTTATGGATCATCTGTTTGAGCTGGGTCACGAGCAAATTCGCTTTATCGGCGGTCCGTCCTTCTCGGTCGACGAACAGTTCCGCCGGGCTGGTTGGAGAGATTCTCTCGAGCGCAGGCATATCAAAATGGCCGAACCACTCGAAGGCGATTGGTCTGCCAACAGCGGTTACGAGGCCGGCAGGTACCTGGCCGAGCACGACCGCACCATGACGGCGATTTACGCGGCAAACGACCAGATGGCAAATGGCGCAATTGCAGCGCTGCGCGATAGCGGCTTGCGCGTGCCCGAGGACGTGAGCGTGGTGGGCGTCGATGACTCGCTCGATGATTTTGTCGCGCATAACGAACTCACGACCGTGCGATTCGATCTACATCAGCGTGGACGTGAGGTGTTCGAGCATGCGGTTCCCGAGGCGGGTACGGCGGGCAAAACCGTCGCCATTCGTATTCCCGGCCAGCTTATTATTCGACATAGTACGGCGGCACCGCGCATTTAGTTTGCGCAGGTAAACGGCTATTTATCGTATTTCAATAACAATCGGTATGGATGCCGGCAGATAACAGTTGGGATACTGTCGAGTGTTATGATAGACGGGTTCTTTTGTCTATCTAGGAGGCTTTGCCTGATGGAGATCACCAAGGATATCCGCTACATCGGTGTCGACGATCACGACATTGACCTGTTCGAGGGCCAGTACGATGTGTCCGAGAACGGTATGGCATACAACAGCTACGTTATCTTGGGCGACAAGATCGCTGTCGCCGATTCTGTCGACGGCGGTTTTGTTGACGAGTGGCTCGGCAACCTCGAGGCCGTACTCGATGGCCGTACGCCCGACTACCTGGTCGTCCATCACATGGAGCCCGACCACTCCGCCGGCATCGCTGCCTTTATGGAGCGCTACCCCCAGGCCCAGATCGTGGCCAGCATGGGCGCCTTCCGCATGATGGTCAACTACTTCGGCACCGACTACCCCGAGCGCAAGATGGTCGTCAAAGAGGGCGACGTGCTCGACCTGGGCGGCCACAGCCTGACCTTTGTCGGCGCCCCCAACGTTCACTGGCCCGAGGTGCTGTTCTCCTACGAGTCCACCGACAAGGTGCTCTTTAGTGCCGACGCCTTTGGCAAGTTCGGTGCCAACGACATCGAGGACCCGGAAGGCTGGGCCTGCGAGGCGCGTCGTTACTACTTTGGTATCGTGGGCAAGTTCGGCAAGTTTGTGCAGGCCGTGCTTAAGAAGGCCGCCGCTCTGGACATCCAGATTATCTGCCCGCTCCACGGCCCCGTGCTGACCGAGAACCTGGGCTATTACCTCGACACCTACAACACCTGGTCGAGCTATCAGCCCGAGGACGAGGGCATCACCATTGCCTACGCGAGCGTCTACGGCCACCTGAAGGCCGCCGTCGAGGAGCTCGCCGCAGCGCTCGAGGCTCGCGGCCAGAAGGTTTCCGTCTTTGACCTGGCTCGCGACGACATGGCCGAGGCCGTTGAGGATGCGTTCCGCTACGACCGCCTGGTGCTCGCCTCCATTACCTATCAGGGCGAGATCTTCCCGTTCATGAGCACCTTTATCCATACGCTCGCCGAGCATGCCTACCAGAACCGCACCGTGGCGCTCGTCGAGGCCGGCTCTTGGGCGCCTGCAGCTGCCAAGATTATGACCAAGGAGCTCGAGGGTATGAAGGACATCACCCTGACGCAGAACAAGGTGACTGTGCTGGGCTCGCTCAACGACGCCTCGCGCGCCCAGATCGAGGCCCTCGCCGACGAGCTTTCCAAGTAGCGACACGTTCACTTTTGACGCTCAACCATCACAACCACCACAAAGGGGACAGGCACCTTTGTGGTGGTTTTTGTTTAGGGGCAAATGCCGATGATAAAACGATTGACCATGTCGTTACCTGCGGCGATGGCAGAGTATTTATCTAAAAGCACCCCCATTTACCTCGCATTATTTCAAATAGCGGCATACCGTTCGCGCGCCCGTATCGACCGTTCGGCGTCTTTGATAAAACTCTGGATAGTTTTTATTCCTCAGGCTGTTAACGTACTCATTAACGACTCGTCCTTGCTGTTGCGCTATGGCAGGGAGTAAGAGCCCGCCGAGGGGCAAAGGATGTTAGCGCAAACATCTAACATCCCCCGGCGCTCGTTTTGGTAGTTAAAGCGCATTAAGGGATGCGCTAAGAAAGGGGAATTCCTCACGGCACTTTCTCGTCGTCAGTTCCTTCAGGCTTGCGGCCTCGGCGTGATGAGCGTCGCTACTGCCGGCTCCCTCGTGGGCTGCGGTGGCTCCGGTAGCGATGGCGGTTCTGCCGCCGCCGGCGGAAGCTCGAACGCCACGAAGCCGGTCGTTTTCTACAACCGCCAGCCTTCTAACTCTTCCACCGGTGAGCTGGATATGACCACGCTCAAGTGGAACGATGACACCTACTACGTCGGCTTTGACGCCAAGCAGGGCGGCGAGCTCGAGGGTCAGATGGTCGTCGAGTACATCAAGGCCCATGCAGCTGACATCGACCGCAACGGTGACGGCGTCATTGGCTACGTCCTCGCCATCGGTGACGTGGGACACAACGACTCCATCGCTCGTACCCGTGGCTGCCGTAAGGCCCTGGGCACCGCTGTCGAGAAGGACGGCCAGATCGTTTCTGACCCCGTCGGCACCAACACGGACGGCAAGTCCGACAAGGTCAAGGACGGCGAGATCGAGGTCGACGGCAAGAAGTTCAAGATTCGTGAGCTCGCCAGCCAGGAGATGAAGACCTCCGCCGGCGCCACTTGGGACGCTCCGACCGCCGGTAACGCTCTGTCCGGCACCTGGGCTTCCGCTTTCGGCGAGCAGATTGATATCGTTGTCTCCAACAACGACGGCATGGGCATGTCCATGTACTCCAACTGGGCCAAGGAGAACAAGGTCCCCGTCTTTGGTTACGACGCCAACTCCGACGCCGTTGCCGCCCTGGGCGACACCGACTTCCCCTATGGTGGCACCATTTCCCAGAACCCCGCTGTTCAGGCTTACCTCACCCTGCGCCTGCTCCGCAACTCTCTTGACGGCGTCGACGTCAACACCGGTGTGGGCAAGGCTGACGATGCCGGCAACGTCATCGCCGAGGATGACTTCAAGTTCAGCAAGGACGATCGCTCCTTCTACGCTATGAACCTCGAGGTCACGGCCGACAACTACAAGGACTTCACCGACCCGGCGAACACCCTGTACGAGACGGCTCAGGCCCAGCTCGACGAGAAGGACAGCCCCAAGAAGAAGGTCTGGCTGAGCATCTACAACTCCGCCGACAACTTCCTGGGCTCCACCTACAAGCCGCTGCTCGAGAATTATGCACCGCTGCTCAACCTCGATCTCGAGGTTGTCCAGGGCGACGGCCAGAACGAGTCCTCCATTACCAACAAGCTTGGTAACCCGGCTGACTTTGATGCCTTTGCCATCAACATGGTGAAGACCGACAACGGCGCTTCCTACACGTCGATTCTTGGCCAGTAGGCCGTGATTGCTCACAGGAGCATGTAGGCATGTTGGCAAGGGGGATCAGGAGACTGCTCCCCCTTGCTTTTCAGAGACCATGAGTACGTAAACATTTCGTAATGGTCTCATATCAGGACGTTCTCCCTATCGTAGCTGCGCAAATAAGGTTGCACAGGGAGGACATCGAGGGAAACGAGGGGTGAATACATGTCAGACAAGCAAGACGACATCGTCCTGTCGATTCGAGGGATGAGCAAGACGTTCGGGCGCAACCGAGTTCTCGACCACATCGACCTCGACGTCCGCCGCGGCACCGTCATGGGCCTGATGGGTGAGAACGGCGCAGGCAAGTCCACGATGATGAAATGCCTGTTCGGCACTTATCAAAAGGACGAGGGTTCGATTTTCCTCGATGGCAAGGAGGTGAGTTTCTCCGGTCCTAAGGATGCTCTTGAAAACGGCATCGCCATGGTCCACCAGGAGCTCAACCAGTGCCTCGAGCGCAATGTGGTCGATAACTTGTTCTTGGGCCGCTATCCGGTTAAGGGCGGCGTGATCGACGAGGCGCGCATGCGCAAAGAGGCTTCGGACCTGTTCCGTCGTCTGGGCATGACCGTCAACCTGACTCAGCCCATGAAAAACATGAGCGTCTCTCAGCGCCAGATGGTCGAGATCGCCAAGGCTATGTCCTATAACGCCAAGGTTATCGTTTTGGACGAGCCCACAAGTTCGCTGATGGCGCAAGAAGTCGATAAGCTGTTCGAGATGATGCGTAAGCTCAAGGAGCAGGGCATCGCTCTGATCTACATCTCGCACAAAATGGACGAGATCTTCGAGATCTGCGACGACGTGTCGGTTCTGCGCGACGGTAATCTGGTTATGACCAAGCGCACAAGTGACACCAACATGAACGAGCTCGTGAGCGCCATGGTCGGCCGCTCGCTGGACAACCGTTTCCCGCCCGTGGATAACATTCCCGGCGACAACGTCCTTTCGGTGCAGCACCTGTCCACGAAGTTCGATCCGCACCTGGTGGACATCACTTTCGACGTGCGCAAGGGCGAGATTTTTGGTCTGTATGGCCTGGTCGGCGCCGGCCGTACCGAGTTGCTCGAGACGATTTTTGGTATTCGTACCCGTGCGGCAGGCCGCGTTTACTTTCGTGACCGCCTGATGAACTTCTCCTCGGCGCGCGACGCCATGGAGCACGGTTTTGCTCTGATTACCGAGGAACGCAAGGCAAACGGCCTGTTCCTGAAGGGCGATCTGACATTTAACACCACCATCGCCAACCTTGATCAGTACAAGAGTGGCCCCGCGTTGTCCAACGACAAGATGGTTCGTGCGACGAACAAAGAGATCAAGACCATGCATACCAAGTGCATGGGCCCCGATGATCTGATTTCGAGCCTTTCTGGCGGTAACCAGCAAAAGGTCATTTTTGGTAAGTGGCTTGAGCGCTATCCGCAGGTGTTCCTGATGGACGAGCCCACCCGTGGTATCGATGTTGGCGCTAAGTACGAGATTTACCAGCTCATCATCGACATGGCAAAGAAGGGCACTACGGTGATCGTGGTTTCCTCCGAGATGCCCGAGATCCTCGGCATCACCAACCGCATCGGCGTCATGTCGAACGGGCACCTTTCGGGCATCGTCAACACCAAGGAGACGAACCAGGAAGAGCTGCTCCGTCTGAGCGCCAAGTATCTGTAGACGAAGGGGATGGAACACATGCCTACCGTATCCGGTAAGATTCTGTCGGTCGATGAGGAGACGAAGCTTCTCCAGCCGATCGACAGCTATGTAAACGAGATTCAGAAGAAGGTCGACGCCCTGCGCGCCGACGGTACCACGCGTGTCGTCGAGCTGCAGAGCAACATTGATGCCGCCAAGAGTGATCGCGTGCTTACCAAAGCAGAGCGCGATGAGGCCATCGATGGCTTTAAGGCTCAGATGGAGCAGGCTAAGAAGGTCGAGGCCCAGAACAAGGGCCAGATTGACAAGCTTATTGCCGACGCCGAGAACTACCTGAAGGCCCGCTATGAGGCTGAGTACCTTGCTCCCGTCAAGGCCAGCTGCGCTGCTGAGCGCGAGGCTGCCAAGGCTGCCTACCAAAAGCAGCTTGCCCAGCTCGAGAAGGAGCACCAGGAGGGCATTGCCGGCATCACCGACCAGGCCGAGATTAAAGAAGAGAAGTACGTCTATAAGAACAAGCAGTTCGACGCTAAGGTGACCTATCAGCAGGAGCTGCAGCAGATCAAGGATCGCGAGCACGAGGCCTTCGCCTATCGTTACCACCTGATCGACTTGCTGCGCATCGGCAAGTTCACCTTTGCCGAGAATATGGCTCAGCGCTGGGAGAACTACAAGTACACGTTCAATACGCGTACGTTTTTGCTCAACAACGGTCTGTATATCGCCATTGCGCTGGTTTTCATCGCCCTGTGCGCTATCACGCCGGTTGTTAAGGGCACGCAGCTGCTCACGACTCAGAACGTGCTGAACATTTTCCAGCAGGCTTCGCCCCGTATGTTCTTGGCACTTGGCGTCGCCGGTCTGATTCTCCAGACTGGTACCGACCTGTCGATTGGCCGTATGGTCGGTATGAGTATGGTGGCGTCTACCATCATCATGCACGCCGGTCCAAACACCGGTACGGTCTTTGGTATCGCCTTCGACTTCTCGACCATGCCTCTCGTTGGCCAGATTATCCTGGCGCTTGTCGTCTGCGTTGTTCTGTGCACCGCATTTTCCGCCATCGCCGGCTTCTTTACCGCTAAATTCAAGATGCACTGGTTCATCTCGACGATGGCCAACATGCTCATCATCTTTGGTCTCGTCACCTATGCCACCAAGGGCGTTTCCTTCGGCTCGATCAATCCTCTGATTCCTGCCATGGTCACCCCGCGTATCGGCGGCTTCCCGACGATCATCCTGTGGGCCGTCGCTGCCATCGTGGTCGTGTGGTTCATCTGGAACAAGACCACCTTTGGTAAGAACATGTTCGCCGTTGGCGGCAACCCCGAGGCTGCTTCCGTCTCTGGCATTAACGTCTTCGCCGTCTCCATCGGCGCCTTCATCCTCGCAGGCATCCTGTATGGCTTTGGCTCTTGGCTCGAGTGCATCCGCATGGTCGGTTCCGGCTCTGCTGCTTACGGCCAGGGCTGGGAGATGGACGCTATCGCAGCGTGCGTTGTCGGTGGCGTTTCCTTCACCGGCGGTATCGGTAAGATTTCCGGCGTCACCGTTGGCGTACTGATCTTCACCGCTCTTACCTATGCACTGACCATTCTGGGTATCGACACCAACCTGCAGTTCGTATTCTCCGGCCTGATCATCCTCGTCGCCGTTACGCTCGACTGCCTCAAGTACGTCCAGAAGAAATAGCGATCTTCGCATCTCCGCGTGGTACAAAAGGGGAGCCGGCTGCCATCCTCCGGCTCCCTTTTTTAAAGGCGTGGAGTGCAGCCTGTAGTTATTTGGAATTGACGAGCGAGGCGTATCACTCGGTCGCTATGCTCGTATTCCAAGTTGATAGCCGTTTTGTCTTGTGGACAAGATTAAAGAGGAAGGCAGGGTTTCCTTATGAAAAAGGTTCTCGTCTGCTGCAACACCGGTGTGACCACCAGCCTGTTGGTCGCAAAGATTAGAGCCGTCGCTGAGGCCCGCGGTCTCGAGATCGAGATTGAGGCTTCACCGATGGCTACCGCTGCGGACCATATTGCCGAAGCCGATGTCGTTTTGCTGGGACCGCAGGTCGGCTATGCAAAAGAGGCTTTTGAAGAGGCGGGCGCTAAAAACGTTCGCGTTATCACCACTGAGGATTACGCTACGCAGAATGCCGACGACATCCTAGACAGCATCGAAGGCGTTCTGTAGCCGTCATCCAACCATGGGACGTGCGATACTTCGCGCGTCCAAGCCGCCGCGCAGGGAATCTCCTTCACCTACGCGGCGGTTTTTTGTTTCCACCACAAAGGTACCTGTCCCCTTTGTGGTGGTTTGTTTTTTAGGCGGTTGCGATGATGAGGGCTGGACGTGCGCCGTCGGCGGTCTTGGCGATTGAGGTGGCGACGGCGCCTTCGGGGTCTCGGTCCATCACGATGGCGTCGACATCGGTCAGCTCGGCAAAACGGTACATGCCGCGTCCGTTGACCTTACTGGCGTCCATGAGGGCGACGCTTTGATGGGCTGCGGCGATCATAGCCGTTTTGGTCTCGGCCATCTGCGGAAAGTCGGTCGTAAAGCCGCAGCCGGGAACAAAAGCGCCAGGGCACATGACGGCCAGATCGGCATGGACCATTTGGAGCGCCTGCATGGTAAGTGGACCGTACAGATAACGATGGCCTTTGCGCAGCGCCCCGCCCAGCATGACGACATCGACCGAGGGCATGCTCTCGTCGATATAATCGGCGATGGTAATGTCGGCCGTGATAACGGTGATGCCGTTGCGCTGATCGAGGAGCCGGACGAACTCGAGCGCCGTGGTGCCCGAGTCAACGAGCAGCGTGTCGCCGTCATTGACGAGCTCGATGGCGCTTTGCGCGATGGCCTGCTTGGCGGCGACGTTGACATTGATGCGGCGATCCTGCGTGGAAACAGTCAGACGCTTGTGGAGCGATACGGCGCCGCCATGCGTGCGGCGCAGCTTGCCAGACTCGGCGAGTGCGTCCAGGTCGGCGCGAGCGGTGACAGAGGACACGCCAAAGGTCTGGGCAATTTCTGCTACCTGCACCGAGGCGTTGTGCTCGAGCATTTCCATGATGGCGGCGCGGCGTTCGTCGGCAAAAGCACGGTTGGTAGCTTGGGTCATGTCTGCTCCATTCTCGGCTAAATTTGCAGGAATTGTGTTGACTCTATTTTCGTTCATTTTCTTTTTGAGTAAGAAAACACCTTTCGATTACTTATCTTTTCTATAAAAGAAAGACGCTCAACGCCCAAAATTCAATATCGAACACGCCCACTCGGCTCCAATTCCTTCCGTTTACTTTTCAAAAACGACGGTATTGACCTGCATGGGCTCAATATCTCGCACGTGCAAAGACGCTGAATTTCATACAATGAGCGCAGTAAAACGCAAGGTAAAACGCCTTGTGAACAACTACGCCCGATGTCCAGATGCGGGCGAGGGAGAGGAGCAAACGCTCATGGCACTTGTTACCACCGAAAAGATGCTCAAGGACGCTCAGGCCGGCCACTACGCCGTCGGCGCGTTCAACGTTGAGAACCTCGAGTTTGTTATGGCCGTTCTGGCTGCTGCCGAGGAGACCAAGTCCCCCGTCATCATGCAGACCACCCCGGGCACCATCAAGACCGCTGGTCTGGACTACTTCTACGGCATGGTCAAGGCTGCCGCCGAGCGCGCTTCCGTGCCCGTCGCTCTGCACCTCGATCACGGCGATGGCTATGACCGCTGCATGCAGGCTTTCCGCACTGGCTACACCTCTGTCATGATTGACGGTTCGCACGAGTCTTTCGAGGACAACATCGCTCTGACCAAGTCCGTCGCCGACGCTGGCCGCGCCATGGGCGTGCCCGTCGAGGCTGAGCTCGGTAAGGTTGGCGGCAAGGAGGACGACGGTCCCGCGGTTGAGGGCGAGAGCCCCTACACCGATCCGGCCGAGGCCAAGGAGTTCGTCGAGCGTACCGGCTGCACCTCCCTCGCAATTGGCGTTGGCACCAGCCACGGTGTGTACACGAGCGATCCGCACATCGAGCAGTCCGTGGTCAAGGCCATCCGCGACGCCGTCGACGTGCCGCTGGTCCTGCACGGCACCTCCGGTGTGCCCGATGAGCAGGTTGCCGAGGCTGTGAAGAACGGCATCTGCAAGGTTAACTACGCCACCGAGCTGCGTCAGGCCTACACCAAGGGCTTCATGGCCTACATGGCCGAGAACCCCGCCTGCTTCGATCCCAAGAAGCCGGCCAAGGAGGGCATGCGTGAGATCACCGAGCTGGTTAAGATCCGCATGACCAACCTCAACTCTGTGGGCAAAGCAGAGTAACAGCAAGGGTACTCTGATCCCACCGGGCCGTCCGGAAACGGAAAAGGGCCTATCTCTCAGAACGTCCTCGGACATGTCGGAAGCCCCGCTGCGCGCTACGCGCTGCGGGGCTTCCTCCGTCCTGCGGAATGTTCTGAGAGATAGGCCCTTTTCCGTTTCCGGACGGCCCTGCTCGATCGCCCTTGTGGCGTTGGGCGGAAAGGGGTGGGGCGTCAGGGCTTCTTTGTTGATGAAGGGCTAGTATGCCCGGGCTTGGTTGGGGAATGACTTGTTTAGGGATGCTTGGAGCTTTTCGAAGGATGCTCGTAAGTTGAGGCTCTGGTCGGTTGAGCGTTTGGCTTTTGTGGTGGGGGAGTCGAGGAGGCCGTCTCTCTGTGTCGGGGGGAAGGAGAAAAGGTCTGCATGTTTTAGGGATGGCCGCAGTGCTGCGTCATTAGAAGAATGCATGCTTATGCGGCCTCCTCGATGTCCACCAAAAGATTGCGCTCGGGGTGTGCTGCTAGGTCCCGTGCGTTGGCAGTATTATGCCGCGGCTGCTGCAAAGAAGCGCTAAAGAAAGGCTTAACCTGGTTTGGTGTTACGATGAAACCGCAGGTCAAGGCTATTGAGTAACACTCTTGAAAGGTTTTGAGCTTAAGGGCTTTCTAAGGTTTGTGGCGTAGACGTGGCGCGGACGTGCGGAGCGTGTGAATGCTCGCTGTTAGCGTTGCGGTGCCGCGGCACGCACCTGCTCGATGACCTTTTCCATCGTGGCGTCGATGCGGTCCTTTTTGAGTTCGCATTCCCAGATGGTTATGGGCGTCCAGCCCATTTCGGTGAGCGCTGCCACGGCAGCGTGGTCGCGCTCAACGTTGCGACGGAACTTTGCCTCCCAAAACTCAACATTGCGCTTGGGCTGGCTCGGATTGCACTTAGGGCAGCGATGCCAAAAGCAGCCGTTGACGAAGATGGCGATCTTGCGCCCGGGGAAGGCGATGTCGGGCTTGCCGGGAACCTTCCATTCCAAGCGATAACCCGTAAGGCCCGCTGCGCGCAGGCGCTGTCGTACGAGCAGCTCGGGCTTGGTGTTGGCGCGCTTGTTGCCCTTCATGGACTTTTTGATGGCGGCGCGACGGCGGACCAGTTCGCGCTCGTCAGCGGAGAGGTCCGAGGTATCGATGCCGTCGAGCAGACCGGGCTTGGGACGCTTTTTGCTGCGGCGCTTAGGTGCGCGCTTGGGCTTGGAAGCGGGCTCGTCGGTCGTGGTGGCCTCGGCGTCGTTGGCAGTGCCGTTGGCCTCGAGCCGGTCTTCCTTCAACTCAATCAGAGCATCGATAAGCCCCTTGTCGGCGGGCATCCATTCCACCGTGGCAAGCGAGCTACGCGGAATCCAGCGGATATCGAGCTGGCGGTCGCGCTTCTGGGGCTCATCGGATTCATCGGCCAGCGAGCAGTAGTAGCACTCCATGGAGAGATGGAAATCGGGGTAGTCGTACTCAACGGTATAGAAATCGCGCAGATTGGTGACTTTGACCTGCAACTCTTCCATAAGCTCGCGGCGTACGGCGTCCTCGGGCGACTCGCCGCGCATGAGCTTGCCACCGGGAAACTCCCAAAGTCCCTGCATGTCGCCGTAGCCGCGCTGCACGGCAAGCAGCTCATCAGATCCTTCCTTGCGAATGATCCCAGCGGCAACATGAACAGTCTTCAACAGGAGTCCTCTCTCAACATCAACACGTGGCAGGGTAGCTACGCGTACCTTACACAACGGTAAGGCAAGCGTAAGCCATATCGATGGTAGCCGACTCGTCTTCTTGCGACTATAGATGCCGTAGACTAATCGCAAGAAAGGACTCGGTATGCAAACCACGCACATGGCGACCCCGGTACTGGAGGTCGCGCATCTCGAAAAGGTATATGGAGCGCTGGGCAACGTGACCCGTGCGCTCAACGACGTCAGCTTTACCGTCAACCGCGGTGAATTCGTCGGCATCATGGGCGCTTCGGGCTCGGGCAAGTCGACGTTGCTCAACTGCGTGTCGACCATCGATAGCGCCACGAGCGGCACGATCCGCATCAACGGGCAGGACGTGACGCGCATGAAGCAGGCCAAGCTCTCGCAGTTTCGCCGCGAGGAGCTCGGCTTTATCTTCCAGGACTCCAACCTGCTCGATACGCTCACGGCACGCGAGAACATCGCCCTGCCGCTCACCATTGCCCGCACAAACTCGGCAGAGATCTCGACCCGCGTGCAGGATGTGGCAGCGCGCCTGTCCATCAGTCAGGTGCTCGACAAGTATCCCTACCAGATGTCCGGCGGCCAGCAGCAGCGCGTTGCCGCGGCTCGCGCGCTCGTCACCGACCCCACCATGATCATGGCCGACGAGCCTACCGGCGCCCTCGACTCCAAAGGCGCCCGCCTGTTGCTCGAGAGCCTAGAGGCCCTCAACCGCCGCCTGCGCGCCACCGTGCTCATGGTCACGCACGACAGCTTTGCCGCCAGCTACACGAGCCGTGTGCTGTTTATCCGCGACGGCAAGATCTTCACCGAGCTGCGCCGCGGCGACACCGACCGCCGAGAGTTCTTCGACCGCATTATGGAGGTCGTTGCCATGATGGGCGGTGAGGGCTCCGATGCTCTGTAAACTCGCTTGGGGTAACGTCCGCCGCGCCGGCCGCGACTACCTCGTCTACCTTTTGACGCTCACCCTGGGTGTCACGGTCTTCTATGCCTTTAACACCATCTCGATGCAGGTCGACATCGCCGGAATCGATGAAAAGGGCTTGGCGCAGGTAATGGGCAGCATGCTCGGCGACCTGACGTACTTTTTGGCCGGTGTCATGGCCTTTTTGATGGTGTATGCCAATAACTTCATCATGAAACGCCGCAAGAAGGAGTTTGGCCTGTACCAGGTGTTCGGCATGGGGCGTGGGCGCGTCGCCACGATCATGGCGCTCGAGACGGTGATCGTTTCGGTCGTGGCCTTTGTCGCCGGCATTGTGCTGGGTGTGGGACTCTCCCAGCTCATGACGTTCTTTACGGCCTCGCTCTTTAAGACGCAGATTGCCAATTTCCACTTCTTTTTCTCGGTGCATGCGTTCAATCTGACCCTTGCCTGCATGCTCGTAATGTTTGTGCTCACGCTACTGCTGAACCTTCGCGCCGTGCGTCGTACCAAACTCATCGAGCTTATGGGTGCCGAGCGTCGCAACGAGAGCATCAAGACACGCAACCCCTGGATTGCGATTGCCATCTTTGCCGTGGGCGTGGTGCTTGTGGGCGTGGCCTATTACCGTCTGCTACGTGATGGGTTCCCGCTAACCGCGACGGACAGCAAGCTGCAAGAGGCCATGAACCAGTTTGGTATTACGACCGCTATGGTTACCGTGGGCACCTTTGCCCTGTTCTGGGGACTCTCGGGCATGCTCATCAAGCTGCTGCAGAGCCTGCGCGGCGTGTATTGGCGCGGCCTTAACATGTTTACCGTGCGCCAGCTTGCGGCCAAGGTCAACACGGTGTGCTTTTCGATGGGCGTCATCGCGATGCTCCTGTTTTCGGCCATCACCTCGGTGACGTGCGGTATGTCGATTGCCAACGTGATGAACGAGAATCTGGAGCGCTATAATCCGGCCGACATGTCGAAGACGTATGTCTATTACACGCCCGATACGCTCGACTTCTACAAAGAGTCTTTCAATCCGTCTGAGGCCGATCGAATGGTGCTGGCCGATAGTACGGTCGATTTGTACTCCGCATGGCACGGCGATCGTATCGATCACGATAACGTTGCAGACGGTATTAAGGGCAAGTCGGCGGACAACAACGACGAGACCGGCAAGAAGGTCAATATCGCCGATGTTGCCGGTGAGCATGTGCAGATCGATTCGTATCTGAGTTACCCGCTTGGCGGCTCGGATCCTTCGGTGACTCCAAGTGAGATGTGCAAGACCATGGGCGAAAAGCTTCCCAAGGCGTTCGGGGGTAGCAATGCCGATACGATGGGTCTGTTTGTGACGCCGGCGAGCCAGTACAACAAACTGCGTCAGATGATGGGCGAGGAGCCGGTGCACATCGGTCACGACCAGTATCTGCTCACGTGTGATATGGGCGGCGAGCTGGTCGACCTGTACACCAAGTATATGGCTGGCGGCCATACCCTTACCTTGGGCGGGCATACGCTCAAGCCCGCAACCGATAAGTCGGACGAAGATACGGCGGCCATCGCCAACTCGGCGATGGGCAGTAATGGGGGTACCGTCGTCGTTGCCGACGAGCTGTTGTCCCAACTTAATCTGCAGCCGTATTCCAGTAGCCTGCTCGTTAACTACAAACAGGGGATGGATACGACCGAGGCAGACGAGAGTATTAAATACACTGTGCTCGACAATCTGCTCGTTGACGGCAAGGAGCCGGGGTCGTGGGGAACCTTCATCACACGCTCCGAGATGTACGCGCAAGCAGCGCAAATGAACGGTCTTATTAGCTACCTAGCCATCTACATCGGCTTTGTATTGGTCGTTGCATGCGCGGCGATTCTGTCGATTCAGCAACTCTCCAACGTGGCCGACGGCAGCCGCAGCTATCGTGTGCTGGCGCAGATTGGCTGTGACGACCGCCAGATTCGCCATTCGGTGATGGCACAGCAAGCGGTATTCTTCCTGTTCCCGCTGGCAGTGGGCCTGGCGCACTCCTTTGTGGCTCTCAAGGTGATCATCGAGCTGGTGAGCATTTTCGGAAATATGAGCATCGGCGGCACCGTGGGCCTCACCTGTGCGATTTTCCTGGCAGCATACGGTGGCTACTTCCTGGTGACCTACCTCATGAGCACCGGCATGGTGCGAGCCGCCATCGCTACCCGCTACAGCGAGTAACAAGCGGGCAAAACCGTCGCAAAATTAGAGGCGTATGACCGCCGCGAAGGGACCAGGGGCCCTTTCGCGGCGGTTTTTGCCAATCTGGTGCGTCTCAGATACAAGTGAGTAGACTTTTTTGAACCTGCCGAGCACATCGCGACAAATGATCTATAAAACTGCAGGTCAGAGCTGTGGCGTTTTAGGGCGTGCTCGGCCTTCTGCAAAAAGCCTACTCACTTGGTTTTTCTGCTAGAAGACCGCCACGAGGGAAGGCAACTCCCCCGGGTAGTCGTTGGGGACGTTCTTAAACGACTAGTCAAACAAGAACGTCCCCAATGACTACCCCAAGGAATGTCCCTGACTGCCGGCAGAAAAGGAGCGCCCCTAACTGCCACATCAAACGAAAGGGCGCCGACCTTCTGGTCGCGCCCTTGAAGTTGAACGTCAGATTGTCCAGGTGCGGCCCGCGCAGCGTCGAGCCGTTACGGCGTTTGGTAAAACGCCGTAACCTACACCCGTTCCGCGATCTCGCGGATGAGGTAGTCGGTCTTTTCCCAGCCCAGGCACGGGTCGGTGATCGATTTACCAAAGACGCCGCCGTCGACCGGCTGGTTGCCGTCTTCCAGGTAGGACTCGATCATAAAGCCCTTGACCAGCTTGGAGATGGACTCGTTGCGGCGGCAGCTGTCGAGTACCTCCTTGCAGATGCGGTACTGCTCCAGCGGGCGCTTGCCCGAGTTGTCGTGGTTGCAGTCGATGACCGCCGCCGGGTTGGCGTAACCGGCATGCTCGGTATAGCGCTCGGCCAGGCGCTCCAGGTGCTCGTAGTGGTAGTTGGGGTAGGTGCGCCCATCGAGACCGATGTAGCCACGCATAACGGCGTGCGCGAGCGGATTGCCGTCGCACTCGACCTCCCAGTTGCGGAAGATGAAGCTCTGGTGCGCCTGCGCGGCGTAAATGGAGTTGAGCATAACGGTGGTAGAGCCGGCAGTGGGATTCTTCATGCCGACGGGTACCGAAATGCCGCTCGACACCAGGCGATGCTCCTGGTTCTCGACCGAGCGTGCGCCCACGGCGACGTAGCTCAGCAGGTCAACGAGGTATTGGTAGTTGGACGGATAGAGCATCTCGTCGGCGGTGAAGAAGCCCGTTTCCTCAATAACGCGCAGGTGCATATGGCGGATTGCCTTGACGCCCTCGAGTAGGTCGTCGGGAGCCTCGGGGTTGGGGTTGTGCAGAAGACCCTTGTAACCGGTGCCCTTGGTACGCGGCTTATTGGTGTAGACGCGCGGAATGATAATGAGCTTGTCCTTGACCTCCTCGGCGGTCTTGGCCAGACGATTCATATACTCGAGAACCGAATCCTCGCGGTCGGCAGAGCACGGGCCGATGATGAGCACCTTGCGTGCGTCCTCGCCGGTAAAGACTTTGGCGACCTCGGCGTCAAATGCCTGCTTTTTGGCGGTAAGCTCGGCAGAAAGTGGCATTTCCTCGCGGATCTCCATGGGGATCGGCAGCCTGCGTTTGAATTCCATGGCCATAGGGGTCTCCTCAATCTATAGAAAGAGCAATAAGCGGATTGTCGAATGCTCGGCATTATCCGCTGTCGCACGCTAAAGTGCAAGCCCTTGTCACCCCGAAACCTACCAAAAAGGGACAGGTTTATTTTGGCAGGTTTTATCTGGGTAAACGTCGGCGGATGCTGGGAGGGAGCGGCGCCGCGCGGGACCCTAAGGCTGTTGTCAGTTCCCCAGGAAATACCCTGTGGGCAAAAAATGCCAAATATGAGTACGGTTGCTATCTTAGTATCATATTGCCTTCGCAAAATAATAGACATAACAGCAAAATATGTTTATTAACGCAAACACATATAAGTCCGCTATAGGGCTGTTTGATCAATTTAGGGACGCGTGTAAGCCGTGAAAACGGCATTTGGGGCTGTTTTGGCTGTTACTAAAAAGGTAACAGTACTCATATTTGCCATTTTTTGCCCACGGGGCCTCGAAGGGGCTGTCAATCAGGTCCCAGGGGAGGCGGTTTGAGGGCCGCAGAGCAAAAACGGGGGCGCAGGTTGTCCTGCGCCCCCGTTCTCGGGCGTTATTCGTTCCCCGCGGCAGAATTTACGCCGCCTCGTCGAACTGCGAGTTGTACAGATCGGCGTAGAAGCCGCCCTGGGCGAGCAACTCGTCGTGCGTGCCCTTCTCGACGATATCGCCGTCGCGAATTACCAAGATCACGTCGGCGTTGCGGATCGTGGACAGGCGGTGCGCGATAACAAAGCTGGTACGGCCCTGCATCAGCGCATCCATGGCACGCTGAATAAGCTCCTCGGTACGAGTGTCAACGTTGGAGGTTGCCTCGTCCAGAATTAGCGCCGGGCGGTCGGCCAAAATGGCACGGGCAATGGTCACGAGCTGGCGCTGGCCCTGCGACAGGTTGGTGCCTTCCTCGTTGATCATAAAGTCGTAGCCGCCGGCGAGCGTATGGATAAAGTGATCGCAGCGTGCGGCGCGTGCAGCGGCTTCGACCTCGGCATCGCTTGCATCGGGGCGTCCGTAGCGGATGTTCTCGCGGATGGTGCCGTTAAACAGCCAGGTGTCCTGCAGCACCATGGCAAACTCGCCGCGCAGCGCCGCGCGGTCCCAGTCGCGCACGTCGACACCCTCGACGCGCAGCGAACCGCCGTCCACATCGTAGAAGCGCTGCAGCAGCTTAATGAGCGTGGTCTTGCCGGCGCCGGTGGGGCCGACGATGGCGATGGTCTGGCCGGGCTGCGCCTCGCAGCTAAAGTCGTGGATGATGGTCTTGTCGGGCGTATAGCCAAACTTGACGTGATCAAACTCCACATGGCCGGGGCGCTTTTCGGGAATCTGCGCGTCGGCTTTCTGCTCCTCCTCGGGCGCGGCCAGGAACTCAAAGACGCGCTCGGTGGCGGCTGCCATCGACTGCATCGTGTTGCTCACGTTGCCCAGTTGCTGCACGGGCTGCGTAAAGTTGCGAACGTACTGGATAAAGCTCTGGATGTCGCCGGGCGTGGCGTTGCCGGTCAGTGCGAGCTGTGCGCCCACCACGACAACGCCCACGTAGCCCATGTTACCCACCAGGCTCATAAGCGGCATCATCAGGCCCGACAGGAACTGCGAGCGCCAGCCACTAATAAAGAGGCGGTCGTTTTGACGGTCGAACTCTTCGATCGAGGCCTCGGCGCGGTCGAACACCTGAATGACGTTCTGGCCGGCAAAGTCCTCCTCGATAATGCCGTTGACGGCGCCCAGAACCTGCTGCTGCTCGCGGAAGTACGGCTGCGAGAAGTGAATCATTACGGTCAAGATAATCGCGGCGGCCGGCAGCGTGAGCACGGTGACGCCGGTAAGCGGCAGGCTGATCGAAAGCATCATGACGAGCACGCCGATAATCTGCGTCACCGACGTGATGAGCTGCGTCACGCTCTGGTTGAGCGACTGACCCAGCGTATCGACGTCGTTGGTGATGCGGCTGAGTACGTCTCCCTTGCTGTGGCCGTTGAAGTAACTCATCGGCACGACGGCAATCTTGGCGGCGATTTCCTTGCGCATGCGGTAGCAGATCTTTTGCGTGACGCCGGTCATGAGCCAGCCCTGGACCAGGCTGCAGACAGAGCTCGCCAGATACAGGCAGAGCAAAAAGCCGAGCGTCTTGGCGATCCAGTCAAAGTCAACGTCGCCGGTGCCGTTGACCTTGGCGACCAGGCCTTCGAACAGCTTGGTCGTAACCTGGCCGAGCACCTTGGGTCCCACAATGTTAAAGATGACCGAGCACACGGCAAAGGCGACGGCGGCAAACACGGCAATCTTGTGCTGGCCGATATAGCCGAGCAGCTGCCTCATGGTGCCCTTAAAGTCCTTGGCCTTTTCGCCACGACGCATGCCACCCATGCGGCCCATGGGACCACGCTGGCGGGTGGGCTTGGGAATCTGAGTCTTGGTCTCGCCTGCCATTAGCGCTCGCCTCCTTCCATGACGGCTGCAATTTCTTCTTGGGTAAGCCCCAGCTCCTCGGCGGAAAGCTGCGACTGTGCGATCTCCAGGTACGCCGGGCAGCTGCGCAGCAGCTCCTCGTGCGTGCCGGTGCCCACTACGTGGCCGTCGTCGAGCACGATGATCTGGTCGGCGTGCATGATGGTCGCGATGCGCTGGGCCACGACCACGAGTGCGGCGTCGGTAACGTTTTTGGCCAGCTCCTCGCGCAGGCGCGCGTCGGTCTTGTAGTCGAGGGCACTAAACGAGTCATCGAACACCACGACCTCGGGCTTTTTGGCCAACGCGCGGGCGATGGCCAGACGCTGGCGCTGACCACCCGAAACATTGGAGCCACCCTGGCTGATGGGGGAGTCGTACCCGTCCTCGCGCTCGGCGATAAAGTCCTCCGCCTGGGCGACGCGTGCTGCCTGGCGCATATCCTCGTCACTCACCATGTCGCCGGCAAACTTGAGGTTGCTCTCGACGGTACCCGAGAACAGACGACCCTGCTGCGGAATATAACCGATGCGGCGGCGCAGCTCGGAAAGGGTCATGTCGCGCACGTCGATGCCGTCGAGCGAAATGCTGCCGCCCGTGACGTCGTACAGGCGCGGGATGAGCTGCACAAGCGTGGACTTGCCCGAGCCCGTGGAGCCAATGATGCCGAGCATCTGGCCGGCGTGCGTGGTGAAGTTTACACCGCTAATGACGTCGGCGCGGGCATCGGGATACTGGAAACTCACGTCACGGAAGGTGAGCTCGCCGCGCGGCGCGCTGGCAGCGGGCAGTTTGGGCGAGGTGGGGTCGTTGATGCTCGTGGGGCAGGTGATGACCTCTTCCACGCGCTCGGCTGCGACCTCGGCGCGGGGCAGGATGACCGAAACCATGGTGAGGATCATAAACGCCATGACGATCTGCATGGTGTAGGAGATAAACGCCATCATGTTGCCGACCTGCATCACGCCGTCGGACACGCCCTGCGCGCCAAACCAGACGATAAGCACGGTGATGCAGTTCATGACGAGCATCATGAGCGGCATCATAAAGCTCATGGCTCGGTTGGTGTAGAGCTGCGTGGTCATCAGGTCGAGCGACGCCTTGTCAAAACGTTCGAGCTCATGTTCCTCGCGGTTGAACGAGCGGATGGGCATAAGGCCGTCGAGCAGCTCGCGGGCGGTAAGGTTCACGCGGTCAACAAAGCTTTGCATCTTTTTGAACTTGGGCATGGTGAGGCCCATAAGCACGCCGACGACGGCCGAGACCGCGATGATGGCAACGGCGATGGTCCACTCCAGGCCGGTATGGTTGGCCAGGACGCGCATGACGGCGACGATGCCCATGACGGGGGCCATCAGACACATGCGGATAAACAGAGTTGCGGCCATCTGGATCTGCTGAATGTCGTTGGTGCAGCGGGTGATGAGCGAGGCCTGGCTAAACTTGCCCACCTCGGCCGGCGAGAAGTGCATAACCTTGTTGAAGGTCTCGCGGCGCAGGTCGCGGGCGATGGAGCAGGCGGTGCGCGAAGCCACGGCACCGGTCAGGATGGTGGCGACGAGCGACACGAGGCACAGTCCAAACATCGTGGTCGCCATGCGGCTCAGGTAGGCGTTCTGCACGTCGGCGGGGTCGATGCCCTGCGCCTTGTACTCGTCCTGTACATAGCTCACGGCGCGCTGGGTGACGATGGAGCCCGACATGGAGCCCATTTTGTCCGCCATTTGGTTGGCGCCCTCGACGAGCTTGCTTTGGTCTACCAGACCGCCCTCGACACCCAGGCGCAGGCTCTTCATAGTGATCTTACCGCCGTCGGCATCAATCTGCTTTTGCATGTTCTGCGCCGCCGCGGCCTTCTGCTGCATCTCGGCGAGCTGCTCGGGCGTCATCGCTGCCATTTGCTCGGGGGTGGGCATGGCCTGGGCAGCGTTGTCGTCTTTCTCGCTGGACGAGCCCATCATGTCGCCCATGGAGTTGGCGTCGATGCCCTGGTTGAGCGAAAGGACGACAGTCTCGGGCAGGCTCATAATGTCGGCAATCTTGCCTCCATCGGCACGCTCTTCCTCGGTGCCCTCGTACGTTCGAATGTCGTTTTTGTCAGCCTTGCTAAACACGGCCTCCACAGCCTTGGCGTCCTTGGCGCTCATAAAGAGTTCGAGGTCGTCGAGCGATTCGGCGCGGATGGTGTCGGGTACGGGCGACGCGATGCCGCCTTGCTGCACACCCACGTCGACGATGTCGCTCATATAGGTAGGCAGCGCCAGATCGGCGTTGCAGCTGATTACGATAAGTACGATAGCTGCGAACAGTGCCAGGATATGTTTTTTAAAGAGCTTGAGAATCCTCACTCGGCATCTCTCCTTTCTTGATTGCGGTCGATAATTTCGTTGGCACGTCTAAGAAGGCGCACCATCTCTTGGGTATCTGTTTCGCCAAGCTGCTCGAGGAAGGCCGCGGTGCGGTCCTCGAATTCCCGACGTTTGATTTCGATAACCTGGAATCCTTTGTCGGTCACCGTGACGTGTACGCGACGACGGTCGGTCTTTGAGTGCTCGCGCTCGACCCAGCCCTTGGCCTCGAGGGCGCGCAGGATATTGGCGATGCGGGCGCTCGAGACCCAGGCGCGATCAGCGAGTTCGCTCGGCGTGAGCGAGCCGCCGGCGCGCATGAGGGCGCGCATGACGGCCATCTCGCCACCCAGAGCCTGGTCGGCAAAGCGCGAAACGCGCTGGTGCATGCTGCCAAACTCGGTAAAGAGCTGACGCCCAAGCTCATGGAAATCGGTATCTTCCACCGAAAACCCCTAACACTAGAAACTATTTTCGGTGGAAGATGATACCCCCATACGCGGGCCTCATACAGTGGGCAATATTAAGAGCTCATTAAGACTTAAAATCATTCAATTGCTGAAGCGTTTCAAAGAACTATTATGCCCGCGGTTAGGCGAGGGGTTGTCACCACCATGACGACTGGGACTCATATAATCGCCACGTGCGATGCTCCAACTTCCCGCAAGGAGACACCTTACATAAAGGGGGATGGAGTCATGGCATTTGACTTCACGGGTAAGACCGCGATTGTCACGGGTGGCACTCAGGGCATTGGCCTCGAGATCGCCAAGGGCATCGTCGCGGGCGGCGGACACGTCGCGCTCATCGCAAGGAACGCTGCTAAGGGCGAGGCCGCTGTGGCCGAGCTTGGCGAGGGCAACAAGTTCTATCAGCTCGATGTCGCCGATGCGCCCAAGGCGCGCGAGACCGTCGAGCAGATTTTTACGGACCTGCCGCAAACCAACATCTTGATCAACTGCGCTGGCGTCATCAGCACCAAGAAGTTCGACGAGATCGATGACACCGAGTGGCGTCGCACCATCGACATCAACCTCAATGGCACCTTTACCATGATGAACGCCGTGTACCCGCACTTTAAGGCGGCTCATGCCGGCACTATCGTCAACGTGAGTTCTGTTGCTGGCAAGATCGGCGGCGGCCTGCTCGGCACCGCGGCTTACGCGAGCTCCAAGGCCGGTGTTAACGGTCTAACCAAGGCGGTCGCCAAGGAAGGCGGCAAGTTTGGCGTCCGCTGCAACGCCGTGTGCCCGTCGCTCACGTTGACCGATATGACCTCGATTCTCTCTGACGAGAACTCTCAGCGCATCATCAACGGTATTCCTCTGGGCCGCGCCGCCCAGGCCAGCGAGCCTGCGCAGATGGTGCTGTTCTTCGCTTCCGACCTCGCCAGCTTCGTGAACGGCGAGATCGGTGACTGCGACGGCGGCATCGTCCTGGACGGGTAATACTCCGCGACGATTATTCGGCGACGGCTCCTGCGACTCGGGACCGTCGCCTTCTTTCTGATATAGGCGCATGCGGCTACGATTCGCATGCATCCAAAGGAGATATATATGAGTGAATCGACTGCGGTGGAGGCGCCGGCGGCAAAGGAGCCGTTCTTTAAGATGTCCTCCATCCCGGGCGCCAATATCTTGGTGCCGCTTTTGCTGGGCTGCCTGCTCAACACGCTATTCCCCGACCTGTTCAAAACGCTCGGCAGCTTTACGCTTGGCATGACCCAGCAGGGTGCAGGCCCGCTCGTGGGCGCCTTTTTGCTCATCGTCGGTACGACGATTTCGTTTAAGAGTGCTCCTGCCGCCGCTGCACGCGGCGCCATCATCATCGCCGTCAAGCAGATCGTGGTCGTTGCCGTGTCGCTGCTCATCCTTTATGTGTTCAACGACAACCTGTTTGGTATCTCGGCCATGGTGATGCTGGCCGCTTGCACCGGCGCCAACAACGCTATGTACGCTGGTCTGATGGGTACCATGGGCAACGAGGCCGAACGTGGCGCCGTCGCAATCACCACGCTCGTTGTCGGCCCTCCGGTCACGATGATCGTGCTCGGCGCTGCCGGCCAGGCTCCGATCGGCTGGTCGCTCGTGGGTGCCATCCTGCCGATTGTCGTCGGCATTATTCTGGGCAACCTCTTCCCCAGCTTTAAGAAGATGATGGCACCGGCACTTTCCGCCATCATCGTGCTCGTCTTCTTTGCCATGGGCTCGACCATGACCTTTGGCCAGCTCATTAATGGCGGTCTCCCCGGTATTCTGCTCGGCGTGATCTGCTCGGTGGTCTTTGCAATTCCCGTCATCGCGGTCGATAAGCTCACGGGTGGTACGGGTGTCGCAGGTGCGGCCATTTCGAGCTGCGCCGGAGCCAATGTGGCCACGCCTGCTGCCATGGCAAGCGTCAACGGGGCCATGTACGGCGGCGCCGTGCTCGCGACGGCCACGGCACAGGTTGCTGCCTGCGCAATCGTGACGGCTATTTTGACCCCGCTGGTCACCAGCTGGTGCTACAAGCATTTTGAGGGCCAGCAGAGCAACAGCAAGGCAGCGACCGACAAGGCCGCCTCAGCCGCCTAATGCCAAGCGGCAATCAAAGCTAAAAAACTAGCCATGCCACAGGGCGGCCATGGGAAGGAAATCCCGTGGCCGCCCCGCAGTTTCTGTAGGGTCTCAGGGGTACTTTACCCTGCTAAAGCTGGCATAACAGCTAGAGTGAACGTCGTACAAAGGCAAGGAAAAATACCAAACAAATCGGTGAACGGTAGTTGTTCGCGCGCGCATTTCCTGCGGGTTTGTAAAAAAAGCCATTATGATATAAAAAAAGAAACATATAACAGCCCAGATGCAGAGGGTCGCTATGTTATCCTTCTCAGACGGGTGAAATCTTGGGTTTTGGGTTGTAGTTCCAAGGTGGACAAACGTTTTTCCTGCACCAACGTGTGGTGAAGAACGGAAGAAACCGGTAGTGCAAGCCGAAAATTCAAGAATTCAATAAGCAGCGGTGTGAGAGAGCGCCGCATAACACGTAACTAGGAGCGTGGTTACACAATGCAGGAGGCATGGGAAGGCTTCAAGGAAGGCATTTGGACGGGAGAGGTTGACGTCCGAGACTTCATCCAGAAGAACTACACCCCCTACGAGGGCGACGAGTCGTTCCTCGCCGGCCCGACCGAGCGTACCAAGGAGCTGTGGGGCGAGGTTCTCGACCTGCTGCTTAAGGAGCGCGAGCAGGGCGGTGTCCTCGATATGGACACCAAGACCGTTACGGGTATCGTGAGCCACCCCGCTGGCTACATCGATAACGCCCACCGCGAGAAGGAGACCATCGTCGGTCTCCAGACCGACAAGCCGCTCAAGCGCGCGCTGCACGTCAACGGTGGTATCCGCATCGCTTGTCAGGCTGCCAGCCAGCACGGCTATAAGGTCGACGAGAACGTTGTCGAGCGCTACACCTTCGAGCGTAAGACCCACAACGCTGGCGTCTTCGATGTTTACACTCCCGAGATGCGTGCTTGCCGCTCGGCTCACATCATCACCGGTCTGCCCGATGGCTATGGCCGCGGCCGCATCATCGGCGACTACCGTCGTGTTGCCCTGTACGGCGTCGACTACCTGATCAAGGACAAGGAGGCCCAGAAGGCTTCCACCCCGACGGTCATGACCGCCGACAACATCCGCGATCGTGAGGAGCTGCAGGAGCAGATCCGCGCCCTCGGCGAGCTCAAGATGATGGCCGAGACCTATGGTTTCGATATTTCCAACCCTGCTACCAACACGCAGGAGGCCATCCAGTGGATGTACTTCGCCTACCTCGCTGCCGTCAAGGAGCAGAACGGCGCCGCTATGTCCATCGGCCGTACCTCTACGTTCATCGACATCTACGCTGAGCGCGACCTTGCCAACGGTACCTTCACCGAGGAGCAGATCCAGGAGTTCGTGGATCACTTCATCATGAAGCTCCGCATGGTCAAGTTTGCCCGTACCCCCGAGTACCAGGCCCTGTTCACCGGCGATCCGCAGTGGGTCACCGAGTCCATCGGCGGCATGGGTGTTGACGGCCGTACGCTCGTTACCAAGATGAGCTACCGCTACCTGCACACGCTCGAGAACATGGGCACCAGCCCCGAGCCCAACATGACCGTTCTGTGGTCGACCCGTCTGCCCGAGAACTTCAAGAAGTTCTGCGCCAAGACTTCTGTCGCCAGCTCCTCGATCCAGTACGAGAACGACGACCTCATGCGCGTCTATCACGGCGACGACTACGGCATTGCCTGCTGCGTGTCCTCCATGCGCATTGGCAAGGAGATGCAGTTCTTCGGCGCCCGCGCCAACCTGGCCAAGTGCCTGCTGTACGCACTCAACGGCGGTGTTGACGAGGTCTCCAAGAAGCAGGTCGGCCCCAAGTACCGCGCCGTCGAGGGCGATACGCTCGATTACGACGACGTTGTGGCCAAGTACAACGACATGATGAAGTGGCTCGCTGGCGTGTACGTCAACTCGCTGAACATCATTCACTACATGCACGACAAGTATTGCTACGAGCGCATCCAGATGGCTCTGCACGACAAGCACGTGCACCGCTGGTTCGCTACGGGCATCGCTGGCCTTTCCGTCGTGGCTGACTCCCTGTCCGCCATCAAGTACGCCAAGGTTCACCCCGTCCGTGATGAGAACGGCATCATCGTCGACTTCGAGACCGAGGGCGAGTTCCCCAAGTACGGTAACGACGACGACCGCGTCGACCAGATCGCTCACGACGTTGTGCACCAGTTCATGGAGTACATCCGCATGAACGACACCTACCGCAACTCCGTGCCCACGACCTCGGTTCTGACCATTACCTCCAACGTCGTGTACGGTAAGAAGACCGGCTCCACGCCCGACGGCCGCAAGGCTGGCCAGCCGTTCGCCCCGGGTGCTAACCCCATGCACAAGCGCGATAGCCACGGCGCCATCGCTTCGCTGTCTTCGGTTTCCAAGCTCCCGTTCCGCGATGCTCAGGACGGCATCTCCAACACCTTCTCCATCATCCCGAGTGCGCTCGGCAAGGAGGACCAGGTGTTCTTTGGCGATATCGACCTTGATCAGCTGGGCGAGTAACTATTGTTAGTGCTATACTAACAATAACGATTACTGATTAGCGCGCCGGTTTCGGCCGGCGCCTATTAATCGAAGGAGACACATTATGAAGGTTTCTGAAGTTTCCGAGACTCAGGCCGATAACCTGGTCCACATGCTCGACGCTTACGCTGAGAAGGGTGGCCACCACCTGAACATCAACGTCTTCAACCGTGAGACGCTGCTCGACGCTCAGGCTCACCCCGAGAAGTACCCGCAGCTGACCATCCGCGTTTCCGGCTACGCCGTGAACTTTCACACGCTCACCAAGGAGCAGCAGGACGAGGTCATTGCGCGTACCTTCCACGACAAGTTCTAAAGGGTTCAACTCCTGTAGGATTACTGGGGCCGGTTTTGGGTTATTTCCCAAAACGTCCTCGGACATGCAAAGAGGCTCCGCTGCGCGCGTTGCGCGGCGGAGCCTCTTTGCGTCCTGCGGGATGTTTTGGAAAATAACCCAAAACCGGCCATGTGGGGTCCTTTGGAGTCACCCTTTAGGCGGAACTCTCCTAATTATTTGGATGAGTCGTTTACTTACTTGTACTGTTACCGTCTTCCCGCTCTTGTTGGGGTATGCTTTGTTCGTATGTAAACGTATGACATGTTGATGGGGGAGGGTGCTATGGCTCGCGAGGGCGCTCGTTCTAAGGATTCGGCTAAGCCTGGCATCAAGGAAGTTGCAGCGGTGGCGGGGGTTTCGCCTACTACGGTATCTCGCGTGCTTAATAATCGCGGCTATATTAGCCAAGAGACCCGCGATAAGGTCCATGCCGCGATGAAGCGCATCAACTATACGCCCAACGATATCGCTCGTGCCATGCTCAACGGTCGCCTGAATCTTATCGGTATGATCGTCCCCTATGTCAGCAGTCCGTTTCATGCCCAAGTGGTTCAAGTCATTGAGCATACCCTGGCCGAAAACGGTTTTAAGATGCTGCTGTGCAATAGCGCCAATCGACCCGAGCTTGAGCGCTCTTATATCGACATGCTTCGACGCAATATGGTTGATGGCGTCATCGTCAACTCGCTTAATATCGGTGCCGAGGCGTATGCCGAGATGGGCTTGAGTCTGGTTGGTATCGACTGCGACCTTGGCGAGGCCTCTGTTCAGATTGCGAGCGACAGCTATGGCATCGGCGAACTTGCCACGCGTCGCCTGATTGATGACGGGTGTTCGCGCATCTTGTGCCTGCGCAACAATAGCCGCATGCGCATGCCTGCCAATAAGCGTACCGATGCCTACCACGATGTTGTGGAGCAGGCCGGTTTGCCCGCGCTTGTCCGTGAGGTCGAGTTCGTTAAGTCCGATGACGAAAAGAGTGCGGTCGTTGCGAAGATCCTCGATGAGAACCCCGATATTGACGGCATCTTTGCGGGAGACGACACGATGGCGGCTATCTGTCTTAACGTGATGAAGCAGCGCGGCTTGAGCGCTCCGGACGATATTAAGGTCGTGGGCGCGGATGGCGCCCGCCGCACTATGACGTTTATGCCTGACTTAACAACCGTTCGTCAAGATATCGATCGCATCGGAGAGCTCGCGGCGCAATCCATCATCGCTCTTGTTAACGGTGAAAAGCCCGAATCGAATACCAAGCTCCCCGTTGAACTCATTGAGGGCAAAACCGCGTAGTTCATCCCGTGCCAAAAGAATTCCTCAAACGCCTCTGATGACCGTTCGCCGGCATATGTCAACCGTTTGCCGACGACTGGAACTGCGAAAAGACGTATTGGTATGAAAACGTTTGACATATGAAAACGATTGACATATCTTGCAGTTGTACCGAGTTAGTATCACGTGGGAAGGAAGTCTCGGATGCACAAGGTGTATTACCAGCCTGAGGGAATTTGGGTGGGCGACATCATGCCGTACGGCGAGGACGGCACGTTCTATCTCTATCATCAGCGTGACACGCGAAACCCCGGACCTTTCGGAGAGCCGTTTGGCTGGGCACTCGCGACAACCAAGGACTTCGTCAATTACAAAGACTTTGGCGAGAGCCTTGAGCGTGGCGGCGACGAGGAAGTCGACCAGTATGTTTATGCCGGCACGGTGTTTAAGGTGGGCGACAAGTACCATGCGCTCTACACTGGTTGCAATCGCGATAAGGTCAAGGCACGCTTGATGAAGCAGGTTCTTCTTCACGCAACGAGTGACGACGCCGTCAAGTGGGAGAAGAACATCGCCGAGACGCTGCTTCCGCCCCAGGAGGGTTACGATGACCGCAACTGGCGCGATCCCTTTGTGCTTTGGGATGAGGAGAACGAAGAGTACATGCTCATCCTCGGCACGCGTGTGGGCGAGGACAAGCGTCTGATGACCGGTCGTCTGGTCAAGTTCACCTCCAAGGACCTGGATACCTGGGAGTTCCAGGGCGACTGGTGGAATCCGGGCCTGTACACCATGTTCGAGATGCCTGATCTCTTTAAGATGGGCGACTGGTGGTATCTGGTGTTCTCCGAGTACAGTGATGGCAACAAGACCCGTTACCGCATGTCTCGCTCTATCAACGGTCCTTGGATCACTCCTGCGGACGATTCCTTCGATGGCCGCGCGTACTATGCCGCGCGTACCGCATTTGACGGCGAGCGCCGCGTTCTCTTTGGTTGGGTTCCTACGCGTGACGAGGGTGGCGATCCCAGCTCTTACCTGTGGGGTGGCACCTTTATGCCTCTCGAGATCGTTCAGCGTGCCGACGGAACGCTCGGCACCAAGCTCCCTGACAGCATGCTTGGCGCCTTTGGCGAGGCTAAGGCAGTCGAGGCCTTTGAGCTTTCCTGCGAGTCGGGCAAAGTCGAGCAGGTGCTCGCTGCGGATGCCGGTTCCACCTATATGCTCGATGCCGACATCGAGCTCGCCGGTGACGCTGCCGGCTTC
>CABSNL010000019.1 GCA_902479095.1 uncultured Collinsella sp. | reverse complement strand
ATGTTGGGGCCTTCGGGGGTCTCGATCGGGCACATGCGGCTGTAGTGCGAGTTGTGAACGTCGCGGACGGCCGTCGGCACGTTGGTGCGGCGGCTGGAGCCCGACTTGTGGCCGGCAAGACCGCCAGGGCCGAGTGCGGACAGACGGCGCTTGTGGGTCAGACCGGTCAGGGGGTTCGCCTGGTCCATGAACTGCGAGAGCTGCGAGGAACCGAAGAACTCCTTGATGGAGGCCACGATCGGACGGATGTTGATGAGCGACTGCGGGGTGATCTCGTCGATGTCCTGGGAGCTCATGCGCTCACGGACGACGCGCTCCATACGGCTCATGCCGATACGGAACTGGTTGGCGACGAGCTCGCCGACGGTGCGGATACGGCGGTTGCCAAAGTGGTCGATGTCGTCGACCTTGAAGCCCTGCTCGCCGGCGGCGAGGGACAGCAGGTAGCGCAGCGTCGCGACGATATCCTCGTCGGTGAGCACCGTGACCTCTTCCTCGGTGGTGAGGTTGAGCTTCTTGTTGACCTTGTAACGACCGACGCGGGCCAGATCGTAGCGCTGCGGGTTGAAGAGCAGGCCCTCGAGCAGGCTACGGGAAGCATCCACGGTAGGAGGCTCGCCCGGGCGCAGACGGCGGTAAATCTCGATGAGGGCGTCCTCGCGAGTGAGGGCGGTATCGCGCTCGAGGGTGCGCTTGATCACATCGGAGTTGCCGAGCAGCTCGATGATGTCGTCGTTGGTGACGGCGATGCCAAGGGCGCGCAGGAACATCGTGGCGCTCTGCTTGCGCTTACGGTCGATGGAGACCATGAGCTGGTCGCGCTTGTCGACCTCAAACTCAAGCCAGGCACCGCGGGACGGGATGATCTGGGCCTTGTAGATCTGCTTGCCCGAATCCATCTCGGAGCTGTAGTACACACCCGGGGAACGGACGAGCTGCGAGACGACGATACGCTCGGTACCGTTGATGATGAAGGTGCCCTGATCGGTCATCATGGGGAAGTCGCCCATGAAGACGAGCTGCTCCTTGATCTCGCCGGTCTCCTTGTTGGTAAGACGGACGTCGGTCAGAAGCGGAGCCTGATAGGTCATATCCTTCTCGCGGCACTCCTCGACGGTGTGCGCGGGGTCGCCGAACTGATGCTCGCCGAAGGTAACCTCGAGAACATGGTTCTGGCTCTGGATGGGGCTGGATTCCTTGAATGCCTCACGAAGGCCCTCGTCCTTAAAACGCTCAAAGGATTCCCTTTGAACAGAGATAAGGTTGGGGAGCTCCATGGCCTCCGGGATTTTCCCGAAGCTGACGCGCTTGCGCTCAGTGGCAGTGTATGCGTAGGTCACCAGGTTTTTCCTCCTTCACGGAAATGCTCGGTGGATTGGCGAGGCATAGCTTCGCCAGTTATCGCAACCTAATAGTTTATCAGGTACCGACCGTTGGGCAAGAAAAGCCTTGACGTGATTGAGTTTTTGGAGTAGCAAAGTTTTTCGACAGAAAACATGCAGGTAGATGTATGTGCATCGAACATATGTTCATATATTTTCTGTGAACAGAGGGCCGGCAATCGCAGCTCTTATAAAAAACGGGCGCGAACCGAGGTCCGCGCCCGTAAATATCGTTGCCCGAAGGCCTACTTGCGCATCAAGCCGCCGCGCTCGTCGATGGCATCCCAGAAGGCGCCTGCAAAACGAGGATCGCTTGCAGCCATGAGGGCGTTGGTGGCCATCCAACCAGACGGGGTACCGGTGTCGTAGCCCGACAGCGGATCGATGACGACGGCATACATGGCCTCGCGATCGAGCGAACGGGCCATGGCGTCGGTCAGCTGGATCTCGCCGCCCTTACCGGCCTGCTGGTCGGCAAGAAGGTCCATGACCAGCGGGCTCAGCAGGTAGCGGCCGACGATGTACAGGTTGGACGGAGCCGCCTCGGGAGCAGGCTTCTCCACCAGGCCGCCGATGCGCCACACGGCACCCGGCTCGCCATCGGCAACATCCTCGGCGCCCTCGAGCGAGCCCACGCGCTCACCGGCGATAACGCCGTAGCGGCTAACCTCCTCGGGAGCACACGCGGCAACGGCGATAACCGAAGCGCCACCGTGCTCCTTGGAGACGGCAAGCATCTTGTCGCAGATATCACGGTTGGGCACAACGTAGTCGCCCAGAAGAACCAGGAAGTTCTCCCCTGCCACAGCGTCGGCGGCAGAGCGAATGGCGTGACCGAGACCCTTGGGCTCGTACTGATAGCGGAAGTCGACCGGCATACCGCCCGCATGGGCGACAGCGTCGGCGTAGGCGTCCTTACCGCGCTCGCGCAGCAGGTTCTCGAGCGAACGGTCGGGCTGGAAGTAGTTCAGCAGCTCGGGCTTGCCGGGCGAGGTGACGATAATGGCATCATCGACCTCCTCGGGGTCGAGCGCCTCCTCAACGACGTACTGGATGACCGGCTTGTCGAGCACCGGCAGCATTTCTTTGGGCGTGCACTTGGTGCCAGGCAGAAAACGCGTGCCAAGACCGGCGGCGGGGATGATTGCCTTCATAGTATTCAAGGATCCTTTCGCAGGCGCAAATAACGCCCGTGCATGCGGCTCACCGGCCGCAGACCAAATTGCGATACCGGATTATCTTACCGCTGTTAATTAACGTTAATGCAGGCAAGCGCCATTCTTCAGCAGGTCAACGCAAATTAATGCTCGAATGGTGCAATTTTATCGCCAAACGGTAGCGACCCCAAAGCACCGCAAGCGGCAGCAATTTGCATGCCGAGCCAGCAAAATAGAGTGGCCATAACAAAAAAGACGGGGCTCGCAATGCGAACCCCGTCTGCAAAGAAATCTGGCGAGAAAGCCTGATTACTTGAGGGTGACAGCAGCGCCAGCAGCCTCGAGCTTCTCCTTGGCGGCCTCGGCGTCCTCCTTCTTGGCACCCTCGAGAACAGCCTTGGGAGCGCCCTCGACGACCTCCTTGGCCTCCTTCAGGCCAAGGTTGGTGAGCTCACGGACGGCCTTGATGACCTGGATCTTGTTGTCGCCGAAGCCCTCGAGCACGACGTCAAACTCGGTCTTCTCCTCGGCCTCAGCAGCGCCAGCAGCGGGAGCGGCGACAACAGCAGCAGGAGCAGCGGCGGAAACGCCGAAGGTGTCCTCGATAGCCTTAACGAGCTCGGAAGCCTCGAGAAGGGTCATTTCCTTAAGAGCATCGATGATCTCATCGGTGGTAAGCTTAGCCATTTCTAAGTCCTTTCGGTTTCCGTGTCTGTGCACGGAGATCAGTTAAAACACGGCGCGAATGCGCCAGGGGTGCGGCGTTGCCGCCGCGGGTGAAAACAGCGACTAGGCTGCCTTCTGCTCGGAGACCTGCTGGATCGAACGAGCGAGACCAGAGGAAACGCCGTTGACGCAGACAGCGATGTCGCGAGCGAAACCGGAGATGAGACCGGCGATCTGGCCGAGAAGCTGATCCTTGGTGGGCAGCTCGGCGATAGCCTTAACATCATCAGCGGAAACGGCCTTGCCGTCGGAGATACCGCCCTTGATCTCAAGGACGCCCTTGGACTTAGCGGAGAAGTCCTTAAGGGCCTTAGCGGCCTCGACCGGCTCGGTCTCGTAGAACACATAAGCGACGGGGCCGGCGAGGATCTCGTCGATCTCGGGCTGCTCCTGGTTCTTGAGAGCGATCTTGACCAGGTTGTTCTTGTAGACCTTCATCTCGGCGCCGCACTCGCGAAGCTGATGACGCAGCTCCTGAGCCTGCTTAACCGTCAGACCGTTGTAGTTGACGACGAACAGACCGGCGTTCTCGGCGATACGGGACTCGATCTCTGCAACCTTGTCGATTTTGTACTGCTGGGGCATGAATTACACCTCCTCGAATTCTTTCCGGGCACGGTCCGCCACAAGGACGTGACGGGGGCATGTCCAAAAAGAAAGCCCCCGCGCTGCATGAGCGACGGGGGCGAGAAGACATATCTACTCGACCACCTCGGCTGGCGGGATATCCCATTAAGCTCGCGGGCGATGCCCGTTTGCACCGGCTGTCTCTGGCAGCGGATTCGTGCGTGAACCGAAAGTATTATGGCGGGGACCCCGGCGTCGGTCAACGGAAAACCGGGCTGTACACAATTCCACCATCCGGCCGCGCCGCCGAAGGCCAGGCGCAAGGTTTTCGCTCGGTCAAGTCCTGGCTCGCACGAAGAGCACATTAAGTGCTCTTCGGCTCGTGCGGAATCTACGAAAACCTTGCGCCTGGCCTTCGGCGGCGCGTGCCTGCGTCAACTATGGGGCAGCCCGGTTTTACGTTGGCCGGCACGCCCCACTCATAATGCTTGGGTCGGTGGGCTGATGTGTTGCGCCCCGTTGGGCTATAAGGTTGAAATGAAGGCGGACAGGCGATTTAGGCCTTCGTCCAAATCTTGGTCGGAAACGCAGTAGCTGAGGCGGATGTGGCCTTCGGTGCCGAAGCAGTCGCCCGGGACTAGGGCTACGTTTGCTTCTTTGATGGCTTTGATGCAGAAGCCTTCGCTCGTTAGGCCGTATTGTTTGATGCTGGGGAAGGCGTAGAAGGCTCCTGCAGGCTCTACCACGTCGAGGCCCATGTTGTTGAGAGCGGTCAGCACGCGTTTGCGGCGGGCTCGGTAGACTTCGAGCATGGGGGTGGGGTCGACGGTCAGGGCTCGCGTTGCGGCGTCCATTTCGAAGGAGACGGCGCTCGATACTAAGTATTGGTGAGCCTTGGCAATCTCGGCGATGACGGGGGTTGCCGCTGCGAGCCAGCCCAGGCGCCAGCCGGTCATGGCCCAGGGCTTAGAGAAGCTCTCGATGACGACCGTCTGCTCGCGCAGCTCCGGGTGTCGCTGGGCGAAGCGCTCGTAGCCGTCCACATAGACGAGTCGGTTGTATACGTCGTCGCAGACTACGTAGATGCCCGCCTGCTCCGCTACATGTGCCACGGCGTCGAGCGATGCCGCGTTGAGAATGCAGCCCGTAGGATTGTTGGGCGTGCAGATGACGATGGCCTTAGTCGCCGGCGTCACGCAGACACGAAGCGCCTCCTCATCGATCTGGAATTGCGCAGGCTCCGTATCCAAAAAGACCGCTTTGGCGTGATTGGCCACGACGATGCTCTCGTACAGGCCAAAGGCCGGCGTGGGGATAATGACCTCGTCGCCGGGGTTGAGCATAGCCATGAATGCTGCCGACAGGGCCTCGGTCGCGCCGTCGGTCAGGATGACCTCGTCGGCCGAAAACGCCAGGCCCGCGTCTCCCATGTAGGCAGACAGTGCCTCGCGCAGGGCAGGGCGACCGTTGTTGGGCGGATAGTGCGTGTCGCCGCGGTCCAACGAAGCGGTCACCTCGGCGCTAATCACATCGGGCGTGGGAAAATCGGGCTCGCCGAGCGCGAGCGCAATGCATCCTGGGTGCTGGGCAGCGAGCGCATTAATCCGACGGATGCCGGAGGGCTTGAGCGTGGCAAGCGAGGTATTCATGGGCAGGCGCATGGCGTTCCTTTCGTAAGGGTTGCACTAGGATAGCGCGGCGAGGCGCCGCCGGACGGTGTAACCTAAACGGAAACCAACCGGAAAGGAGGTGGCATGGAGACGACCGCATGCGGCGATGTGCCAAAAACACTGCATAACATCGCGTTTGTCAGTATTCCCGACAGCGCCGATCTCGAGTTTTTGCTTTGGGATCTTCAGGATGCCATCGCGGCTTATACCCGGCTTTCCGGCACCGCACTCCCCCGCCCGGTCAACTTGAAGGCAAATGACACCGGTGCAGTCGATGGCATGGTGCTCGCTGTTGATGATGTGCTCGATGACGAGGCGATGGCCGTCGTTGAACGGGCGCTCGAATGTGTTGAAGGCGCAGGAACACGCGTCTATGTGGTTGTTCAAGCCGACTGTAGGAGTTCCGAGCAGGCGCACGCGGTCGTTGGCCATCTGCACGAAGCGTGCGAGCGTCGAGGACTGTCGTGGCGTGGAGGCGTCATCGTCTGCACCGGCAGCGGCATAGCGGCGCTTCGCCGCTCCCCACGCATGGGCCTCTTGCGTCGACCGTTTTCGGAAGCCATGGACAAGCTTGTGGGCGCTGTGCGCATGGGCTGCTCCATAGAGCATGCGCAGCTGCTTGGCGGTGGCAATGCCGAAAGCGTCGATGCCGACGGCATGGTGCGCGCCAAGCCCGCGCTGCCCGCACCGATCTGGCATGCCATCATGAAACACCTCGGCACCCGCGCCCAATCAGATATCTAAATTACAGAGCGCCCCAATCAACGGCATCGCGCCAGCGCTCGACAAGGCGCTCCAGACGCCAAGCCGCATTGGCGGGACTTGTCGAGGGCAGGACGATGGCGGGCAGCCCGGTGCGTTCTTGTAGATAGCGCTTGTAGAGCCGACCAGCTGTACCACCGTTGCATATCACCTGCTCAATGGGAGCTGCGCCGGCAATGCGCTCGACATGTACCGGCACAACGTTGCGAATGCTCGCGTCGCTCGAGCCCTTAATGTCGCAGCTCTCGATCACATCCCACAGGGCCACGCCGCCGTTCAGCAGCATGGAGCGCTTGGCGGCAATCGAGGCGTCGAGCGTCGCAGGCTCGCTGCCTGCCAAAGGGTCGCCCTCGTTGGGCGGCACGGGCACACCGAGACACGCGGCCATCACGCGCCAAAAGCGATTCTGAGGGTTGCCGTAATAAAAGGCATTGGCGCGCGAAAGCACCGAGGGAAACGACCCGAGCACCAAAACGCGCGAGTGCTCGTCAAACACGGGCTCAAACCCATGCTCAATATGTTGATAGCCCTCGTCAGATACGGCCATGGGCTAGGCTCTCAACAGATAGCGCACCTCGTAGGGTGCAAGCTCAAGGGTACCCGTCAGCTCGACCGTGGGCGCATCGTCGGCAAGCAGGTCGACAAAGGACCCGTTGAGCTCGCCGGCGCCAAAGGTGTAAGGCTCACCCACGGCGTTCACCGCCACGAGCACCGTCGCGTCGTCGCAGGCGCGCTCGAACAGCAGCTGCTTGTTCTGGATCACCACGTTGCGATAGGCACCGTAGTTAAGAGCACGGGACGCCGCGTCGTCGGCCGAGCGCAGGTGCGCGAGCTGCTTGATGAAAGCCGTCAGCTCGTTGGGCGCAGGCTCATCGAGCGCAGGGCGCAGCGCCCAGTCACCATCGGGGCCGCCCTTTTCGCCAGCAATTCCCCACTCGCTGCCATAGTAGACGCACGGAATACCCGGCATGCCAAACAGCATGCCATAGGCGGGACGCAGGCACGATTTGTCGGTAAGGATGCTCGCCAGGCGCGGCACATCGTGGTTGTCGACAAACGACAGCAGGTGTTTACCGCGGTAGATGCACCACGGATCGCCGCCAAACTGGCGATGCAGCGAATGGGCAATCTCGAACATGTTGACCGAGTTAAAGCTGGAGTACAGGCCCTTGTAGCACTCGTAGTTGGTGCAGGAGTCGAGCATCTCGTCGTTGACGATCTGATTGTAGTCGCCGTGGAGCGTCTCGCCGATCAGCACAAAGTCAGGCTTGAGCTCACGGGTAAAGGAGTGTAGGCGGCGCATGAAGTCGCGGTCGAGCATATAGGCGACGTCCAAGCGCAGGCCGTCGATGCCAAAGACCTCGGCCCAGCGGCGCACGGACTCGAGCAGGTAATCGACCACAGCGGGATTTTGCAGGTTGAGCTTCACAAGCTCAAAATGGCCTTCCCAGCCCTCGTACCAAAAGCCGTCGCCGTAGCACGAGTCGCCGTCAAAGCTAATGTGGAACCAATCCTTGTAGGGCGAGTCCCACTTACGCTCCTGCACATCGCGGAAGGCCCAAAAGCCGCGACCGACGTGGTTGAAGACGGCGTCGAGCACCACGCGGATGCCGTGGGCATGCAGTGTGTCGCACACGGCGGCAAAGTCGGCATCCCCACCCAAGCGACGGTCGATATGACGCAGGCCGCGTGTATCGTAGCCGTGGCTATCAGACTCGAGCGGCGGGTTGATCAGCACAGCGCCAACGCCGAGTTCCTGCAGGTAGTCGGCCCACTGGGCGATTTTCATAATGGGAGCATCGGGGTTGGGCGCGGCGTTGGCAGCCTGGGCGAGCTCATCCTCGGCAACGGGCGCGGCGTTTTCGCGCGGAGCCCCGCAAAAGCCCAGCGGATAGACCTGATAGAACGTCGTCTCGTATGCCCACATAACAGCCTCCCGGTAAGCTCAACACAACGACATCCATTGTATGCCCAGCTTGTATCCTCTTCCCCAAAATAAGTTGCGGTGGAATAGTTCCTGCTTGGACCTTCAGAGGCCTTAAACAGGAACTATTCCACCGCAACTGATGAGGAAACGTGATTAGGCGACAGGCTTTGCGCGGCGTATGGCCGGGAATAACACCGTGATGGCGAGGATGACGCCCACGGCGGCGATTGCGCCACCTGCGCAGCCGATCCAGGCGATACCGGGACCCGAAACCACGGCGCCGCCGATCGCGGTGCCCGTACCGATACCCAGATTGAACAGGCCCGAGAAGATCGACATGGCGACAGCCGACGAGTCCGCCGGCGTGTGCTTGATGAGCTCGGCCTGAAACGCCACGTTAAAGGCCGTGGCGCAGCAACCCCACAGTGCGCAAACAGCGAGAACCGCAGCGAGCGACGATGCGGCCGGGCCCATGAGCAGCAGGGCCACCGGCACGCCGGAGAGCGTGATAGCCAAAAACGGGAAGCGATGTCCATCGAACAGACGGCCAAACAGCCAGCTTCCGAGCAGACCAGAGCAGCCAAACGCCGTCAGCGTCATAGTGATGGCGCCCGCATCGACGTGCGCGACCTGCGCCAGGAAGGGCTCGATATAGCTGTAGCTTGCGTAATAGCCGGTCGCCATGAAGACCGTGACTGCGTAGAGCGCGATGAGGAGCGGGTTCTTGAGCAGCTCGGGCAGCTGTTTGACAGTAAAGCGCTCACCCGCCGGCATGGCCGGGAACACCGCTGCCTGGTAGACGACCGCGATGGCTGAGAGACCCCCGACCACGGCAAACGTCATGCGCCAGCCCACGGCCAAGCCTATGGCGCGACCGAGGGGCAGGCCAAAGATCTGCGCGATGGACGAGCCAGTGGCGATCATGCTGATGGCGAGCGCCCCATGGCGCGTGTCGACCAGGCGCGAGGCCATAATCGAAGCGACCGACCAGAACACGGCATGCGCGCAAGCGACCACCAGGCGCGCGCAGACCAAGATGGGATAGGTGGGCGCCACGGCGGACAGGAACTGGCCGAGCGAGAACACGGCAAGCACGCCCAGCAGCATCCGCTTGAACTCGAAGCGCGAGGCAAACACCATGAGCGGCAACGACAGCAGCATGACGCCCCAGGCATAGACCGAGATCATGATGCCCGCCTGGGCCTCGGTGAGCGAGAACGACGCGGCGATATCAGTCAAAAGGCCGATGGGCATAAACTCCGACGTGTTGAACACGAACGCACAGCAGGTGAGCCCGACGAGTGGGAGCCACTGCCTGAGCGTGATGCCGTCTTGCCTTGCCTGACTCATATATAACATCTCCAATCATTTTGAGCGGAGGCGATTATATAGCAACGGTCCCACATCCGTCAGTAACGGACACGGGACCGAAACAATTCGATACACAGAGGTTGCGCCGTCAATAAATAGCTAAGCCAACCCCAGCAATATGCCCGCCGAATGCACGACAAACGCCACGATCCAGGCGACCGTCACTTGAAACGCGAACACGGCAACGGCATAGCGCGCGCCCAACTCGCTCCTGACGGCGCCGATGGCCGCCACGCAGGGCGGGTACAGCAACGTAAAGACCAGGAACACGTAAGCGGTAAACGGCGAAAACATGGTCGACAGTGCCGCGGGTGAGGTCGCGCCCAAAAGCACTGTGAGAGTCGAGATGACGCTCTCCTTGGCAATAAGTCCGGTGACGAGCGCCGTGGATGCGCGCCAGTCGCCAAAGCCGAGCGGCGCCAGCAGCGGGGCGATGATGCTACCCAGGCCGGCAAGCAGACTCTGCGACTGGTCGGCGACCACGTTAAAGCGGATATCGAACGTCTGCAGGAACCAGATGACCACCGTAGCGGCAAAGATAATGGTAAAGGCCTTGGTGATGAAGTCCTTGGCCTTATCCCATGCCAGCATCACCGTCGTCTTGACGCTCGGCAGGCGGTAATTGGGAAGCTCCATGATAAACGGCACCGGGTCGCCCTTAAATGCCGTGCGGTTGAGCACCAAAGCCGCGATGCAGCCGACCACGATACCGATCAGATAGAGCGAGACCATGGCGGGAACCGTTGCCTGTGGGAAAAACGCCCCGCACAGCAAGCCGTAAACCGGCAACTTGGCTGAGCAGCTCATAAACGGCGTGAGCATGACCGTCATCTTGCGGTCGTGCTCGGATGGGAGCGTACGGGTCGACATGATAGCCGGCACGGTGCAGCCAAAACCGACGAGCATGGGCACGAAACTGCGGCCCGACAGGCCAAAGCGACGCAACACCTTATCCATGACAAAGGCCACGCGCGCCATGTATCCGGAGTCTTCCAGAATGGAGAGGAACAAAAAGAGCACGACGATAATCGGCAGGAAGGTCAGCACACTGCCCACGCCCGTAAGCACGCCGTCGACAGCCAGCGAGCGCACCACGTCGTTGGTACCGAACGCCTTGAGGCCCGCATCGGCCGAGGCGATGATGGCAGCGATACCGTCCTCCATGAGTCCCTGCAACGCCGCGCCGATCACGCCAAACGTCAGCCAAAAGACGAGGCCCATGATCACCAGAAACGCCGGAATGGCTGTGTAACGACCTGTCAGGATGCGGTCAATCTTGACGGAGCGCACGTGCTCGCGGCTCTCGTGCGGCTTGACGACGCAACGCCCGCACACGTCGCCGATAAAGCTAAAACGCATATCGGCCAGTGCAGATAGGCGGTCGGTGCCGGCCTCGCCCTCCATCTGGGTGATGATGTGCTCGATAGCGTCGAGCTCATTGCGATCCAGGTGAAGCGCCTCGGTTACCAGCTCATCGCCCTCGACCAGCTTGGTCGCCGCAAAGCGCACCGGGATGTGCGCCGTCACGGCATGGTCCTCGATCAGGTTAGCAATACCGTGGATGCAGCGATGCAGCGCACCGCCGTCCGGACCGTCGGGCGCGCAAAAGTCCAGGCGACCAGGGCGCTCGCGGAACCGCGCCACGTGCAGGGCGTGGTCCACCAGCTCGCCGATGCCCTCGTTGCGGGCAGCGCTAATGGGGACAACGGGCACGCCCAACAGGCTCTCGAGCAAGTTGACGTCTACGGCGCCGCCGTTGGCGGTCACCTCGTCCATCATGTTGAGCGCGATGACCATAGGACGATCAAGCTCCATGAGCTGCAGTGTCAGGTACAGGTTGCGCTCGATGTTGGTGGCGTCAATGATGTCGATGATGGCGTCGGGGTTTTCGTCAAGGATGAATTGACGGCTCACGATCTCTTCGCCCGTGTACGGCGACAGCGAATAGATGCCAGGCAGGTCGGTAACGCTTGCCTCGGGGTGGTTGCGGATGGTGCCATCTTTGCGGTCGACCGTCACGCCGGGAAAGTTACCGACGTGCTGGTTGGAGCCCGTCAGCTGGTTGAATAACGTGGTCTTGCCGCAGTTTTGGTTGCCGGCGAGGGCAAAGTGCAGCGGCGCGCCCTCGGGCACGGCCGTCTTTGCCGCACGGGGCGAATACGTCCCCTCGCCCAGGGCCGGATGCTCCGTCGTGCCGATTGCGGCGTTAGCGCGCGGACCCGTATCGGTGTCGTGAATACCCACGAGCTCGATGCGAGCGGCATCGTCCTTGCGCAGTGTCAACTCGTAGCCACGCAGGCGGATCTCGAGCGGATCGCCCATGGGGGCGTACTTCATCATGGTGACTTCGGTGCCCGGCGTTAGACCCATGTCCAAAATATGCTGTCGGAGTGCCTGATCGTCCGATGCCACCGATGCGACAACGGCGTCCTTTCCAATCTCGAGTGTATCGAGCTTCACGTCCGTGTTCCTCCCCCGGCGCCCACAGGGCGTTGCATTTTGTTTATCTTGGCTAACCGTTTGCCATGGCTAACCATTTAACCACGCATGATAGCGCGAACATACGACGATGTTCAATCAACAGATTGTTGCAAGGACCGTCCCCAAGTGCCGCATCTGGGCCATAGCAACGCCGATGTCTTGGAACCGACAGACACTATGACCCAATCCGAGGGCACTAAAAAGATAGGAGCCCCCGCTCGTGACCGCGGGTCGGGGCTGCGACAATGATGTTGAAGTGCCATAGGCGCAGCCGCGCCGCAACGAGGTTGGGAGGCTCCCATGCCAAAGTATTCTACCGCGTTCGGGATGGACGTCCACCTGAGGTCGACCACCGTCTGCGCCCTCGACGCGGACACCGGCGAGGCCGTGACGAGGAGGTTCCCCGGCAACCCCTGGGGCGAGATCGCCGGGTGGATGGATGGGTTCCCCGGGCCGTCGCTCGCGGCCTACGAGAGCGGCTACCTCGGCTTCGCCCCGCAAAGGGAGCTCGCCGGGCTCGGCGTCGAGTGCGTCGTCGCCGCGGTCTCGAAGATCCCCAGGTCGGCCGCCGACTCGGCCTCCAAGAACGACAGGAACGACGCCGCCAGGATGGCCAAGGCGATACTCGCCCACGACATCTCCCCCGTATGGATCCCCTCCCCCGAGGTCGAAGGCATCAGGGACCTCGCCGGCGCCTACGGCGGGGCGACCGCGCGCCTGGCGACCGCCAAGCAGCGGCTGCTCGCCTTCCTCGCAAAGCGGGGGTTCGTCTACGGCGGCACCACGCCCGCCGGCAACCCGAGGAAGTACTGGACCTACGACTTCCTGAGGTGGCTCGACAAGGTCAGGCCGGAGGACGATGGCGGGGTTCGGACGCTCGCCGCCCTGAGGAACGAGGTCGAGGCCGCGGCGGAGGCCCGGGCGGACCTGCTCTCCGAGTACAGGGCCGCCGTGGATGCCAGCCCGATCGCCGCGGAGGTGGCCGCCCTCCAGTCGATCAAGGGCTGCGCCTTCGCGCTGGCCGCAGCCTTCTCGGCCGAGGTCGGCGACTTCACGAGGTTCCGTTCCGGAAGGCAGGTCACGGCCTATTTCGGCCTCGCGCCGAGTCAGAGGTCGAGTGGCGACTCCGTGCGGCTCGGAGGCATCAGCGGTGCGGGCAACGCGCTCGTGAGGAAGCTGGCCGTTGAGGGTTCATGGTGCTACGCCGCGGCACGGCACCAGCCGAAGCTCATGCCAAGGGACACGGGCGTGCCCCTCGAGATAAGGATGCACGGGAGGAAGGGGTCCGAGCGGCTCCTGCGGCGGCGCAAGGAGATGCTCGCCCGCGGCGTGCCCGCGGCGAAGGCCAACGCGGCCACCGCGGCCGAGTTCGTGAGGTGGCTCTGGGCCCTCGGCATGATGTGCCGGGAGGGCGCGGAATAGACATAGCCCCCGTCCCGGCGAGCCGGGCGGCCTTCGGGGATACCCCCTATTTCGCTGTGCGCGCGGAGCCCTCCGCATGCGCCTCGACAGACTTGGGGAACCCCGCCGAAGGAATGGAGTGCGGGCCGACAGAACGGTATCCGCGGATATGAGACTGAGCCGAAGGCGTCGACGACATGCCGGGGGCGGACCGGGACGGGTTCAACGGCAGGCCCCGCCGACCGATTGCAAGCGGTCGGCGGGGCCATTGTGGCTCTTGACAGCGGATTGGGTCATATGAGCGAAAGCCCGCCAGAGCGAGCAAGGTGCCTTGAAGCGAGGTGGCATTGACCTTCTGGTCATGCCACCGAAGCTGAAAGGCAGATTGCCGCTCTGGCGGGCTTGCAGCGTCAAATGGTTACGGCGTTTGGTAAAACGCCGTAACTAAAACCCGTGGCGCTCCAGAAAGCGGAAGGCCAGGCGGATCCAGGGACGGACTGCCACCTGCTTGTCCTCGTTGTCGACCGCGGTGTTGGCGTTGCCGAGCGAAAGGCCGTGACCACCCTGGTCGAAGACGTGCATCTCGCATGCAACGCCCTCCTCGGCCATGCGCTGCGCAAACGGGTAGACCTGCGCGATCGGCGCCGTCTTGTCGTCGGACACGCCCCACACAAAGGTCGGTGGCATCTGACGCGAAACATGCGTGGTGGGGCAGATGTCGGCCAGATGCTCGTCAGTTGCCTCGCCGCCCGTCACCATCGACAGGTAGTCGTTGAGCAAATCGCGTCCCGTCTTGCCGCCCGTCTTGGGCACGCGCAAGTCAATGCGCGGATCGCGCGTCTGCATGTCGCGCACATAGGCAAAGTCGAGCAATGGATAGCCCAGCACCACGGCATCGGGACGAATGTCGTCCGGACGCGCCCCGGCAAGTGCCGCAAAGGGGCCGGTCTTCCACTGTGTTGCCAGCGAGGCGCAAATCATGCCGCCAGCAGAAAAGCCCACGACGCACACGCGCTTAGGATCGACATGCCACTCGTCGGCGTTGGCGCGCACCGTGGCGACCATCTTGGCAAGATCTGCCTGGGGGTGCGGAAAGCTCACGTCACCCGTAGAACTCGTGACATAGTTGAGCACAAAGGCCTGGTAACCGTGATCCAAAAACGCAAACGCCACGGGATCCTGTTCATGCGGAGCGATATGCGTAAACGCACCTCCGCCGCAGATAATCACGGCAGGACGGCGGCCATTCGGCTTATCGGGCAGCGGCTCGGCACCCAAATACGTAAACGTCGCCGGATATTCCTCGGTCGGCTCCTCGCCCCACAGCGCATGGTTCTCGACAATCATATGTGCTCCCTTCGCGCAAATTAAGCGCCCTTGTTTTTCGCCTTCAAGCGTACCCCACTTGAACCCGTGGCGCAGAAACTCTCCGGCAATAAGTTTCCCTTCAACTGATATATCACATAATCCCAGTTCAGAGGTATCGTTGAGCAGCGTAGAATAGGGGCGTTGACCAAGCCGCGAAACACATGTGAAACGTTTCCGGCAAACCAAACGCGCGATATGCGCCTATTTAAGTTGGAGGCAACTATGGGTCTGCTCGATTCGCTTAAGTCCACCTTCACCTCGACCGGCGAGGCGTCCGTTCCGCCCGCAGCAAGCTTCGCTACCCGCGAAGGCGTCATCTATGCCCCCGTCAACGGCGTGCTCGTCAACCTGGACGAGGTTCCCGACGAGACGATCGCCTCGGGCATGCTTGGCCAGGGCTATGGCATCGAGCCCATTACCGGCACCATCTATGCGCCCGCCAACGGCCGCATCGGTGCCACCACTGTCACCAACCACTCCATCGGCATGATTACCGAGGACGGTCTTCGCGTGTTTATCCATGTTGGCCTGGGTACCGTGGAAATGAACGGCAAGGGTTTTGCCCGCTTTGTCGAGATGGGCGATGTGGTCAAGGCAGGCCAGCCGCTCATCAGCTTCGACCGCGAGGCCATTAAGGCCGCTGGTCACGAGGACATCGTGACCGTCATCGTCTCCGAGCTCGATCGTCTTAAGAGCATCGACCATGTCGGCGAGTCTGGAACGCTTATCGGCGGCAACCCGCTCGTCAAGCTTGGCGACCCGCTGCTGGTAGCCAAGACCAAGTAGCCAGGCCCCGCGCCACACAGCCAAAAGGCACCTCGTCAAGCGCCCGCGACCATTCGGCCGCGGGCGCTTTTCGTTTGAAAAACCATCCCGCCAATGCCTTATCTGTATAGCCCAAATGAGACGAGCTGCTAGAATAACGAACTGTATGGATAACTATCATTCAACCGTTATGGGAGGATACGTGAACCGCACCAAAATCGCGCAGCTCTATGCCGATGCCGAGTCGCTCGGCGGCCAAACCGTCACCGTCGCCGGCTGGGTCAAGTCCGTCCGCGACATGAAGAACTTTGGCTTTGTTACGCTCAACGACGGCAGCTGCTTCCGCGACCTGCAGGTCGTCATGAACCGCGAGGCACTCGACAACTACGACGAGATCGCCCATCAAAACGTCTCGGCCGCACTCATTTGCACCGGCACCGTCAAGCTGACCCCCGATGCGCCCCAGCCTTTCGAGCTTTCTGCCACCTCCATCGAGGTCGAGGGCACGAGCGCCCCGGATTACCCGCTGCAGAAGAAGCGCGCAACCGTCGAGTTCCTGCGCACCCAGCAGCACCTGCGCCCGCGCACCAACCTGTTCCGCGCCGTGTTCCGCATCCGCTCTGTCGCGGCTGCCGCCATCCACCGCTTCTTCCAGGAGCAGGGCTTTGTCTACGTCAACACCCCCATCATCACCACGAGTGACTGCGAGGGCGCCGGCGAGATGTTCCGCGTGACCACGCTCGACCCCAAAAATCCGCCCCTCACCGAGTCCGGCGAGGTCGACTGGAGCCAGGACTTCTTTGGCAAGCATGCAAGCCTCACCGTGTCCGGCCAGCTCAATGCCGAGAACTTTGCCATGGCCTTTGGCGACGTGTACACCTTTGGCCCCACCTTCCGCGCCGAAAACTCCAACACCACGCGCCACGCCGCCGAGTTTTGGATGATCGAGCCCGAGATGGCCTTTGCCGACCTTAACGACTACATGGATAACGCTGAGGCCATGCTCAAGTATGTCCTCAAGGACGTCATGGCCACCTGCCCCGACGAGCTCAATATGCTCAACAAGTTTGTGGACAAGGGTCTGCTCGAACGCCTAGACCATGTCGCCAACTCCGACTTCGCCCGCGTTACCTACACCGAGGCCGTCGAGATCCTGGAGCAGGCAGTCGCCGCCGGTCACAAGTTTGATTACCCCGTCAGCTGGGGCATCGACCTGCAGACCGAGCACGAGCGCTTCCTGACCGAGGAGCACTTTAAGCGCCCGACCTTCGTAACCGACTACCCGGCCGAGATCAAGGCCTTCTACATGCGCATGAACGAGGACGGCAAGACCGTCGCCGCCGCCGACTGCCTGGTTCCCGGTATCGGCGAGATCATCGGTGGCTCCCAGCGCGAGGAGCGCCTGGATCTGCTCGAGGCCCGCATCAAGGACCTGGGTATGAATCCCGAGCAGTACAAGTACTACCTTGACCTGCGCCGCTACGGTTCCTGCAAGCACGCCGGCTACGGTCTGGGCTTCGAGCGCTTGGTCATGTATCTGACCGGCGTGGGCAACATCCGCGACGTCCTGCCGCACCCGCGCACCGTGGGCAACGCCGACTTCTAATCGTCGAACGCTAGCTCGCGTCGCCACACGCCAACGCTCATCGCACAAGCGTCTCTCGACATCGGTCGAGAGACGCTTTTTTCAACAGCATCCGTCAAGCTTTTGGCAAGTTTTTGGTCAGTTGAGCAGGGCTGTTGAAAACTCGACCCGCCGTTTGCCGACGACTACCGACCGCCCAGAGCGCCCTGTGCCCCTGGGAAAGCCCCGCGTCCTAGGCTCCATACCGTCGCCACCCAAAACGGAAAGGACGTGGGCACCATGACCGAAGCCGCTGTTGAAACCTACGACACCACGACGAGGGGCGCCGCCTCGATGGCAGCCTATCGCGCCGTTCGTATCCTGCAGCTCTTGAGCGAAAACACCGGCGAAGACAAGGCCATGCTTTCCGATGAGCTGATCCGGCGCCTCGCCCATCCCGACGACCCCGCCCGCATGCCCATCTCGGCGGCGCGGCGCAGCATCTACACCGCCATCTCCGCGCTTCGCCATGCCGGATACGAAATTGAATACAAACGCGGCGTGGGCTACAAACTTCTTACCCGCCCGCCCACCGATGAAGAGATCATCCGGCTCCACGGTATGGTCATGCGCAACCGCTCCACGCCTATCGCTATCCGCAAGAGCATAGCGCAGCACTTAGTTGCCATGGCGAGCGCCGACGTTCGCGGCTACCTCGATACACCCGAACCCGCTCCAAGCGCAGGCAGCAAGGCTACCAAGGCAACACGCACGCCCATCAAGCGCATCGACACGTGCGAGCTCGTCGAGCAGGCCATCGACCACGGAACCACGGTGAGTTTTGATATTTCGAGCGTCACGACACGCGGCGCAACCGAAGCAGCACGGATGACACTCCGTCCCTTTGCCATCAGGCAGCGCGATGGCATCTCGTATCTGCTGGGAACGGTCTACGACGCCCGAGGCACCGACGATACGCTGCGCACCGTCGAGATCGCCCGTATGAGAAACGTCAGCACGCGCCTGCTCGACGGCAAGAAGCTCTTCGCCGCCCTGGACGAGGACGACGCCTCCTCCGCCGCATAAGACCCTCCGCCGCCCATTCGACTACCCGTACCGCCCATCCGATTCTGTATTAAAAAACCCGCCAGGCTGTTGTAAAAATGGACATCAGCGCTACTATAGTCCCACTTGCACTTTGTCCCAGTGCAGTGTTTCCAGCCATTTTTATACTGGGGGTAATGATATGAAGGACATCACCATCAGCCGCAGGAGCCTTCTGGTCTCCGCCGGCCTGCTCGCGCTCGCCCCGCTCGCCGGATGCGGCGGCAACTCTGGTTCCGGCTCCGCTGCCGCCGGTTCCGACTACACCATCGGCGTTCTGCAGCTCACCGAGCACTCCGCGCTCGATGCCGCCAACGACGGCTTCGTCAAGGCCATCAAGAAGAGCGGCCTTAAGGTCAAGATCGACCAGAAGAACGCCCAGAACGACCAGTCCACGTGTAAGTCCATTGCCGACAAGTTTGTGGGCGACAACGTCAACCTGATTTATGCCATCGCCACGCCCGCCGCGCAGGCTGCCGCCGGCGCCACGGCCGATATCCCCATCGTGGGCTGTGCCATCACCGACTACGCCGCCTCCGGCCTGGTCCAGGACAACGACAAGCCGGGCACCAACGTCACGGGCGCTTCCGACCTCACCCCGGTCGCCGAGCAGCTCGAGATGATGCAGAAGGTCCTGCCCGACGTTAAAAAGGTCGGCCTGCTCTACTGCACCGCCGAGTCCAACTCCGACGTCCAGATCAAGGCCGCCAAGAAGGAACTCGACAAGCTGGGCCTGGAGTACACCGATTTCACCGTCTCGAGCTCCAACGAGATTCAGTCCGTCGTCGAGTCTGCCGTGGGCAAGGTCGACGCGCTGTACTCCCCCACCGACAACACCATCGCCGCGGGTGCCTCGCAGGTCGGCCAGATCTGCAAGGAAAACAAGCTTCCCTTCGTGACTGGCGAGGAGGGTATGTGCATGGCCGGCGGCCTGTTCACCCTCTCCATCAATTACGAGGACCTGGGCTACGCCGCGGGCGAGATGGCCGTTAAGATCCTGAAGGGCGAGGCCAAGCCCGAAGACATGCCGATCAAGCACCTCTCGAGCAAGGACCTGGTCGTCGTCAAGAACGACGAAATGGCCGAGGCCCTGGGCATCGACCTTTCCGCTCTGGACGCGTAATGCCATACGCGGCATGCGTCTAGAGCCCGTGCTCGCGCTTTAGCCGCGTTATTCAATATCTGAGCCACAGGGGCGGGCGCTGTAGACCGGCGTCCGCCCTGCTTGTTTCAGGTAAAACAAAACGTCTGTCCGCAGCTCTTCTATGCATTGTTACCGCTATTATGGTGAATCACGTGTCCACCCTATCCTAGGAGGTATGAAGCATGCTCATTGCATTGCAGGGCGCCGTTTCGCAGGGCGTCCTCTGGGGCATTATGGTGCTTGGCGTGTTTATCACGTTCCGCCTGCTCGACATTCCCGATATGACCTGCGACGGCAGCTTTGCCCTCGGCGGCTGCGTCTGCGCTGTGCTCATCGTCAATAACAACGTCGACCCGCTGCTCGCCGTGCTGGCCGGTATGTGCGCCGGCGCCATCGCGGGCGCCGTCACGGGCATTTTGACCACCGTCTTTGAGATTCCTGCGATCCTCGCCGGAATCCTCACCCAGATCAGCCTGTGGTCCATCAACCTGCGCATCATGGGCAAGTCCAATACGCCCATTCTTGCCAAGGGCACCGTGTTCTCCGCCGTCAGCAATATGACCGGTCTGCCGCAGTCCACCGTTGCCATCATCTTGGGCATCCTGCTCGCCGTGGCTATCGTTGCCATCCTGTATTGGTTCTTTGGCACCGAGATCGGCTCGGCGCTGCGAGCCACCGGCAACAACGAGTACATGATCCGCGCTCTGGGCGTCAACACCAACTCCACCAAGATGATCGCCCTCGTGCTCTCCAACGCCCTCATCGGCCTTTCGGGCGCGCTCATCTGCCAGAGCCAAAAGTATGCCGACATTGGTATGGGCACCGGTGCCATCGTTATCGGTCTTGCCGCCATTGTTATCGGCGAGGTGCTCGGCCGTCTGCTGCCCGGCGGCCTCACGCAGTTTAGCGTCCGTCTTGCCTCCGCCGTCTTTGGCTCCGTGGTGTACTTCCTTATCCGCGCCATCGTGCTGCAGTTGGGCATGGACGCCAACGACATGAAGCTGCTCTCCGCCGTAATTGTCGCTGTGGCCCTGTGCGTGCCCGTGGTTTGGGAGCGCTATAAGCTCCGCAGCTCCTACACGAAGGGAGATGAGGCAGATGCTTAAGCTCTCGCATGTCAAGAAGACCTTTAACAAGGGCACCGTCACCGAGAAGCGCGCGCTCACCGGCGTCGACCTCACCCTGAATGACGGCGACTTTGTAACCGTGATCGGCGGCAACGGCGCCGGCAAGTCCACGCTGCTCAACATGATCGCCGGCGTGTACCCGCTCGATTCGGGCGTTATCGAGCTCGACGGCACCGACATCTCGCGCCTGAGCGAGTCGCAGCGCGCCAAGTACCTGGGCCGCGTGTTTCAGGACCCCATGCGCGGTACCGCTGCCGACATGCAGATTGCCGAGAACTTGGCCCTCGCCAAGCGTCGCGGCCAGCGTCGCGGCCTTTCGTGGGGCGTCACCAAGGCCGAGAAAGATGAGTACGTTGAGCTGCTCAAGCGCCTGGACCTTGGTCTGGACACGCGTCTCAACGCCAAGGTCGGCCTGCTCTCGGGTGGCCAGCGCCAGGCACTCACCCTGCTGATGGCCACGCTCACCAGGCCGCGCCTGCTGCTGCTCGACGAGCACACTGCGGCCCTCGACCCCAAGACGGCCTCTAAGGTGCTCAACCTGACCGAGGAGATCGTCGACGAGAACCACCTGACCACGCTCATGGTCACGCACAACATGAACGACGCCATCCGTCTGGGCAACCGTCTGATCATGATGCACGAGGGCCATGTGATCTACGACGTGGCCGGCGACGAGAAGAAGTCGCTCACCGTGGCCGACCTGCTGCAGAAGTTCGAGGAGGTCTCGGGCGGCGAGCTCGCCAACGACCGCATGCTGCTAAGCTAAAACCTGCCAAAAAGGGACAGGTTTATTTTGGTAGGTTTTATCTGCGCAAACGCCAAAACCGCCGCAAAGGGACAGAGGCCCTTGCGGCGGTTTTCGCATATTATGTCGATAATCCGATATTCAACCAGACATTCTGGCTAAGGACTAAGGAAACTGCCATGAAAAGACTCCCCCGCTTTGCGTTGGCCGCCGCGTTGTTTGCCGGCGCGCTCGCAGGCATCCCAAGCCTCGCTTTCGCGGGAAACCTGCCCGCAGCTATTGACGGCTCCGTGGCCGTCATGCACACCAACGATATCCACGGCAGCTACAAGTACAGCTACAACGCAAGCAAGGGCACCGGCACTGTGGGCTTTGACGGACTGGCGGTTCTCTATAGCGCCCAAAGCAGCGCCCCCGATCTTTTACTCGATGCGGGCGACACCTTCCACGGACAGTCCTTCGCCACCATGAGCGAGGGCAAGAGCATCGCCGAGCTCATGGACACCTTCTACGCCGACGGCTACGACGCAACCACGCCAGGCAACCACGACTGGAGCTACGGCGCGGACAAACTCCGCACCATGACCGGCTACAGCACCACCGGCACGCCCTTCGCCATGCTCTGCGCGAATGCAACGTCCTCGAACGGCGCATGGAGCTCGAGCATCACGAAGACGCTCGATCGCACCTGGGAGGATAGCGAGGATCACTCCACATTCGACTACAAAATCAAGGTCGGCGTCGTCGGAGCCATGGATGAGTCGCTAGGTTCCTCGCTGCGCGCGGACCTGGTCGCGGGCACCAGCTTCTCGAGTGCCGCGAACGCCATCAATGCCGAGGCAGAGCAGCTGCGCAAGGAGGGCTGCGATGTTGTTGTGTGTATCGCGCACACGCTCGACGCAAAGACCTTTGCCACGCGGCTCCGTGGCGTCGATGCCCTTATCGCAGGCCACGAGCACATCAACCTTAACGAGAAGGTGACGGGAGCCGACGGCAAGACGATCCACGTTGTCGAGGCAGGCAGCGCCTTTGCCGAGGTGGGGCTGCTTTCCATTCCGTACAAATACGACACGAATGGCACCGAGACGACCGACGATGACACGGTCACGGTCCCTGCAGACGGCAGCGACGAGAAGCTCTACACCGCCAAGAACGTCAACGACCTTTTGACAGACCCCGACAAGGGCTCCGACTACCAAAGCCGCCTTGAAGCCGTCCGCAACAAGATCAAGCCGCTCGACGAGGACTTTGAAAACGAATCGAACAAGGTGCTCGGCACATCCACCACCAACTATTTCTACGGCGAGGACGCCGCAGGCACGCATGGTTGGGAAATGGTGCGCACCACCGATTTCCGCCCCGGCAAGGAGGGCGACACCACCAAGGCCCAGACCATCGGCCACGTGATTTGCGGCTCCTATCTTGCCCTGACGGGCGCGGACTTCGCTATCGAAAACGCTGGCGGCATCCGCGGCGGCATCGCGGCGGGCAACGTGACCGCCGGCAACGTCATCGCCATCTCGCCCTACGGCAACACTGTGGAGACCTGGACCATGACCGGCGCGGACTTCCTCGCAGCGCTCGAGCACTCGCTACAAATCAGCGACGATTGCAACGACAGCTACGAGCTTCAGCAGGCTTATGTGGCGGCCGGTCACAGCGAGCAGGAGGCGCAAGACAAGTACAAGTGGCGCGATGACTCTGGCAGCGTTCTCTCCTTTGGCGGCATCAACGTGACGATTGATTGGACGCAGCCCGAAGGCAAGCGCATTGTGAGCGCCACACTCACCAAAGACGGCAGCACGCTCGACCCCGCCAAGACCTATACCGTCGCCACCAACAACTACATCATCACCAACACGACCGACTTCCCCACCTTCGCAAACGCCACCAAGCACACCGAGTGGGGTACCTGCGAGTCAGCGCTAAGGGCGCTGATCGGGCAGGACAGCTGGGAGAGCAAGATGACCTCGCTCGCGGGCACCATCAGCTTTGGCTCCGCTGCCGTGGACCCCACGCCCACACCGGCCCCGACGCCTAAGCCCTCGCCTAAGACGGACACGACGACCACGAAGGTCATCACCAAGAAGACGACCGGTAAGCTCGCCGCAACGGGAGACCGCACGCTGGCAGTAGTTGGCGCGTGCCTTATCGGCGGCATCATCGTCATCATGCTCGGCATTATCTGGAAGCGTCGACGCTAAGCTACACCGCCGGGCCTTGCAGCCCCGCCGCGTAAACCTTATATCGAGCACAGAAGCCCGTCTGAATTTGATCGGACGGGCTTCTTGGTGGGTATCATGGTTGGACGATCATTAGGAGGTTTTCCCTACATGGAATTGTTTGAGCCGATTCTTCATTTCTTTGAGCAACGGTGGGTCCACAACATCATCTGGGCCGTCATCTTGGCGATAGGCACCGCCGTCGCCGCCGAGGTCGTATCCAAGACCCTGAACCATCTGCTTAACCGTGACGATAACCCGCTTCCGGCATCAAGTATCTTCATCAACATCGCGCGCGCCGTCATCTGGATGATTGGCGGCAGCTTTATCCTCGACAACTGCTTTGGCATTAACGCAAACGCGCTCGTCGCCGCTCTTGGCGTCGGCGGCATCGCCATCTCGCTCGGCTTTCAGGACACGCTGTCAAACCTTATCGGCGGCATGCAAGTGACCTTTATGGGCATCATCAAACCCGGCGACAATATCGAGGTCGGCGGCGTATCCGGCGTGGTCCAAGACATCACTTGGCGTCATACAACGATTGAGGATGCCTGTGGACAGACCATCATTGTGCCCAACTCCAACATCTCCAAGAACACGCTCGTGCATTTGATGCCCTTTGGACGCGTGGCCGTGCCCGTTGCCGTAAAGGACACGTCTAAGTGGGCTTCCCTTGACGTGCTGGCAGACGAGCTCACGAGCGCAACCAAAACGGCCGTCTCGCCCATCTCGGGCTTTGACAAAGAGCCCTACGTGCTCTTTAGCGAAATCGGCGACTTTGGCATCAAAGGAAAGATCATCTTTATCGTCAGCGACGACAGCACCACTTTCACCGCTGCCGACGCCTGCATCCGCGCCATCGCCCCCATCATCGCCTAAACCACCGCAAAGGGGTCAGGCATCTTTGTAGTGGTTTTCATTCGTGGTACCATGGTTCATATAGTTGTTTAAACGACTAAGGGAGCAACATTATGGAAGAGGCCTATCGTCAAGCACGCAAGCGCGGCGAGCAAGGACGTCGACGCGCCATTAGCCAAAGCGAGCATCCATACCTTACGGACCTCGATAGCTTGGTTGCTCAGCTCCCCTTAGGTCAGCGAGAGAATGTCGGCCTGCGGGATATTCCGCTCGAAATGGTCGTCGGCACGGTCACCAAGGGCCGTCAGTCCGCCTTTTCGTGTAACTTTATGCCCCTGCTTCCGTTTAGCACCGAGTTCGCCCGCAAGTGGTCCAACCTCTACGACATCCAGGTGACCGAGGGCTATCGCGACCCCGTCATCGTCACCGAGTTCATGCATCGGTTCTATGTCCAAGAAGGCAACAAACGCGTCAGTGTCCTCAAATTCCTAGACGCCCCGACGGTTTCGTCCAAGGTCACCCGTCTCTACCCCGGCACATGGGATTCCGTCGAAAGCCGCCTGTACGGCGAGTTCTGCGCGTTTTGGCGCGTCTGCCCCCTATACGAGATCGAGTTCTCGCGTGAGGGAAGCTACGAAACGCTCGCGAAGATGCTCGGTCAGAACCTTATCGAAAAATGGCCGCAGAAAAAGGTCGACTACCTGCGCCACACTTTCCTGCTCTTTAAGCGTGCCTACCTTCGCGCAGGCGGCGATCACCTGGACATTACGCCCGCCGACGCCATGCTCGTCTACCTCAATGTGTACAACCAGGACCGCCTGCTGGATACGCCAACGGATATCGTCGTAAACCGCCTGTGCAAGATCTGGCGCGAGCTGGTCATTGCCGGCAAAAATGACGAGGACAAGGTCGATCTTGTCGAAGCACCGAGCGTCGACGAGGAGGAGACGCCCGCCAAGTCCACCTCTGGCGTGCTCAACTTCTTTATGGGCAAGACCGTCTACTCGACGGCCAACCCCCTGCGCATCGCCTTTATCCATGAGTTCCCCTGTGCGACGTCGAGCTGGGACAGCCTGCACGACCAAGGGCGTCAGTATCTCGATGAGCACTTTGGCGGTATCGTGCGCACCGAGGCGTTCGAGGACTGTCACGATCCGGATGTGTTCTACGCCGCCGTGGAAACGGCTGTCAAACATGGAGCAAACGTCATCTTCTCGACCTCGCACCGCCTGATGGAATACACGCTCAGGGCTGCCGTTGAGTATCCCCGGGTTCGGTTCCTCAACTGCTCTATCGGCCTTCCCCATCAAAGCGTCCGTTCGTACTTTGGCAAGATGTACGAGGCCAAGTTTCTGCTGGGCGCCCTTGCGGCCAGCATGGCGGACAACCACCGCATCGGTTACCACGCGTCGGTCTTCGCCTCGGGCGCACTCAGCGAGATCAACGCCTTTGCGATTGGCGCCTCGCTGCTCGACCCGCGCGCGCAGGTCATCCTCACCTGGGGCGATGTTCCCGCCGGTGGTCTTGCCGAAGCCATGTGCCGCGAAGGCGTAAGCGTCATGACCGGCGCTGACATGTCAAAGTCGCTCGAAGACCCAACGGCCTACGGGCTTCACCGCTTGGTCGACGGCAAAGTCACCGGCATCGCCATGCCCGTATGGAACTGGGGCCGTTACTACGAGCTCATCGTTCGCAGCCTTCTTCACGGCACGTGGGACGAGACCAGCGACGACAACCAAGTGCGCGCTGTCAACTACTGGTATGGCATGAGCTCCGGCGTTATCGACATCCGTTACGCTCCGGGCCTACCCTACCAAACGCGCAAACTCGTGCAGTTGCTCCGCAACGGCATTGTTGTGGGATCCATCAACCCCTTTGGCGGCGAGCTCCACAGCCAGAACGGCGTGGTACAGATCGAAGGCTTCCCTCCGCTGCCGAGCACGCAGATTGTCGAGATGAATTGGCTGGCGGACAACGTGGTAGGCACCATTCCGCAGCTCGACGATGAGCCGAAAGTCCCTGCCCTATGAAAATCCTTGCCATAGCCGATACCGAAGAACGATGCCTTTGGGAGTGCTTTCGCAAGGAACGCTTTGAGGGAGTCGACCTGATTTTGTCCGCCGGCGATCTGGACCCGGACTATCTTGAGTTTTTGGTTACGGTCATCAACAAACCGCTCATCTACGTGCGCGGCAATCACGATGACCGCTACGCACGTCATGCACCGGGTGGATGTATCTGCGTAGAGGACAGCGTGTACACGTACCGAGGGATTCGCATTGCGGGCCTTGGCGGGTCCATGCGTTATCGCGACGGCGCCAACATGTACACCGAACGCGAGATGTCCAAGCGCATGCGTAAGCTGTCGCGTAAGGTTAGGATGGTCGGCGGGTGCGACATTCTGCTTACCCATGCACCCGCCGCCGGTATGGGTGATCTGGACGATCTGCCGCATCGAGGGTTTAAGTGCTTTAACACGGCGCTTGAGTCCTGGGGGGTCGACTACATGGTGCATGGGCATGTACACCAAACCTACGGTTACGATTTTCAGCGCGAGCGGCAGCATGTGTGTGGAACGACGATCATCAACGCCTGCGGCTATACGCAGTTTGAGCTCGACCAGACGCACTACCCCATCCGCGGCTGGCAAGCAGCCTGGCTCAACTCACAAACCATGCGCCGCGAGCTCAAACGCCACGAAGCCATCGAGTCCTCAACAGCCAGAACACCCTGGTAACCATCACAAAGAGGACACTGTCCCCTTTGTGGTGCTTTTGACGCGATAGCAAGAAACCCGGTCCTGCAAAAGGCAGAACCGGGTTTCTTTAGCAATGCTTGCTTTGCTCAGGCAGTAACTAGCAGTTACTCAGCCAGGAAGTCACGCTGGACAGCGGGATCGACCTTGACGCCAGGACCCATGGTGGAAGACACGGAGATGGACTTGACGTACTTGCCCTTAGCAGAAGAGGGCTTGACGCGCAGAATCTCGGTGTACAGGGCAGCGTAGTTCTCGACGAGCTGCTGCTCAGAGAAGGACTTCTTGCCCAGGGGCACGTGGCAGATGCCGTAGCGGTCGGCACGATACTCAACGCGGCCAGCCTTGAGCTCGGAGACCATCTTGGCGACGTCCATGGTCACGGTGCCGAGCTTGGGGTTCGGCATGAGGCCACGGGGACCAAGGATCTTACCGATGCGGCCAACCTTGGCCATCATGTTCGGCGTAGCGATAGCGGCGTCGAAGTTGATCTCGCCCTTCTGAATCTGGGCGACGAGCTCGTCGGAACCGATGATGTCGGCGCCGGCAGCCTCAGCCTCACGGGCCTTCTCGCCCTCGGCGAAGACGGCAACACGAACGGTCTTGCCGGTGCCGTGGGGCAGGGAGATGGAACCACGGATGTTCTGGTCAGCCTTACGAGTATCGATGCCCAGACGGAAGTGAGCCTCGACGGTCTCGTCGAACTTGGCGGTGTCGAGCTCCTTGATGAGCTTGGCAGCCTGAAGGGGGGTGTAGAGCGTGGCGCGGTCGATCTTCTCGGCAGCGGCGTTATAGCTCTTACCATGCTTAGCCATGTGCATTACCTCCTGTGGTTAAACGGGCGTGAGCCCTCCCACATCGTATCGTGTGCCCTATTGCACACATTTAACGGGCGCCCCGGTCGGAGCACCCGCCGTTACCATAAGAAATCGCTACTCAGCGATGGTGACGCCCATGGAACGGGCGGTACCGGCGATGATCTTCTTGGCGGCGTCAATGTCGTTGGCATTGAGGTCCGGCATCTTGATCTCGGCGATCTTGGTGAGCTGCTCCTGGGAGAGCTGACCAACCTTGTCAGCCTGGGGCTTAGCGGAACCAGACTTGAGGTTCAGCTCCTTCTTGATAAGGTGAGCCGCCGGCGGGGTCTTGGTGATGAAGGAGAAGGACTTGTCCTCGTAGACAGAGATCTCAACGGGGATGATGTCACCCTTCTTGTCCTGCGTCTCGGCGTTAAAAGCCTGGCAGAACTGCATGATGTTCACGCCAGCAGCGCCCAGGGCGGGGCCGACGGGAGGAGCGGGGTTTGCTGCACCAGCAGGAATCTGGAGCTTAATGACGTTGGCAACCTTCTTCTCAGCCATGGTCATTCCTTTCGAATCACGAGTGTGAAGTACTTGCTATATCGTAAGCACGCACGTGTTAGAAGCACTCCTGAGATGAGCAGTCACAGAAGAAGCACGCTCGCGCGAACGGACGAAAACTTAAGCGATGACAGCAACCTGGTTAAAGTCGAGCTCGACCGGCGTCTCGCGGCCAAAGATCATCAGCGTGACCTTGAGCTTGCCAGCCTCGGTGTTAACCTCGGAGACCTTGCCATCAAAGTCGGTAAGCGGGCCATCGGTGACGCGGACGGACGTACCGACCTCAATATCAACCGAGGTGCGCTTGGGCGAATCGCCCTTACCGGGACGACGAGTCATCTTGTTGTACTCGTCGCGGGAAAGCGGAGCGGGCTTGCCGTTGCCGCCTAGGAAACCGGTGACGCCAGGCGTGTTACGAACACACGTCCAAGCATCGTCATCCATCTCCATGCGGACCAGGACATAACCCGGGAAGATCTTGGAATCCTTGGTCTCACGCTTGCCACCCTCTTTAATCTCGGTGACGCGCTCCATAGGAATCTCGATATCAAAGATACGGTCCTGCATGCCCATAGTCTCGATGCGATGCTCGAGATCGGACTTAACGCGGTTCTCGTATCCAGAGTAAGTGTGAACGACGTACCAACGCTTAGACATGGTTTAGCCCCTCAATCCAGAGAACAGAGCAAGAGCCTCGCCAAAGCCAGCATCGAGCAGAGCGATGACGACGCCGACGACGATCAGAGAAGCGCAAACAACAACCGAGTAGTTCACGAGCTCCTTCTTATCGGGCCACGTGACACGCTTCATCTCGGACTTGACCGAAGCGAAATACTTCTTGGTGCGGGCGAAGAAACCAGGCTTCTCGTTCTTCTTGGACTTCGCAGCCTTCTCGTTCTTCTTGGCAACGGCCTTCTTGGCCTCAACCTTGGAGTTGGCGGCAGCTTTGTTGGCAGGTGCCGGCTGCTGAGCCTTCTTCTTGTTCTTCTTGTTGGCCATTTGGGTTACCTCCGCGCAATGCGCTTATACATGAGTAAACCGTAAGCCCCCAAGTAGGAGCTTACGGAATAATGACTGGCACGCCAGGAAGGACTCGAACCCTCAACACTCGGTTTTGGAGACCGATGCTCTACCAATTGAACTACTGGCGTATGTGACTAGAGACTAGCGAGTCTCTTTGTGCAGCGTGTGGTGACGGCACCAGGGGCAATACTTCTTGATCTCCATACGATCAGGCATGGTCGACTTGTTCTTGGTGGTCGTATAGTTGCGGCGCTTGCACTCAGTGCACGCAAGAGTAACTAGAGTACGCATGTATCCTGAACCTTTCATTTCCGCCCCGTACGGGCACGAGTTGTTACTTTATCAGCTCCACGTAAGTGCTGTCAATGAAAACCTCGAGTCAATTGGTTCTCGGTGGATCCATTCATATTTGGAACACATCAATGAAGCCATCGAGATCTAATCGACGGTGCATCCAGGACCATTATCGATCCTCTCGACACCAGCAACGGCTCAATATCCATTGCAGAAAAGAACCCGGCACCCATATAAGTGCCGGGTTCTCTAAGTCAGCTATATCAAAGAGCTAATTTACTCAATGATCGTGGAGACGATGCCCGAACCGACGGTGTGGCCACCCTCGCGGATAGCGAAGCGCAGGCCCTCCTCCATGGCGATCGGGTGGATGAGGTCGCCCTCGATGGTGATGTGGTCACCAGGCATAGCCATCTCGGTGCCCTCGGGGAGCTTGACCGTACCGGTAACGTCGGTGGTACGGAAGTAGAACTGAGGACGATAACCATCGAAGAACGGGGTGTGACGGCCGCCCTCCTCCTTGGTCAGAACGTAGATCTCGCCGGTGAACTTGGTGTGCGGGGTAACCGAACCGGGCTTGCAGAGAACCTGGCCGCGCTCGATGTCCTCACGCTTGATGCCGCGGAGCAGCAGACCGACGTTGTCGCCAGCCTCGCAGAAGTCCATGGACTTACGGAACATCTCGATACCGGTAACGACGGTGTTCTGGGTATCCTTGATGCCGACGATCTCGACGGGCTCGTTGAGCTTGAGCTCACCGCGCTCGACACGGCCAGTAGCAACGGTACCACGGCCGGAGATGGTCATAACGTCCTCAACGGCCATCAGGAACGGGAGGTCGTTGTTACGAGCAGGCGTCGGGATGTACTCGTCGACGGCCTTCATGAGATCGCGAATGGCGTCCATCCACTTGGCATCGCCCTCGAGAGCGCCCAGAGCGGAGCCACGGATGACGGGGATGTCGTCGCCGGGGAAATCGTACTCGGAGAGGAGCTCACGGGTCTCCATCTCGACGAGGTCGATGAGCTCGTCATCGTCGACCATGTCGCACTTGTTCAGGAAGACGACGATGTAGGGAACGCCGACCTGACGGGCGAGCAGGATGTGCTCGCGGGTCTGAGCCATGGGGCCGTCGGTAGCGGCGATGACCAGGATAGCGCCGTCCATCTGAGCAGCACCGGAGATCATGTTCTTGACGTAGTCAGCGTGGCCCGGGCAGTCAACGTGAGCGTAGTGACGGGCAGCAGTCTCGTACTCAACGTGGGAGACGGAGATCGTGATGCCGCGCTCGCGCTCCTCCGGAGCCTTGTCGATGTTCTCGAACGCAGTGAAGTCAGCCTTGCAGCCCTCGGTCTCGGAGAGAACCTTGGTGATGGCAGCGGTCAGCGTGGTCTTGCCGTGGTCGACGTGACCAATGGTGCCGATGTTAACATGCGGCTTAGTGCGCTCAAACTTCTCTTTGGCCATAAAGCCCTCCTCTAAACAGGTCGTCCCCGGACGGGACTTTGCCTTTATACCATAGTGGCCTCTCAACATACTATTGAGAAGCCACCGTGTTACCTATGGTAGCGGTGACTGGATTCGAACCAGTGACGCCACGGGTATGAACCGTGTGCTCTAACCAACTGAGCTACACCGCCGGATGGAGCCTGCAACCAGACTTGAACTGGTGACCTCTTCGTTACCAACGAAGTGCTCTACCGACTGAGCTATACAGGCACTTGACGGGTGGGAGCTATAGGATTCGAACCTATGTAGGCAGAGCCAACGGGTTTACAGCCCGTCCCCATTAACCACTCGGGCAAACTCCCAATCGTTCAAGTATCCGCAGGTCCTTTGGTCTTTTGGACCGCCGCCCCCGCGAACGAAAAAGATAATACGATGCAACCTTGGGGGCTGTCAACGAAAACCTCTAGATACACGGTGCCGGGCGTATCTATATAGCTGTGACCTGCGGTTTTGTTGAGTTTGGATATGAAGGACGGTGGTTTTGGATACTGAGGTGACGTTTCCCGAGGTAACACTTTGGTGTAGTGGAGTACACCTTCAGTATCGAACTTCGATACCGGCTTATTTGCACCTATATATAGGTCGAGATCGGGCTTCCACGCCACGATCGAGCGTGGATTATCTCCCACTTTTAGCGCGGCTCTAAGGCCAAAGTGGCAGATTATCCACGTTCATTCTCCAGGCGAGAGAACTGTAAAGCCGCAACTACTCGGGCCAGGCCAAAGTAGACCCATAGAGCGGCTCCCCCTTGGTGCAGGGGTAGCGACTCAAGTAACACGACGATAGCAAGTCGAAAAAATAAGTCATGGCGTATTTCGAATAAACGCCGAGTCGGTCAATTCCGTTTCCCGCATTACCAAGACGATATACACGGTCAAAAGACCTCGATTTGTCATCGTTGCTAAACGCAGTAATTAGAATCTTCCTGCCCGAACGGCAATCAAGATACTCACGCGCCTGTGACGCAAATAGCCCGGAGACCGATACGAGAATTATCAATGACTGCGAAGCGTCTCCCATGTTTTTCAATTCCGCGACGTTAGCCCCAGCAACTATGCGAACTATCTTGCCCGCATAAAACATTTCCTGCTGAAATCGTACGAGATTGGCGCTCACATTATTGGTGCACCAGATTTCAACGTTTTTATGGCCATCAATTTCGTCGACAAGATGCTTAATAGCGATATCGGACACGCCGCTTTCAACCTCAGCGAACATCTCGATCATGCGAACGTCGAGCTCTGCCCTGTATTCCTCGTAGCCAAATTCCTCCTCTCGATGGCTTAAGTCGCTTGGAAAGACTGACTGAGTAAATGATTCTTTCAAATCGCTAAGAGACTGGTAGCCCAATCGATTGCAGAAACGACGAACAGCGGAACGGGTCACGAATGCATCGCGGGTTATTGCGGCAACATTGATTTCGCTCGAACGCCTAATGTGAGCGATGAGATATCGAGCGATGGCGGCATCGTTTGACCCAAACTCGCTGTTGATGATGAAGCTAATGCGATTGAGCACATCGAAGTCATTGATATTCACGTGATCCCTCTTTCCGCTCTCCTCGAAATCATAGTTCATTTATTGAATCAAACAGCTTTGGTCGTTCTCCTATGATTCAAATCAGCTGACGTCATCTTAATCGTAATTCCGCCACACGTATCCACCGTGTTGAATGATGGAAAGGGGATTCATGGGCAACGTGAACAACATCCCGTTTCTCTGGGGTTCCGCCACGGCGTCTTATCAGTGCGAGGGTGCCTGGAACGAAGACGGCAAAGGCCTTGGCGAGTGGGATTTCTTTAACCACACAAGCAATAAGAACATCAACCATGTTGACGGTGATGTATCTTGCGACTTCTACCATCGCTATGAAGAAGATATCCGCATGATGAAAGAAGGCGGACAAAACACCTATCGCTTCTCTCTTTCATGGAGTCGAATCATCCCCACGGGTATCGGCGAAGTGAATGAAAAGGGTATCGATTTTTATAATCGGGTCATTGATTGCTGCCTCGAAAATGGCATAGAGCCCAACGTTACGCTGTTCCATTACGATCTGCCATTCACGCTTGCTTGCAAAGGCGGATGGCTGAACAACGATATGGCAGAGTGGTTCTGCAAATACGCCAAGATTTGCTTTGAGCGCTTTGGAGACCGCGTCAAAATCTGGGCTACCGTTAACGAGCCGCATTTCTACAGCTACTGCGTAAACATGTTGGGCAACTATCCCCCCAATCGATCGCTCGACGTTCAGTCGTACATGCAGTTTCAGTACAACCTGATGCGCGCAAGCGCACTCGCAGTCCGAGCATATCGTCAAATGGGCTACGACGGCATCATCGGCGCCGTCCACGATGGCGGCGTTGTCGAACTCGACCCGGCAACCGAGCACCCCGATGACGTATTTCGATACGCAGACTTTTTCGCCAATCGCATGATTCTGGCACCAGCACTTCAGGGTCAACTGCCGCCAGAAATGGACGAAATCCTTGAAAAACTTGGCGTCTCGCTCTATCGATCCCCAAATGACGTAGAAGAATTCAGAGACGGTAAAGTCGATTTTATTGGACTCAACGTGTATTGCCGAGAGTATGTAACCGACTGGCACGGTGGAGAGCTTGCCGTTTCGGCGAACAATAAGGGCGGTTCGAGCAAAAAGGTCGAAGGAAAATGCATTGCGCCCTTGTTTGAAAGCGCCCGCGACAGCAATGTTCCCCGCAATAAATGGGGCCGCGAAATACTCCCAAGTTGCATGTATTCAACCATCATGGATGTCCACGAGCGCTATGACGCGCCCCGCATCTTTATTACGGAAAACGGACATGGCGCCTATGAGCAACCAGACGCAGACGGAATGATCCACGATGATGACCGCATCGAGCTTCTGGGCCAGTTCATCGAGCACATGATGAGGGCTAAGCGCGACGGCGCGCGCGTTGAGGGCTACTACCTCTGGTCGACGATGGATCTGTATAGCTGGATCAACGGCTACGAAAAACGATACGGACTTGTCCATATCGACTTCGAGAACAATCTGGAGCGCACCCCCAAAAAGAGCTGGTATTGGTACCGAGACCTTATCTCGAAGTATCAGGAGCAGGAAGGTTAGGAGAAAGAGATGAAATATCAGGCAATGTCCGAAACAGTCCTAAAGGCTGTTGGCGGCAAAGAGAACATTACATCGGTAACTCATTGTGCGACGCGCCTTCGCATCGACGCACGAGACACCTCGATCATCGATCTCCAGCTCGCCAAATCGGCCGACCAGGCGCTCGGGGCGGTAGTCAGCGGTGGCCAGCTTCAGGTGATCATCGGCCCCAACGTC
>CABSNL010000018.1 GCA_902479095.1 uncultured Collinsella sp. | reverse complement strand
TGGTCCACTTGGCATACAGCGTCAGATCGGCCGTCACCGGCGTACTGAAGTCATACGCCCGCGTGCAAGCCTCATCGGTGAACCAACCGCCGAAAGTGTAGCCATCGCGCGTCGGATCGGCCGGCTTGACCAGCTTGCCGTCGGCCGTAGCAACAAACTTAGTGTCGCAAGCAGACCCGCCGTTGGAATTAAAGGCAACCGTCCAAGACTCAACGGCCCCGAGCTTGAACAGCGTGCCCGAATCATTGATGTAGTACAGGCTGCCAGATGCATCGGCAATGACCGGAGAGTCACAGTACTGGTAATGGCCAGCCGCATCATAAATCTGCGTCGCCTCTGCATCACCGAGCGTATAGCGATACACGCCACCACCTGCAGAGTAGTTGACGTAATCCTTGCTATCCGCGCTGTTAACGGTGAAGTACACATAGGTCTTGCCGCCCTGAACACTCACCAGCGGAGTAGCAGCAATACCGTTGAGGCCAGCCGGCAGCGCCTTGCCGTCGGCAGCAGCGACCATCGTGGTCTTACCCGTCTTCAGGTTATAGAGAACCAGAGCAGAGCCCGTAGCCGTCTGTCCGCCGACAATCAGATTGTCACCAAACACCGCAGGGGCGTTCAGATTATTCGTAAGGCCCAGATCAACCGTCTTCTGTGCACTCAGCACACCCTTCGCCGAAAGCGAAATCACATGGAGCTTTCCGTCGTGCGTCATCTGATAGAAGGTCGAACCATTGGACGGATCGGCAATGCAATCGGCATTTGCGACAGCGCCGAGCTCCATGGTCGAAACGACATCGCCCGTCGTCTTATCAATGCACTTAAGCGTGCCCGCGCTCGTAGGAACGATGGCATACTTATCCGTCAAAGCCGCACCAGTCCAGTAATAGCCCTCGGAAGCGTCAATGTTCTGCCAAGAAACTTCGCCCGTGGCAATCTTAATGCGCATAAAGGAGCCGTTGCCGTAGGTCGCGTTGTAATTCTCGTCATACGAAATATCGACCGAGCCTACATAGACGTACTCGCCGTCCGAAACGACGGTGCAGGAGCTCTGCGTCAAGTCCGTCAAACCAGGCGACAGCCACTTGCAGATCAGCTTGTCTGCAGTAATCGCCTGGACCGCACCGCCGTTGAGCGGAACGATGATAAGGCCATTGGTATAGATCGGGCGAGAGGTATAGCTCACCTTAGAGGCAAGCGGCGCAGAGGCAACCTTTTTGCCCGTGGACGAATCGATCTTAATGAGCTCGTTCTCGGTCGCGATGTACACAAAGCCGTTAGCGATGACAGGCTCGCTGCAGTTGGCATACTGCTGGCCAGACTCGGCCTTCCAATCGAAGGCCCACTTAAGACCGGCGGCCTGCGCAGGCGTCTTGGCATCCGTTACGGTCGAACCGTTGCCACTGTTGCCGTAGCCGGCCCACTCGGCATCCCAATTAGGAGTCGTCGCACTCGGGTCCACGACAATCTTGTCGGGATCGGGCATGGGCGATTTTTCGGTGGTGTAGGCAAATGTAACCTTGTCGCCGCTCTTGAGCGTGACCTGGTTGGCACAGAGAGATGAGGACTCTCCGTTGATATACAGATGCCAGTATTTACCGGTCGCACCATCATAGCCGTAAGACTTGTCTTCGAACGGCGAAGTAATGGACCAGTATGCACCACTCTGGGAGGCCTTGTAATCAATGCCCTTCGCCTTCAGAACCGTCTCAATAAGGTCCTGAGCCGTAGAGCCTTCGGGCAGGGAAACATTGCTTGCCGAGCCCCAGCGAGTATTGTTGCCGTTGACATCGGGGCCGATGATATCGGCGGATCCAAGCACCTGACCAGGGAGGGCATCGCTGTCGCCAGCATACATAAAGGTGACGGCGTCACCCTCATGGAGCTCGTAGGCACCAGCGCCAACGTCGGCGAACTTGTACTTTGCGTCGGACTTGCCCTTTACGTAGAAGCGCCAATAGCTATTGGTCGCAGCATCAGAGCCACAATAGGTCTTACCGTCAAGCGGCGAGGTAATGCCCCTAAGGTACCAACCCCAAGACTCTTCTGTAGCTTTGAGTTTAAGACCAGTCTGCTCCAACAGGTCCTTAGCAGTAGAGCCCGCCTTGAGACTCGTCTGGCCCGTCGAAGCCCAAACCTGCTGCTTGCCGTCCTTGTCCTTGCCAAGCACCTGAACGGAAGCATGGACAGAATCGGACGGCAACTGGTCTCCCCAGCCACCGTAGAACCACGTGACGGTATCGCCAGCATGGATGGTGACATTGTCCGCCGTATAGTCACTCGACTTGCCGTTGATAAACAGCTGCCAATAGGTCGAATAATCTTGGGGCGTACCCAGCTCAACACCGCTGTACTTAAGGCTCAGAATGAAGGAGCCCGCAGCAACGGCGTCAATATCATTCGCCTCAAGCGCGACCTTCGTAAGATCAAGCGCGCTCGAACCGGACGTCACCACATACTGCGCGTTGTCGACCCAGGTCTGAGTCTTGCCCTGGGCATCGCGACCAATGACGGTCACATTCGCAGCAAGCTGGTCCTTAACGACAGGGGACGCGCTACCAGCCGTATAGGCAAACTCAATCTTCTGCCCCTGGGTGAGTTTGACGCTGCTCGCGCCAACCGAGGAAGACGCGCCGTCGACGAACAGCTGCCAGTAGGCATGAGTCGTCGGATCGTAGGCAAGCGTGCGGCCATCGCTCGGGGAGGTGATGCTTTCGAGGTAGAAACCGTATGCCGTGTTCGGATCGTACTTCGCCTTGAAGCCCGTCTTCTCCTGCAGCTTAATGAAGGCATCCGCAGCCGTCGCGCCCTCGTCGAGCTTGAGCTGCGTAGGCGCCACCCAGGTCTGAGCCTTGCCGTCGGCATCGGTGCCGATAATGGAGAACGAGACCTCGATTTGCTTCTTGACGACATCGCCAGTTTCTGTCGGGTTCTCTGTCTGGACGGCAGCCGCGGCGGCAGATCCTGCTTGGCCAGCGGATGCCGTCGAAGACTGCTCGCTCGTGGCAAGGCTCTCCCCCGTCGCCGAGCCTTCGTCGCCAGTTGCTGCCTCTGTAGTGGCGGCACTAGCTGCAGGCGCGCTCCCGAAATCCGAAACCTCGGCGCCGCTCTGCTCAGCGGTACCGCCCGCAAGCGCTGCGTCCTCGCCTGGCGTCGTAGCCTGAGCCACAGCGTCGGTAATGCCCTCGGCACCCTCGGCCCACAGCTGAGCCGGCGTGGTGCCAAAGGCCATCGCGAAGGCCAGGAATGCCACCAGGCAGCGCTTTGCCACGCCGCGCGCGATTACGCCACGGCGACGAAGCGAGGCACGCTGGCACTCGTCCTCAAACATATCCATTTGTCTCCTACTGTCTGTACTTGGAGCGTTGCCTTGAAGCTGCCCCACGTCATCGCGCATGTTGCGCTCGAGTTCCCCCATCGGGGTCCCCCTTCCCTCCAGAGCCCTATGCACACCGGCGGCATACGCCGCAGCCGCATGCAAGATGGGAGGCGATCCGACTTAACCTTAACGACTCGGGCGCGCCGTCCGATCTGCGACGCGAACATCCCGAGCCAAGAGGAATTACGGTTACTGGTACAGCCGGGGACTTGCACCCCGATTCCCCCAAACGCGCAGGAAAACCGCGCATTCGTGCGTCTCCGCACCACCATCTAGGCCATCGATTAAAACCGTCAATATGCTATCACGCAAAAGGGCCTCGCACGCAGGCGAAGCCCAAGGTAAAAGCTATTGTTTGCGATAGGAGAATGCGGTGACGGTCACAGCCTCTAGTGCTTGCCGCCGTGGCTGTTGAGCCAGATATTGCGACCCAGCATAAGCGCCAGCACCAGCGCGCTCACGTAGCCCATAAAGCCAATGACTGGGATACCAAACACAACCGGCTCGATGCGTGCATAGTACACCACCGACGAACCGATAAACAGACCGGCGATCACAATCGCCATCGACATGCGGTCGATGATTCCGCCCAGCTGTCGCAGCGCCTTATCGCTGCTCATGATCTGCGTGTTCACCTTAAGCTGGCCGCGCGTGAGCATACGCGAAGCCAAGCCCAGATACTCGGCCGCCTCGAGCGAGCCTTTTGCCGCGCGATAGCTGCTCGCGGCAAAGTCGCGGCTCATCTCGCGCATGCGGGCATAGATGCTCTTCTCGTTTTTGATATGAGCCTGAATGATCTGGATCATGTTGACGTTGGGCATGTACTCGGTCAGCAGACCCTCGAGCGTCACCATGCCGCGCGCGAACATTGTCACCACGCTCGGCAGCTCAACGTCATTCTTACGCGCGAGGTTTAACAGCGAGGTCAAAAACTCGCCGATATCCAGATCCTTCAGGTCAAGGCCCGCAAAGTCAGCCACGATAAAGTCAAGGTCGGACAAAAACGCTGAATGATCGAGCTCGGCCGAATCGCCACGCGTCACGGCGAAGCGCATGAGCGAATCCTTGAGCTTGGGCACGTCACCCTCGGCCACGGCGAAAATCATGTCCTTGACGATACCGCGATCGTGACTCGACATGCGTCCGACCATGCCCAAGTCGATAAAGTAGACGATGCCGTCCTTGAGAATGATGTTTCCCGCATGCGGGTCGGCATGGAAAAAACCGTCATCGAGCACCTGCGTAGAGTAGTCCTCGACAATTGCGGCACCGATCTTTTCCAAGTCATAGCCCTCGGCCACCAAGCGTTCAGGATCGGCGATCGAAATGCCGTCGACGTAGTCCATGACCACCACGTGTTCGGTGCACAGGTCCAGATAGGATTTAGGGCACGTCACGCCATGAACGCTCTTATGGAACTCGTAAAAGTCATTGAGGTTTTTGGCCTCGGCCAAAAAGTTGGTCTCCTCGCGAAACGAGGTCCACAGCTCCTCGACCACGCCGTGCAGGTCAACGAATTGATCGGTGTTGACGAACTTGGAAACGATACGCACCACCGAGCGGATGATATCGATGTCCTGCGCCATAACCTGCTGCGCACCGGGGCGCTGCACCTTGACGGCCACGTCCTCGCCCGTCACCAGACGAGCGCGGTGCACCTGCGCGAGCGATGCGCTACCAAGCGGATTGGGGTCGATCGCATCGAACATCTCCCCCAGGCGCAAGCCGTATTCTTCCTCCAGACAGCGAAGCACTACCTCGTACGGCACCGGCTCCACGTCGGAGCGCAGACGACGCAGCTCGTCGCAAAAGCGTTGCGGCAGAATCTCGGACCGGTTGGCCAGAATCTGTCCCATCTTGACGAACATGGGGCCGAGTTCCTCGAGCAGGCGGCGCAAACGAACCGGCGTGAGGTTATCCCACACGCGGTACTTTTTGACCAGGCGAACAATCTGCCCGATGCGTTCGCGACGACCCGCCGGCGTGAGCTGGTATTCCTCGTCCGGCGCCATCGCGTCGGGCTCCTCGGGCACCATATCGACAGCGCGCGGCTTCTTGCGAGCGCCCGAGACGACGGCGTCGACCTCATCGACAACCGCCGCCTCGTCACCCAAGGGATCTAGATTGTTGTAATCGGTGGTGGAATCTGCCATCTGCGCTGCTACTCGGCCTCTTCGGTATCCTTCGCATCGTCGGGCTCAACGGACTCGACGGGCACCGAGGTCACATTGTCCTCGACCGAATCGACGATGTCGCGCACATGGGCCAGGAAGGCCGTGCGCTCGGGGGCGGTCATGACGCGGACGCGAGCCAGAATGAGCTCGTCAAGCACGCGCTGGGCCGCGGTCTCGCCCTGCATGCCCAGACGCTCGGTCAGGTCGGAGATGGTGCCGCCGGCCTGCTCGAACATGTCGGACACACTGCGGGCGATATCGGGGGTGGCGGTGTCCTTGCGGACCTGCTCGCCTTTAGTGTTAAGGTCGTCGAGGACCTTCTTGCCGCCTTCGACAGCAACGGCGGCAGCGCCAAAGCCCACGTTAATGGCGCCATTAACAAGCTGATCGAGTTTCATAACCATGGTTGTCTCCAATCACAAACAACTGCATTGGCGTTCTTGTACCCAAGATTGAGTGAAAGCGACAAAGCGTTTTAGCGCTATTCGATCGACGGGAAATCCCTACCTCACATTGTCGTTCATCGCGAAAGAGTTCTTCATGGCGCAGCTCGTGGTGTAGAGCACCTTGCCCAGCAGGGCATCGGTCTCCACGCGAACACGCTCGGCAAAGGCCTCGTTGGCGCCTGCAAGCTCGGCAGGCGCCTCGGCCTCGGGCAGAGCGGCTACGGCAGCGTCGACGTCATGGATCTGCTTGTGGCCCATGCCACCGACCTTCTCCTGATAATCCTCGACCGCGCGGCCGCACTCATGGAAACGGACGTCAGCCAGGGCGCCGATCAGGCGGTTGGCCCAGTAGAAGTTTTCGGACGTTACGCGAGCCTGCGTGTCGGCATAGTACTCGGGCATGGTCTCGACATTGGCGTACAGCGGCACAAGCGCGTTAAACGAGTTGGAGCCAAACGCCATCCACTGCACGGCGCGGTAGGCCGGCTGCGCATAGGGGCGCAGCTGCAACACGGCAAGCTGGCTGTTGCGGTTGATGCCGATGGGACGATAAGCGCCGCGCGTAGCGGGCGTGCCCTTGCTGCCGTAACAGTCGTACTCCGTGCCCTGGTAGTGGCTCGAAAGCACGTACTTGATGTCCTCGATGGTCACCTTACGCTCGGGCACGCGGCTCCAGGGGATATCGTCGCTCTCGGGCGTGTAGTCGGCGTCGGGGCCGTCCCACACATCGCTGGGGTTGAGGCAGCGCTGCATGTACCAGGCGCGCGGCGTGTTGTAGACGTGGTCGCTGTCGCTGTGCGAGCCAAAGGCCTCGCGCGGGTTAAAGACCGCAGCCGAGCCGTAGCCCTCGACGCCCAGCGTCAGGTCCAGATGCCACTCGGCCATCCAGGAGCGCAGGTCGGCGGAACACATGTGGTCGGCCTGGGCGCCCTCGGCGTCATCCAGGTCAAAACTGTCGATGCCCAGCTGGTTGGGCATGGTTACATAGGCGTCGTCGGGCACGCGCTTGGCGATCCAGTGGTGGCCGCCGATGGTCTCGAGCCACCAGATCTCGTCCACGTCGCTAAAGGCGATGCCGTTGTTCTCGTAGGTGCCGTAGCGCTCGAGCAGGTCGCCCAGGATACGCACGCCGTCGCGGGCGGACTTGGCATACGGCAGGACCAGGGTCACCATATCCTCCTCGCCCAGGCCACCAGGCTGCGCCGGCACATAGCCGTCCTCACCCTCGTTGCCCTTGGCAGGCACGTAGTCCACAAGCGGGTCGGCACCGCGGACGCGCTCGTTGGTGGTGAGCGTCTCGGTTGCGGACATGCCCACATTGAGCTCGTTGAAACCGGCCTCGGCCCAGATGCCGTGGCCCGGAACAACATCGGGGACGCTCGTGTAGCGCATGGGGTTATCGGGCAGTTCAACGGTCAGGTGACTCAGGACGCTCGTGTAGACGCGCGGCTGCTCGTCGGGATGCACTACGCGCATGCGCTTGGGCTCAAACACCCCGTTGGACGAGTCCTCGTTACGCGCGACAAGCGTCGACCCGTCGTAGCTCGCGTTCTTACCAACCAAAATCGTTGTGCACGGCATGCGCATCCTCCTTGAGCGAAGAAATCAAACGGCAACAGTGTATCGCTTCGACGCAAAAAGGGCGAAACCACGGCCTCGGCAGCCCCCGTGGTCAAAAAATGCCAAATATGAGTACTGTCACCAATTTAGTGGCAGCAAATTTCCCTGTAACGAGTGCCGAAAATCCCCATTTGCCCAAAAGCAAGACAACGTTATTCCTCATAAGTTCAATAAAATAGGCTTCCTAACGATAATGGATACCGTTAGGAAGCCAAAATGACGTAAGACATATGTGACTATCTTGGCAACAGTACTCATATTTGGCATTGTTTGACCACGTGGTATATAGCTAACCCCCTCAAACAGCCCAAAACGCCTATTTCGATGCGCGCTCCGCCGCCTCAATCACGTGTTTGGCGAGAATCGCGGTGGTCACAGCCCCCACGCCGCCCGGCACGGGCGTGATGGCGTTAACGAACGGCTCCGCAGCATCAAAATCGATGTCCCCGACCAGCTTGCCAGCGGCCTCGTCCCAGTTAATGCCAACATCAATGATCGTCTGGCCCTCGCGAACGGCATCCGCGCCAATCGTGCTCGCGCGTCCAACGGCCGCAACAACGATATCGGCAGAACGGCACTCGGCAGCAAGATCGCGTGTATGCGTATGGCACATCGTCACCGTGGCATTGCGAGCCGTAAGCATGGCGGCAACGGGACGACCAATCACCAGAGACCGACCGACGACCGCAACCTTGGCCCCATCCAGCTCAACACTGTAATGGTCCAGCAACGCCAACACGGCCTCGGCCGTGCAGGGAGCAAAGCCCTCGCCACGACCCGAAAGCGTGGTAAGCAGCGAGGCCGGCGTCATGGAGTCAACATCCTTGGCGGGATCGAGCGCCGCGGCAACCGCATCCTCGTCAAGTCCAGCGGGCAGCGGGCGAAACACTAGGCAGCCATGAACAGCGGGGTTGGCATTGATGTCCTTAATAGCCGCCAGCAGTTCATCCTGCGAAACATCGGCAGGAAGCAAAACGCGGCGAGCCTCAATGCCAACCTTCTCGCAGCGCTTGAGGGCACCGCGCTCGTAGGACAGGTCGTCCTCGCGCTCGCCCACACGAACAATGGCCAGCGTCGGCACAACGCCGCGTTCGCGCAAAGCAACGCAGCGAGCAAGGAGCTCCTCGGTCAAAGCACGGGCAACGGGAGCACCCTTAAGCAGCTCGGCCATGGCTATCCCCTCTTCCTGGCTGCATCGGCGGCGCGGCGCGCCAGCGCATCGGCGCGCGGCAGCCACGTATCCAGCATCTCATCGCACGCCGCCTCGAGCTCCTCGGCACGCACCCGGTCTTTCATAGATGTGGTGTTGGCAAAGAGCGTCAGGCTCGCGCCTTGCATGGCGGCGCGGCAGAACACGGCGCCGCACGCCACATCGGACAGCAGTTGACGCGAACCCTTGTCGGCCATGTCCTCGAGCAGCGCCAGCGCACGCCCGCAGGCATCCATAATGCGATACGGCGGCATAGCGGCCACATGCAGCGCATCCTGAATCGCGGTCGCTCGAGCCGGATCGTCACGCGAAATACCGTACGCCGCGGACACCTGCCCGTAGGCACGAACGTCCTCGGCAACCAACTCGACAAGCTCCTGGGACAGCTCATCAGCCTGAGCAAACGCGCGCGCCAGGTCATCCGCACGATCAGCAAGCGCGGGATTGGTCGCACCGTAGCGGGCAACCATTCCGCACAGCGAGGCGCCCAGCGCGCCCACAAAGGCGCTCGCGCTGCCACCGCCGGGAACCGGCTCGCGCGCGGCAAGCGCCTCGGCAAACCCGCGGCAGGTCTTGTCCATCATCTCTTGGCTCATACGCATGCACCTTCAAGTCATATACATCGGTCGGGCGGCAACCGCCGTCCGACCGCATCAATCACATAATGGTGCTAAGTCTAGCCCATAAGTACATGAGCGTCAGCGCACCTGGCCATCGCGGATTTCTATGGCACACGATAGGCCATGCCAACGCAAACATGGGACACATGGCCCACCTTTCGAGACTCCCGAGCAGCACAAGCTGGGGCATATCTATAAGTAAGGAACCCGTTGGGGAACGGCCAGTAAGGAACCCGTTGGGGAACGGCCGCGCAACGGCCACAAGCGATGAACGGAGGCATAAGTCGCACAGTACACAGAGACATCCGCCGCCAGCGCAATCAGTACCCCAACAGCATGCGGCGCCGTGATGTCATCAGCAGACAAGGAGGACGCCACCATGATGAAAAAGACCTTATCAATCCTTTCCCTTTGCATCGCCCTCTTTGCCGCGCTCGCCCTTGTGGGCTGCGGCGGGAGCGCATCGGGCGGCGGCAGCGCCCCCAAGAGCGAGAGCAAGGAAAAGGCCCCCGTCGCCAAGAAGACCGACTACATCTGGTTTAAGGTCGAGATGCCCGAGGGCGTCGGCGTAAGCGACTCTGCCGGCAAGAATGCCGACAGGGTCCAGCTCACCTTCCCCGAAGACGAGAACGCCTCGGCCGATCGCTTTATCCCCGTTTGGAAAAAAGCGCTGACGGCCGAGGAATCCCACGCCGACCAGGCGGAAAAGAAGGGGGATACGTTCCAGTGGAAGGATGGCGGGTCCGTCGAGTATAGCGGCAGGACGTGGCTCGTCGGAACATACGAGGACAACAGCGGCATCTCAACCATGCTTTTTACCGATGTTGAGCCGGGAAGCGTCTACGTCCTCATCTCGAACTTCGACCAGCACAAGAAAGAAGCCGAGGCACTCCTCAACTCCATCGAGTTCCCCGATGACATGGAAGAGGCAGTTTCCGAGGCACGCGAAGTCGAGATTTCGAGCATCGAGATCAAGTAACGGGACACCCGCACGCGCCTACGCGCACCCGCGCACATGCGCCCCATTAAAACAACGGGCGCCCAACCCGGGGAGGGCCGACAGCACCGGCCCTCCCCTCTTTTGGACCCGTGCATATTGCCACTTAACGGCGCAAATCCGGCCCTCAGAATGGGACACATGGCCCACCCTAGCGAGCCGTCCGCGCGTACGGTAAAGGCAGGTAATCCATGGGCGGTTACAGATCGAGGAGGACACGACCATGAAAAAGAAGGCCTTTGCGATTCTCACCCTCTGCATCAGTCTCTTTGCCGCGGTTGCCCTGGTGGGTTGTGGCGGAAACGGCGACGCTACCGGCAGTGGCGGTGACGGCGGCGCGGAAAAGCCAGCCGTGGATATGAGGACCGACTTCATTTGGTTTAAGGTCGAAGTCCCCGAGGGCGTCGAAATCACGGACGTCGCAGGCGATACCGCCGACAGGGCCCAGTTTAAGTTCACCGAGAGCGAGCATGCCAGCGACCGCTTCATCCCCGTCTTCGATCCTGACAAGAACGCCGATGAACTGTTTGACTACGAGGCAAAGTGGAAGGCCAACTCCGGATGGACCGAGAGCGATCCCGTTAAGTACAACGGCAAGACCTGGCGCAGCGCCTACTTTACGCACTCGGGCGGCGTGACGACCGAGTACTTCACTGACGTTGACGGCGGCAGTGTGTACGTACGTATCGACAATGTCGAGGAGCACAAGGACGCCGTCGAGACCATGATGAAGTCTCTGGAGTTTGCCGACGACATCGCCAAGGCCAAGACCGAGGCCATGGACGTCAAGCTCGAGGATATCGAGATCAAGCGCTAAGCGACTGGCGAGCACAACGGGAAACACGGACGCAGTGCAAACAAGCGACGGTATCCCAGCGCTTCGTACCCAGGGAGGGCCGGTAAGCCGACCCTCCCCATTCTTATGCCGGTAGCCGACGAACGCAGGATGCCGGGCTCCAAAACCATCCCAGACGTGATAACAGCACAAATAGACAAGTGCCCCAACACGTCCGCCCGCCGATTTATAGCGCCGCGCAGGCAATTTAAACCGGCGTCTTTAAACATCTGGGCAGTATAGTGACCAAAACAAGTGCATAACCGCACCCTGCGAACGGAGGAGATATGACCGAACACCATGCCATCAGCCGCCGAGCGTTTACGCTGGGCCTAGGGCTTGCGGCGTTGTCACCACTTGCAAGCCTGCCTGAAACCGCAGCGCCGGGCATTCCCCTGCGAACGGCATTTGCAGACAACACACCCGCACCGTCGGACAGCCTCGACAATTTCGTCATTCGCCTTCGCCCCGCGGGCTATTTTCGCACCGCGAGCGTCAACCAAGACGGCAACGTTCGCGGCAACGTCTGCCACCTGTTTAACGACGGCACGTCCAGCAAGCTCATCCTTGAGAACGTAACGACCAAGAATGACGATACAAACTGGTATGCTATCCGCACCTTGCTCAATTTCGAAGAGCATAAAAAGACGGGCTACAGCATTTGGTCGGTCGACGACGACTCGGACAAAGATGGAAAGGTCATCCACGTATGGGGCGGCGAGTATGACAACAAGCCCAGCCGCGCTTTTGCGTTCGAACGTCAATCAAACGGAACCTATATCATTCGAGACCGCACGGTCGAGAAAGAAACCGAGAAAAAAGACATTAAGTACCTGGCAATAGAATCGGACGGCAAAGACCAGGACAACAATAAGATCTGCCATAAGAGTAAGAGCATTCCGTGGGAGCTAGAACTTGTCGGTTACGACATGGGCAAGATCAATACCACAGTTAGAAGTATCGACTGGACCACGTATAGCAGCTACGTCGACGGACCATGCTGGATGAAATACGTCGACGACAACAAGTACCTCGACGAGCTGAGTATCCCGGGCACGCATGATTCGGGCACCTGCAGCGTGGACAACGACACCGAGCCCCAATCCTCACAAGCAAAGTGCCAGCAGGATTACATCCCGACGCAGTTGCTCGAAGGCATTCGCTATTTTGATATCCGACTCGGAAGGAACGACGAGAACGGCGACCCCGGTATCGACCATGGAAGATGCTACCTGCTCAAAAAAGACGGGGGCTTTATGCATCTCTCCGATGTCATCGGTTACTTCAAAACATTTTTGAACGAAAACCCGTCAGAAGCGCTCATCATGCTTGCGTCACGAGGCAACGACGAGGCTACCGACGAAAGCGTTACGACGGCTTTCGCCAAGGTTATGCACGATAATCCCGATCTGTTCTACACGTCGAGCCGAATCCCCACACTGAACGAGGTGCGCGGAAAGATCGTCCTGCTGCGTCGATTTGTACTCGCCGGCAACAGCGTAAGCAGCCACACGTGGGGCCTCGATCTCACCCAATGGGACGACAAAATCAAGGCGCATTCCGGGCAGTCGATGTGCCTCGTCCAAGACGCGCGAGGCTTTGAGACTACGGGCAATGCGGGCGACAAAGAGCCCTATTGCACCAAGGTATACGCCCAGGACCATTTTGAATGCACCGGAACCGACAAGATTAGCTGGGTCGATATGGCGCTGCGAGAGACGACCAATCTCACGCGCAACAAGGTGGACGTCGAGGACAATGATGGCGCCAAGGTGCAAGTCCTGGAACGCTGCTGGTCTATCAACTACACCAGTTGCACGAATTACAAACAAGGAAGCAATCCTTTTACCGCGGCGCGAGTGGTCAACGAGCATCTGTACAAGAGCCAGTACATCAATCCCAGCGGCAGCGATAAAACAAAGTCAGATTGCCTCAAGCACGTTGGCATTATCGCGTCCGACTTTGTCGATTCGGCACTGGCCCGGAGCATCTACCAACGCAATTACGACGCGAAGCACAAGCCAACAGTTTCATGCTGCCTCCCGGACCGCATGCACATGACGTATGGAGACTCGCTGAGCGATGCCTCGCTCCAAGATGGCAAGACCGTTGGCGAGGGCCATTTCCGCCTTGTCGACAGCAGCAACGTACTCAACGTGGCCGCTTCTGGCAGCGCGTTTGCCATCGAATACGTGGATGTCGACGCCCTGGGCAACGAGACCGTTACGGGGCTGCAGGGCTCTGTGCCCATCGATATCGATCGACGCGCGCTGACGCCCCATTTTGAGGGACTCGAAGGCCTTAAGGCCGGCGAAGACGTGCGCGCCAAGATTGCGGCATCACTCGAGGGCAAGCTCGAAACCGATGCCTGCACGGCCCAGCTCGAGTTTGTGCACGACGCGAACGGCGCTCCGGGCACGGCAATGGCCGAGGGCGAAACATTTGCCGCAGGGACGTACTGGGTGCGCGCGAAAGACCTTTTGGGCGACGCGGCACAGAACTACATGCTCGCCAGCGACGGAGCCGCAAACTTTACCGTAGCGGCCTCGGACAGTGCAGGCGGCACCGGCAGCGGCACGGGTTCCAGCGCAGGCAGCGCTGATAAGAATGGTAAGGGCAACAAGGGCAAGGGCTCGGGCGGAAAACTCGCCGACACGGGCGACGGCTCTGGTATCGCCGCCGGGCTCGCCGCTGCCGCCGTGGCGACAACGGTCGCTGGCGCGGCAAAGCTTGCCAGTGACCGCGAAGACAGCGAAGGCGCTAGCGAATAGGCAAGCCGGCCTTTTAAACACATCGACTCAATCGGGAGCGTAGGACACCGTTCTGCGCCCCGATTTTTACCTTAGCCCGAACACCGTTATCGGCTACATCACCATGTTCAGCGCATTCACGAACTCCTGAGCTTGGGAGCGGCTGCTCAGACTAAAGACACAGGCAGTCAACAGCCTGTTACGTAGGAAAACGTCGCGGCCCTTGATCCTGCTGACCCCCGTAATGTCCTTAAGATAAACAATCTCGGTGTGCTTGCCACCAAAAGTGCCCTTCTTGAGCACCTCGATGCGGTTAGGGTAGATCTTGACGTCTTTAAACCTACTCGAACCTTTGTCCTGGAACAGCAGCGTGTTGTTGTCCATACGCGTCACTCCCGCGGGGTTCGCTAAAACTGCCTCTATGGTCACATTTTAACCACCGCAAGGCTCCCATGCGAAGGTGCCAGACAACATAGCAATTCATGTCCGCGCGAGGCTTTAAACTAAATGCGTTAAAGATGCATTCCACAAGAGGAAAGTGGGGCGACAGTGATGGGTGAACTAGTAAACCGTGGAGAATCGGCAATCGTGCCCGAAGGTTTTTACAAGCAGGTCTCCTCGCTTCTCAACGCCGCTCGCGACAAGGCCTATACCGCCGTTAACTTTGCGATGGTTGAGGCATATTGGGAGATCGGCAAGAGTATTGTTGATGAACAGGGCGGAGAGGAGCGCGCCAAGTATGGCGATGCACTGATCGACGAACTTGCCGTTAGATTGACTAAGGATTTTGGCAGAGGCTTCAACGCCAGAAGCTTAAGATACATGCGTCAGTTTTATCTTGCGCTCCCAATCCGGAACGCGCTGCGTTCCGAATTGAATTGGACACATTACCGCAGGTTATCGCGTATAACCGACCCTGATGCTCGAACATGGTACATGAACGAATGCGCCGATTCTCGTTGGAGCACGCGTCAGCTCGAACGCCAGATCAACACCATGTTCCGCGAGCGCCTACTTGCCAGCAAGGACAAGGAGGCCGTCACCCAGGAAATCCAAAAGAGCGCCCCGGCTCGTCGCCCCGAGGATATCATCCGCGACCCATATGTACTGGAGTTTTTAGGTTTCTCGGACGATACTGCGTTTCGCGAGAGCGATCTAGAGCAGGCGCTCATCACGCATCTTCAGAAGTTCCTGCTGGAGCTTGGCCGTGGTTTCGCTTTCGAGGCGCGCCAAAAGCGCATCACCTTTGATGGGCGCCATTTCTATATTGACCTTGTTTTTTACAACTATCTGATGCGCTGCTTCGTGCTCATCGACCTTAAGACGGACGACCTTACGCATCAGGACCTGGGCCAGATGCAAATGTATGTGAACTACTACACGCGCGAGCTCATGAACGAAGGCGACAATCCGCCCATAGGCATCGTGCTCTGCGCGGACAAAAGCGATTCGATTGTCGAGTACACGCTGCCCGAAGACAACGACCAAGTGTTTGCCGCCAAATACCTGCCGTATCTTCCAAGCAAGGAAGAGCTGGCGCGCGAACTAAGCGCCGAGTACCGCGCCATCAACGAAGCGACTAATGGCGAAACGCAAGGGTAGCAGCACGTTGCGACCGAAGCCACCGCAGCCGTCGCAGGCGCACTCGCGGTTGCGACGCACGCTACGAAACAATACCGGTCATGGACGCCGGCAACGACATTCTAGCCGTGGCTGGCGAGCGTGACCTGACAGGCAAAGACGCGGCCTTCGTCTGATGTGGGTCCATTGGCTGCCACAGAAAAGGGCCGGTTGCAGCCGGCCCTTTAGACGATAATACCTGCGTTGCCCGCGCTTCCGAAGTGTGACTAGCTGAGGAGCGGGTTCCGCGGCACAACCTGATTTTACCCAGTGAGGAGGCTCTTTTGCAGCCGCTCCACTGTTTATTTACATCTGGCACCCTCAAACAATCAGACGGCAGCCCGCACTCCTGAGAGCTGCCCCGCACCCCCGGCCATCACCTTACGGCAACAACCGGTGCTACTCCCCTACTTCCCAAATAGCGCACCCAGTAGGCCGCGGCGTTTGGGCTTTTCTTCTCGGTAAGAACCCTCGGCGGCTGCCGCCACCCGACGCGGTTGCTCGCCGCCTCCACGGCGCACGATCTGGTATAGGAACGGCGATTTAACGTATTTGACCTCGATAGGCGTGGCGTGCACGGTGCTTTCACTCGACAGCACCACATTCGGGTTGAGCGGTGCCACCACATGCGTTTCGCGCTTGTCGCTAAACACCACCGCGGCCGCACGACCCGTCTGGCCGTTTACGGCAATGCGCACCTGCTCGCCATCGCGGCCATCCGTCGCCGGACGATCGACAAAGTAGACCGGCACCATCACTAGGCCGTCCTTATGCTTGCGGGCCTTGCGCGCCCAGGTGCGGATGCTCTTTTTATTGAGCCCCAGTACAGCCTCGGCGTCGTTGCCCGCAACGTCGAGCGCCAGCTTATCAATGACCACCTGGTCCTTGGTAGACGCATCGACTGAGACAACGCGGAAGTCGCCTTCCTGCATGGCGGGATCGAACGGCCCGACCTTGGCAAAGTCCCACGGCTCCAAAATGCCCATGAGGCGAACGTCCAGGTAGTTTGCCCTGGGGTATGCCCAGTCGAGCACCTCGTAGTACACCAAGGTTTCCTTGCTCAGGCCCTTGCCCGGGAAGCTCGCCATCATGCGCAGGTCCGCCAGCGCCATGGGGAAATAGAAGAGCATCATGTCGTTTTGGATCGCATCTTCTACATCGTGCCCGGCAAAGGCGTCGGGATACTGACGCACCAGCTGCAGCGCGTTGGCACGTGCCTGCTGCGGCGAGATTTCGCAAGGAATACCCTGCTCAGGCACATACTCCGCACCTACGCCCATGGTCAGGCGCTTGCTAAACGTCCCCGGCTTGAGCAGGTCGGCAATGCCGATCTTGTTGCCGCAGGACGGGCACTCAAACACGCGCTGGGTCGACTCGCCCTCAAAGGACGCACCACAGAAGGGGCAAGGAATGCTCACATGCGTGGCCTCTTGGAACTCCTGCGCCGTGCCGCGATCCTCCCACAGCAGATGTTCCAGAACTGACTGATTGCGCCAGTGCGAATTGAAGAAATACCAGTCCGGGTCCTCCGGGCGCTCGAGTTGCGACACATGCGTGAGCTTGAGCAGTCCATCCACCACCGTTAGCGGCGTATGGCGAATGCCCAGGGCGCTCTTGGGCTCCCCCGCATCAGCCTGCCACGGAACGACCGTGCCGCAATAGGCGCACTCAAAGCTGCGCTTAGCCTGGTGCGAGTACATAGGGCCGCCGCAGTTTTGACATTTAATGGCAAACATCTCGTCCATGGAAACGTCCTCCTTTGCACAGGGGCTGTCGACATTAAGTATGTCGAGCAAGCAGGCACATGCCCATACCCATGTGGCCCAAAATGGACCACCCAGGCAGACGAGAAGGCTCGCTCGTTAGCACCGGCAGACTATTGCTGCATTTTCTGAGCATCGGTGCACAGCGCCCCCGCGCGAGCTACACTATCCCCTTAAACATGATTGTGAGGACGACCGCTATGCTATTTGTAAATCGGCTGGTACATACGCTTGTTCCCGGCAGCGAGGACGAGCCGGTCGATGCATCTTGCCGCACCAACGCGGGTTTTACCGCAAGCCTCATCTGCATTGGACTCAACATCACCCTGTGCCTGGCCAAGGGCATCGCGGGCCTGCTTGCCGGCTCCGTCTCCCTCATCGCCGACGCTTTCAACAACCTCTCCGATGCCTCGAGCAACATCGTGAGCCTGCTCGGGTTCCGCCTTGCCAGCCGCCCGGCAGACGAGGGCCACCCTTACGGCCACGGCCGCTACGAGTACCTGGCTGGTCTGTTTGTCGCCGTCCTGGTTTGTGCCGTCGGCATCAACCTAATCCTCGAGTCGATCACCAAGATCATCAAGCCCTCGCCCACCGCTTACACGTTTATTTCCCTTGCGGCACTGGCTACGTCCATGCTCGTTAAGCTCTGGATGGCAGCGTTCAACCGCACGCTGGGCGATCGCATCGACTCCGAAACGCTCATCGCCACGGCGCAGGACTCCAAAAACGACGTCATCACCTCGGGCTCGGTCTTGGTGGCGGCGCTTATTTCGCAGACGACCGGCTTTGATCTCGACGGCTGGGCAGGCCTGGGTGTGGGCATCTTCATCTGCATCAGCGGTCTGGGCCTGGTGCGCGACGCCATCAGCCCGTTGCTGGGGCAAGCGCCCGACCCCAAGCTCGTCCAGGCAATCCGCGACAAGATCATGTCCTATCCACAGGTCTTGGGCACACACGACCTCATGGTGCACGACTACGGCCCCGGTCGTCAGTTTGCCAGCGCCCACGTGGAGATGCCCGGCGAGGGCGACGCGTTTGAGCACCACGAGATTCTGGACACCATCGAGCACGACATCAAGCGCCAGATGGGCATTGGTATCACGCTGCACTGCGACCCCATCGCGACAACCGGCGATGACTTGCGCGGCTGGGTCAAGCGCGGCGTCATGCAGATCGATCCCGCGCTCTCCATCCACGACCTGCACGAGCACGACGGGTTCGTTTCGTTTGACCTGGTGCGTCCCGACGGCTTTGACATATCCGACGAGGAGCTGCTGGAGCTCGTCACGCGCATCGTGCACGAGCGCCGACCCGATGCCTCATGCGTCGTTACGTTTGACTCGGGCTTTAGCTCGCCCGACCGTCCGGCCGAGCAGCTGTAGCCCACTTAACAGCTAGTTTCCCTGCGCGCCCGAGATGCCGTTTTGTAGGGCGTTCCAGGCATCCGTCGCCATGTCGCCCAAGTTCTGCGCGGTATCGCCCAGATTTTGTGCCGTATCGCCCAGCTCTTGCGCCTTGTCTCCCAACTCCTGCGCCTTGTTGCTCAAGTCCTCCAGCGTATTGGAGCTCGAGCTGTCGGTACCGCTTTGGCCGTCGGACGAGTTGCCCGAACTGTTCTTGTGCGTGAGTTGAATTTAGAGGTTGCCGTTGTCGTTATAGTAGGCAGAAGTAACGACCCAGTTGGCATCGACGACGGGCGTTGAGCCACCATCAGTCAGGACCACGGCATTCGAAAGATCGGCGCCGCGCGACTTGAGGATCTTCTTGGCGTTGGACCAGTACTGCCCCGGGATATCGCTCAGATCGACGGTGCTAGACGAGGCGGACTCGGTTTGCTCGGCAGTGGCATCGGCCGTTGAACTCCCCCGCTTGTTGAGCATGCCCGACACGATGGCAAACACAATCGACAGCGCAAAGAAGATCGCCAGTACGATGAGGATCTTCTTGATCACGCTCGACGAACGCGACGGCTTCCTCTCCTCGTCCTCGCCATATTGCGGAATCGACTTGGGGTACTCGCGATACGGCTCGCGCGACTCGCAGCGAGGCTGTGCCGTGCGAGGCATATACGTCGTCTGCTGAGGCTGCGGAATGGGATTCTGCGGCAGGCCATCATAGGGATTCGGCGTCGAGGCAGCATAAGAATCCTGCGGTGCGTAATCAAACGGATCCGGAGCTGCGTTGCCATAGGGGCCTTGCGAAGATGTAGCGTAAGAATCCTGCGCCGCGTCGCCATAGCCCATAACCCGGGTGGGCTCGGCAGAAGGCTGCGTCGCGGCGGGGTCGATATAACCGGGGTTGGAAACAACGCGGGTCGCATCGGCGCTATCGCCAGCCTGCGCGGAACCGTAGCCGCCCATCACGGTTGTCTTGTCCTGATCCATGCAACGATTCCTTTCCGTCGCGCGTGAGCCTCAAGTTATCCATGCATTCTACCCGCGCAAAAGCCTATGATGGGCAGAGTCCGTCGGTATCTACAAGACATGCGCGGGCCTAAGGATCAAAAAGCCCCGCCGGGCCTTGTGGGCACGGCGGGGCGGACAAGCAGCTATGGACAGCAGACTTAGAACAGGCCGGTGATGTTGCCGTCGTTGTCGACGTCGATGTTCTCGGCCGCGGGAACCTTGGGCAGGCCAGGCATGGTCAGAACGCTGCCGGTCAGCGCGACCACAAAGTGGGCACCGGCGGAAACCTTGAGCTCGCGCACGGTGATGCGGAAGCCCTCGGGAGCGCCCAGCGCCTTGGCGTTGTCGCTAAAGCTGTACTGCGTCTTGGCCACGCACACCGGCAGGTTGCCAAAGCCGTTCTCACGCAGCTCGGCGAGCTGGCGCTTGGCAGCCGGCGTAAAGTCGACACCGTCGGCGCGGTAGACCTTGGTGGCAACAGCCTCCAAGGCGTCGGCCACATCGGCACCATCCTCGTAGGCAAACTTGAGCTCGCTCGGCTGCTCAATCAGGCGCATGACCTCATCGGCCAGGTCGAGCGCGCCCTCGCCGCCCTTAGCCCAAACCTCGGACAGTTTAACGTTGACACCGAGCTTCTGGCACTCGGACTCGATGAGCTCGAGCTCGGCCTCGGTGTCCGTCGGGAAGCGGTTGATGGCGACCACGCAGGGCAGACCGTAGACATTCTGGATGTTGTCGACGTGGCGCAGCAGGTTGGGCATGCCGGCCTTGAGGGCCTCGAGGTTCTCCTCGTTGAGGTCGGCCTTGGCAACACCGCCGTTGTACTTAAGCGCGCGGGCAGTGGCGACGACCACGACAGCGCTGGGGCGAACGCCCGTCATGCGACACTTGATGTCGAGGAACTTCTCGGCACCCAGGTCGGCGCCGAAACCGGCCTCGGTAATCGCGACGTCACCAAAGCGCATGGCCATGCGGGTGGCCATGATGGAGTTGCAGCCGTGGGCGATATTGGCGAAGGGACCGCCGTGGACAAACGCAGGCGTGCCCTCGAGTGTCTGAACTAGGTTGGGCTTGAGCGCGTCCTTGAGCAAGGCAGCCATGGCACCCTGAGCCTTAAGGTCACGGGCGCGGACGGGTTCGCCGGCAAAGCTGTAGCCGACAACAATCTCGCCCAGGCGCTCCTTGAGGTCATTGATGCTCGTGGACAGGCACAGGATTGCCATGACCTCGGAGGCAACAGTGATGTCGAAGCCATCCTCACGCGGCACTCCCTGGGCCTTGCCGCCAATGCCGTCGATAACATGGCGCAGCTGACGGTCGTTCATGTCGACAACGCGCTTCCAGGTGATGCGCTTAACGTCGATGCCGAGCTGGTTGCCCTGCTGAATATGGTTGTCGAGCATGGCTGCCAGCAGGTTGTTGGCGGCACCGATGGCATGGAAGTCGCCGGTAAAGTGCAGGTTGATGTCCTCCATGGGGATGACCTGGGCCCAACCGCCACCGGCGGCACCGCCCTTCACGCCAAACACGGGACCGAGCGAAGGCTCGCGCAGGGCCACGGCGCTCTTGACGCCGCGACGACGCAGACCGTCGGCCAGGCCGATGGTCGTGGTGGTCTTGCCCTCGCCTGCGGGCGTGGGATTGATAGCAGTCACGAGGACAAGCTTGGCCTGGTGATCAGTTGGCTCGTTGAGCAGGGAATAGTCGACCTTTGCCTTGTCGAAGCCGTACGGAATCAGATGCTTAACGTCGACGCCGGCGTTCTTGGCCACCTCGGTAATAGGCAGCGGCGTAACAGAACGTGCGATTTCGATGTCAGTAGGCATGGGCGGTCCTTTCGTTACCGGATGAGAAAAAGACCAATCCAGCATAGCACGCACGCGCAATAGTAAAACGCCCGTAACCGACGAACGGCGATATGTTTACCCGATGCCCAGCGATAGCTTGCAAACCCGTCCTAAATGGTCGGTTCAATACCCAAATGCTCGAATGTGCGAAGCGTTGCCTGGCGACCCTGCGGTGTGCGAATCATCAATCCGCACTGCAGCAGATAGGGCTCGTAGACATCCTCGAGCGTACCCGGGTCCTCGCCCACCGCACTGGCAAGCGTGGTCAAGCCAACGGCACGGCCGGAGAACGTCTTGGCGAGTGTCTCCAAAATACGAATATCCATCCAGTCCAGGCCGAGCTCGTCGATCTCGAAGAACTCAAGCGCCTGACGGCAAATATCAAGCTCAATTGGACCGTTGCCGCGCACCTGCGCATAGTCGCGCACGCGTTTGAGCAGACGGTTGGCGAGGCGCGGCGTACCGCGCGAACGCGAGCCGATCTCGAGCGCGCTGGGATGGTCGATCGTCACGCCCAGAATGGTCGCCGAGCGCGTCACAATCTGGGCGAGTTCCTCAACGGTGTAGTAATCCAGGCGATACGAAATGCCAAAACGGTCGCGTAGCGGGCCGGTCAACATGCCCGAGCGAGTCGTTGCCGCCACCAGCGTGAACTTGGGGATATCCAGGCGAATCGAACGCGCAGCCGGACCCTTGCCGATCACGATATCGAGCGCAAAGTCCTCCATCGCGGGATACAGCACTTCCTCGACCGAGCGGTTGAGACGGTGTATCTCGTCGATAAACAGCACGTCACCCGGTTGCAGGTTGGTAAGGATGGCAGCCAGGTCGCCGGTACGCGCGATGGCCGGACCGCTCGTCGTCTTAATCTGAGCGCCCAGCTCGTTGGCGATAACCGTAGCCAGCGTGGTCTTGCCCAGACCCGGAGGGCCCGAGAAGATCACGTGGTCGAGCGTTTCGCCGCGGCTCTGCGCCGCCTCGATGAGCACGCGCAGGCTCTGTTTGATGTGCTCCTGACCGCAGTAGTCGTCCAGGCGCTGGGGGCGCAGGGTACGGTCGACATCGAGGTCCTCGGGCGTCAGCTCCGAGCCCACCATGCGCTCACCGTGCGCCATGGATGCCGCCGGCGAGTTGCCGGGCGTCGCCCACAGGTCCTGAGAGTCATCGGCTTCCCACATCACGCATCCATTCCGAGTCGCTTAAGCGCCGCGCCGAGCAGATCCTCGACACGCATATTCTGCCCATCATACCCGCTCAGGGCAACATCGGTCTCCTGCGGGCTAAAGCCCATGGAAAGGAGTGCCGCGCGGGCATCGTCGATCGCCGAGGGAGCGGCGGCGGGAACCGGCATCGCAACCTGGCCGGGAATCACGTCGACCGGCACAAAGCCCTTGTCCTTGGCAAAGGTGCTCTTGAGCTCCAGAATCAGACGCTGCGCTGTCTTTTTGCCCACACCGGGAACCTTGGCCATACCCTTGTCGTCCTCGGCCATTACCAGGGAATACAGCTGTCCCACGGTATAGGTAGAGAGCACGGCGAGCGCCAGGCGCGGACCGACACCTGAGACGGACACGAGCCGGTCAAACATCGTGCGCTCTTCCTTGGAGGCAAAACCAAAGAGCGTCATGGCGTCCTCGCGCACCTGCATACGGGTATAGAGGCGCACCTCGCCGCCGGGTGTAGGCAGCGTGGCGGCAGTGCTGCCCGAAATACCGAGCTCAAAGCCCACGCCCGACACATCGACGACGGCCGAGCTCATCGTGGCCTCGACAAGCGTTCCATGGAGCTGGGAAATCATCAGTATCCGGTTCCTCTCTGTTGATAGAACTCGCCGCCGGTAAGCGCCCGGGTGCGGCTGAGGTTTACGTGGCAGATGGCGCAGGCCAGGGCATCGGCGGCATGATCGGGATGCGGGTCGTGATCGAGCTGTGTGAGCGTGCGCACCATGTAGGCGACCTGCCGCTTATCTGCGGCACCGGTGCCCACCACAGCCTGCTTGATCTGCATGGGCGTGTACTCGCCAATCTCGAGCGCGCACTCCGAAAGCGCCACGAGCGCGGCACCGCGGGCATGCGCCGTAGGGATGGCCGAGCGAACGTTGGCGCCAAAGTAAATGCTCTCGATAGCAGCGGTATCGGGTCGATAACGCTCCACGACACCCTTGAGGTCGCGGGCGATATGCGACAAGCGCACCGCGAGCGGACTGCCCGCGCTGGTCTCGATACAACCGTAGGCACGACAGCGAACCTCTCCGCGCCGCTCCTCGATAATCCCCCAACCCGTATGGGCCAAACCGGGGTCGATACCCAAGATAACCAAGCCAACCTCCCCTCGCCACAAGCACGACGCAAGGCAAGGCCCCGCGCACTACTCACGAACGTCTGTTCTAGAATAACACAACGGGGCCAAGATGCTTAGTTGAAGTATCGGGGTTGGGAGCGAATCCCATCCCATAGTTAGTTTTGGCTGAAGAATGGGAACTGTCGGGGATCAACCGGCGGTTGCGGCATCGGCGTGCCCTGGGGCCCACCCTGCGGTCCGCCCTGGCCGCCCATCATCTTATCGATGGCGTCCTGGACCTCGCCCTCAAACTTTTTCATGCCCTCGTGCAGGCGGCGCTGGCCGTCCTCGGAGCGCAGCTCCTCCATCTGCTCGGGCGAAATACCCAGCAGGTCACCCAGTATGCCCATCATCTCACCACGCATGCGCTCGCTTGTATCCTCGTCAGCAAAGCGGTTCACCTCGGCGCGCGCCAGCGCATCGACCGTCATACGTTCCTTGCCGTCGAGCCCCAGGTCGGACCACGCGAGCATATACGGCCAGGCACGCTCGGCAAACGACCGGGCCGAGACGATCGGCGCCGTCGGCAGCTGGCGGCGAGCCGCCTCTCCCTGGCGCACGAGCATCAGCAGCAGTGAGCAGGCCTCGGGCTTGCCGGCAGCCATCGGAATGTCGTCGAAGGGACGGTTGCGGTCGACGTGCGACTCGAGCGTGCCATCGACCTCGCCCGGCTCAAGTCCGCCGAGCAGCTGCGCCGCACGATCGAGCATGTCGACCGGGCCGTCGAGCGTCGAGAGCGCCCGCGCCAGCACGCGCTCCATGCAATCCTCCACCGCGTTGAGCGTCACGAGCTCCTGCGGCACCACGGCGGACGTGCGGTTACGCACACGCGCCACAAACTCGAGCGTCGACAGGTATACGTCACCAAAGGGCGCATAATCGCCCTGGTAGCCGCCGCAAAGCGCGGGCGCCGCCAGCGCGTACTCAGTTTTGGACAGCGGACTCAGCGCCATCGCACCCAGCTCGAGCGCCGTATCCTCCAGCATGAGGCCCAGCGTGCGAGAGCGCAGGCGCTCGGCGTCGCCCGCCGACACATCGCGGTCGAGCACACGCGCGGCATCCGGCGCATCGCGCTCAACCGTGCGAATATGCAGGCGCTCGGCAATGGCGCGAACGGCGGCACAGCGAGCAGCCTCGGCCTCCTCCTGCGCCGGCGTAAAGATGCGGTTGCGTCCCAACACCAGGCCGACCACATTGCGCGGACCTAGGGCGTCGACGGCAAGCGCCGCCAGCAGGGACGACGGCAGGTCGCCCTCGAGCGCCACCACGGCGCGCGACGTACCGCGGGCGCGGGCGTTATCGCGAACGGCGAGCACCAGCGCCTGCCACAGCCATTCCTCGAAGCGAAACTCGGGCAGCTCGTGGTCCTCCAAGGCATCGAGCATCACACCGCGCTGGATCTCCTGAACCAGTAGGCTCTCCTCAAAACACGGCGCTTGGGCCACCACGCGGCCGCAGTCGTCGAGTACAAACGACCCGCCGGTATACACCGACTCGTCGTACGCACCGACCGGCGCCATGCAGGCAAACCACACGCTGCGCTTAGATGCAATCTTGCGGTAGGCTCCGCTGCGCACGGCTGCGATCGCAGCGGTCTCGCGGTCGGTCATATCAAACGCGTTGAACTGAAAATAGGCGATGAGGTCGACGCCGGTCGGCAGCATCTCGAGCTCGCGGTCCAAGTCGAAGATCACGGCGATACGCACGCCGTCCACATCGAAGACTGGCGGCGCCCAACGGGCATCGCCGTTCCCACCGCGCTGCAGGGCAATGCTCGAACGGGCCGGCACCACACGACCGTCCTTGAGCATCATATAGTCGAGCAGGGGCTGGCCCTCAAACGAAACCGCTGCGGGCACGATGCAGATCATATCGAGCTCTTGGATACGCTCGGCGACGCCGGTCAAGCCGGCAAGCATGTCGTGCTCAAAGTCGGCAGCGCCCACCAGGCCGCCGGGCAGGGCTCCCATAAAGAGCGGAGCCGGCACGCACAGCACGCGCGCACCGCGCTCGTGGGCCAGGCGCGCCTGGTCCTCGATGCGACCGCAGATACCCTCAATATCACCCAGGCGCATATCGATCTGTGCAAGTGCGAGCTTCATGGCTCAGCCCTTTCCGTCGTAAACCATCGTTGTCGTAGTAAAAGCGCCGGCCACAAGATGCAGTCGGCGCTTGCATGTGCATATGCTAGCTATGATACCCCGAGCGGGGGCGCGCTCCTAGAACGTCGCGGACCACAACCCGTGCAGGTTGCAATAGGCATAGACGGTACCGGTCTTGGAACCGCCGGCAAAAAACGTCGCGGGCTTCATGCCGGGCTGGAGGTAATGGACCTCCAGACGGCCCTCGGCCTCAAGGGCGATCCACTCGATGTAGTGCTCGGGCACCATAGGATGCTCGACCGAGCCCACGCGCGCACGGATCACGTGACCGTCGCGCTCGCTCTCAACGACCGGCACGTGCTTCTCGTGCGCCGCATCCTCGGTGTTCGCGGTCAGCTCCGTGCAGCCGGCAGGGGTTGCAACGTCGTTGCCAAGGGCGGCAATGAGCTTGCCGTCGGGGTCCTTAAAGAATTTCGCCATGATGATCTCCTTTGCTGATGTGCCGATGTTCTTGAGGTTCTTATGCCCAAAGGCAGGCGAACCATCCACGGCATCGCAAATGAACACATAACGAGCGAGGCTAGCGCCCGGGGTCAGAGCGCGCCGGCAACCCGGAGCCGTCTCAACAGCCCCGGTTGCCATCTGCGCAGCTAGCGTCCGTCGCCGCCGAGCAGCGCCAGAACATCCTCGCGGGTAAACAGTGCCGAGGAGATGCCGTCGCCGCCAAGCACGCTGTTGACCAGGTCGCGTTTGGACTCCTGCATCTGCATGATGCGCTCCTCGATCGTGTCCTTGGCGATGAGCTTGTACACGGTCACGGTATGCTGCTGGCCAATACGATGTGCGCGGTCAGTCGCCTGGTCCTGCGCGGCCACGTTCCACCACGGGTCGTAGTGGATGACCACGTCGGCCGCCGTCAGGTTGAGGCCCACGCCGCCCGCCTTGAGCGAAATCAAAAAGACCGGCACCTCGCCCGCTTGGAACTGCGCGACCATCTTGGCGCGGCTCTCCTTGGACGAAGCGCCCGTGAGCTTAAGAAAGCCGATGTCCTCCTTGGCCAGGCGCTTGCCAATGACATCGAGCATGCCCGTGAACTGGCTGAACAGCAGAATGTGGTGCCCGCCGTCGAGCGCGCCGTGCACGAGCTCCATGCAAGCGTCGAGCTTGGCGCTCCCCGCCTTGTAGTCCTCGTAGTGTAGATGCGGGTCGCAGCAGATCTGGCGCAGCTTGGTGAGCTCGGCGAGCACCTTGAGCTTGTCTTTCTTAAACTCGGATGCCTCACGATGCTGCACCTGCTGGGCGATGCGGTCCTGGTTGGCCAGGTAGAGCTTGCGCTGCTCGCCGGTGAGCTGCGCCATGACGGTGTCCTCGATCTTCTCGGGCAGGTCGGCCACCACGTCTTCCTTAACACGGCGCAGCACAAACGGCGACACGAGCGCCTGCAGACGAGCGGCGCTATCGCCCTCGGCATGCTCGACCGGGTTTTCGAAGCGCTTGGCAAACGACTCGCGCGTCCCCAAAAGGCCCGGCATAAGAAAGTCGAAGATGCTCCAGAGCTCGGACAGGCGGTTTTCGATGGGCGTGCCCGTCAGGGCAAAGCGCACACCGGCCGGCAGGCGCTTGGCGGCGCGCGCTACCTGCGTGAGCGGGTTTTTAATGTACTGGGCCTCGTCGAGCACAACGCGGGCAAAGTCCTGCTCGGCATACTCGTCGATATCGCGGCGCATGAGGTCATACGACGTCACGACCACGTTATGCTCGGCCACGCCGGCGATTTGCACACGGCGTTGAGCCTTGGCACCCACGATGGCGCACACGTCGAGCGAAGGCGCAAAACGATCCAGCTCGGCGGTCCAGTTGTACACAAGCGACGCAGGGCACGCCACAAGCGTGGGCTTGGCGTCCCCCGCCTCCACGCGCGCCAGGATATGTGCGATCATCTGCAGCGTTTTGCCCAGGCCCATATCGTCGGCCAAGATGCCGCCGAGGCCCAGATGCTCGAGCGAGCCGAGCCACTGGTAGCCGTCGACCTGATAGCCGCGCAGTGTGGCCTTGAGCGAGACCGGCACCGTAAAGTCCATCTTGCCGAGCGTATCCAAGCGCTCGACGGTGCGACGGAACGCAGCGTCGCGATCGGCTTCGAGCTCGGGCGTGCGCGCAAGCATGCTGTCGACAAACAGGGTACTCGACGCGGGAAGTGACACGCCGTCGAGCAGATCGACGGCATCGACGCCCAGGTCCTCGGCAAGACCAAACGCGGCACGGGCTCCCTCGTCCAAGCGAACGATGTCGCCCGACGTGAGGCGCGCAAACGTCTGATGGCGCTTGTACGAGTCCAGATAGATGGCAAGATCTACCGCCGAAAGACCGCTCGCGCCCAGTTCGACATCGAGCAGGTTGCTCTTGACGGTCGCGCGCACCGAAAGCTTGGGCGCAGGGCGCACCGAGATCTGGCGCAGGCGGTCGCTGAGCATGACCTCGCCCAACTCGGACAGGGCAGACAGGCCCTCGGTCAGCAAGTGGAACAGGCTCTCGTCATCGCGTTCCTCAAACGCCAGGCCGCCCTCGTAAAAGTCGAAATACAGGGCCGCCGTATCCATAACGCGAAACTCTGCTATCTCGTCGCGCGGAGGTACGCCCGGGCGCTGTTCTTCGAAGGGGCTTCCCGGAGCGCCCAGGCTAAAGAGATCTGCCGACCAGTCACCGTAGGCAACTGTAATCTTGCAGGTCACGAGCCCGTCGTCGACACCGATTGCCATGGCAAAGCTCGGCTCGGGCGCCACGGTGTCGAGCACGGCGGGAGCGGTGAGGTCAGTGTATTCGCGCAGCACGGGCAGTGCCATGCGGCAGAATCCGCCCACCTGCTCGGCGGCGATATGGACCGGCGTGCGACAGGGCAGCAGACGCGACAGAAACGGTGAGGCATGCTGGGCAAACATCGCATCGGCGCGGCGCGCGCGGTGCGTGTCGACCAGATAGGCAACGTCGCCCGAGGCAAAGCAGTACATATCGGCGGGCAAGCGCAAGTCGTAGCTGCCACCGGCCGCCGGCGCGATCTTGGCGGCAAGGAGCGGCGGCTGTTTTGCCGAGGCCTCGTCCTCCCCCACCGGCGACAACTCAACCGCTACCTCGTAGGAACGATGCGTCGTCGTTCCCCGCGACCAGGCGGGCTCAAAGGAAATGGTCCGGCCACGCAGCAAGTCCAGCATGTATACGATGTCATGCTCGGACAGCGGCAGTTGACGCTCGGCGACAAAGCCGCTGCGTGCAAAATCGTACGACGCCGAACGCGAACTCGTGATGTCGCTCAGATACACAACCGTTGCCACAACAAGGTCGAGCAGACGCACCGAAACCTCGTCAAAGGCCTCGGGCGTATGGAGGAATGTGAGCTTCTTGCCGTACGAGAACGTGCCGCCGCGCACGTAGGCGGCGGCCATGCCGTCGATGTCCTTGACCACGTAGGACACCGAGCCGCATCGGATGCGAAGCTCGAGCGCCCAGCTAAAGCGGTCGGCGAACAGCGGATTGTAGTACGGCACCAGCGAGGGCTCCAACACCGCCTTGGGGGCATCGGGGTCGACAGTGCCGGCGAGCTTGCGGCGCATGCCCGCCAACTCATCCATGCGCGCGTCCGAAAGATCGGAGAGCGCCTTCATGAGGCTCGGGCTCGTGGGAACTGGCGCCGGGAAGGGAAAGTTAGGGTTGACCGCCGGTGCGGCAGACGCAGGACGCGCGGCTTGCTTGGGCGCCGCCGTAAACGTGCGGACCGGCGTGCGCAGCCCCTCAACAGGCTCAATGCCGCTGGCGTCCAGGTACGCTAGCGCCGTGGCGATGGCGTGCTTGCACATGCCGGGGTAGCGATAGGCAGCGGGGCAATCGCAGTCGTAGTCGATCACCTCGTGCTCGTCCATGTCGAGCGCCACGTGCGTCTTGTACAGGTCACCGCGCGAGCCGCGCACTGAGCCCTCAACCGTCACGTTCTTGGAGAAGCGCGAGCCGCTGTCCTCGATCGACAGCACGGCGCCGTTGAGCATGAGCGAGCGGCCCTTCATAAAGGTGCCGCTCAGCGCCGCCTCTTTCCGGAGCGCCTGCACAAACGTCCCCTGCGCCATCACTTCCTCCAATCTCGCGCGGACCAGCAACGCCGTCCCTAGATAACCGTCACGCGGCCCTGGTTACCCACGATGGCCTTGGCCTCGGCCAGCAGCAGAATCGAGCGCGCGTTGACCTTGGCAGGTACCTCGGCGCGCAGCACGCGCCCGTCTACCTGCTCGATAAAGATCTCCACGCGGTCGCCGCCCGGGTTAGCGGTGAGCACCGTGGCCAGGCGCGCCATATTGCCCTGGCTAAAGCGGCTGTTGGGCACCATGACCTCAAACACCTTGGGCTTGTTGTTCTCCTCGTTGAGCTCCAGCGGCACGATCTCCTGCGCGATAATCTGGTCGCCGCGGTCCGAGCGCTCGAGCTTGCCCTTAATGCGCACAAAGGCGTCGGACAGCTGCGCGCCGGTCTCGGGATCGACCTCGCCGTACAGGTACCCCTCGGCCTCCTTGTAGGTCTTGGGGAACACCACGACCGTGGCCTCGCCTTCCATGTCCTCGAGCTGCACGATGCCCATGGGGTCGCCGTTTTTGGTCACGCGCTTGGACACGCTCGAGACCATGCCGGCCCACCACAGCGCCTTACCCTCGGGAATCTCCTGGTTGATGGTGCCGCCCGTAGGATTCTGAACTTCGTAGCCGGTGTCGATCTGCGAGAACGAGAAGTCGCGCGCTTTGCTGAGTGCATACTCAAACGGGCGCAGCGGGTGGTCCGAGACATAGATGCCCAGAACCTCTTTCTCCTGGCTCAGCTTAAGGTGGCGGTCCCATTCCTGGCCGTCCGGATCGGGCACGCTGACCTCGAAGCCCGAGCCCTCAACGTCGCCAAACATATCGAAGAACGAGGTCTGGCCGCTCGCGCGGTCCTTCTGACGCTTTATCGCGGCGTCGATGATGTTCTCGGGGTTGTTCTTGTCCACAAAGTGCATCATCTGGCGGCGCGGATAGCCCGTGGAGTCGAAGGCGCCTGCCTTGATGAGCGATTCGATCACGCGACGGTTGGCCTGGCTCGAGTCCACGCGCTCGACAAAGTCGTGCAGCGTCTTAAACGGACCGCCCGCCTCGCGCTCGGCGATAATCGCCTGCGCCACGCCGGTACCCACGCCGCGGATGCCGGCCAGACCAAAGCGCACGCCTTCCTTGGTAGCCGTGAACTCGGTGCCGGACTCGTTGACATCTGGCGACAGCACGGGGATGCCGTCGTGACGGCACGCCGAGACGTAGTGCACGATCTTGTCGGTCTTGCCCGTATAGGACGTCAGAACGGCCGCCATGTACTCGTGCGGATAGTGCGCCTTGAGCCATGCCGTCTGCATAACCAGAATGGCGTAGCCGGCGGAGTGCGACTTGTTGAAGGCGTAGGACGCGAACTCGAGAACATCGTCCCAAATCTTCTGGGCGACCTCACGCGTGTAGTTGTTCTTGATGGCGCCGTTCATCCAGTGGTCGTAGGTGGTCTCGTCCGAGCCATCCTCCCAGTGGAGCACCGTCGACGTGAGCAGCTTGATCTTTTTCTTAGCCACGGGCTTACGAATACGCGAGTCCGATTCGCCCTTGGAGAAGCCGCACATCTCGACGGAGATGAGCATAACCTGCTCCTGGTAGACCATGGTGCCGTAGGTTTCGCCCAGGATGTCGTCCAGACGGTCGTCGTAGGAGACGGCCGGCTCCTTGCCGTTCATACGGTTGATGTAGGACGAGACCATGCCGGCGCCCAGCGGGCCCGGGCGGTACAGGGCGATCAATGCCACGACGTGCTTGTACTCGGTGGGCTTCATGTTCTTGATCGTGGCCGTCATGCCGGCGGACTCGACCTGGAAGACGCCGGCGGTGTGACCGGAGCCCATGAGCTTAAAGATCTCAGAATCGTCAAAGGGAATCTCTTCCTCTTTGATGTCGATGCCAAAGTTCTTTTTGATGTTTGCCTTTGCCTTGGAGATAACCGTCAGCGTACGCAGGCCCAGGAAGTCCATCTTGAGCAGACCCATGTCGGCAACGGTATGGCCCTCGTACTGAGTAATCTCGACGCCGCCCTTGGTGTCGAGCTTGGTGGGCACGTGCTCGTTGACGGGGTCGCGGCAGATCAGAACGGCGCACGCGTGCACGCCCTCGCCACGGGTGAGGCCCTCGATCGAGAGCGCCGTGTCGATGATGCGGCGGGCGTCGTCGTCCTTTTTATAGGCCTCGGCAAAATCGGGGTTAAACAGATCCTCTTTGCCGGGCTGCTTGTCGAGCACCTGCTTGAGCTTGACCTTGGGGTCGCTCGAGACCATCTTGGACAGGCGCTGGCCCATGTAGACCGGGTAGTCCAGAACGCGCGCGGCGTCGTTGATGGCCTGCTTGGCCTTAATGGTCGAGTAGGTGATGACGTGGGTGACCTTCTCGGGGCCGTAGAGCTGGCGAACGTGCTCCACGACCTCGAGGCGCCGCTCATCGTCGAAGTCCATATCGATATCGGGCATCTCGGTACGCTGCGGGGACAGGAACCTCTCGAACATCAGGCCGTTCTCAAGTGGGTCGAACGCGGTGATGTTCATGGCGTAGGCGACGATAGCGCCGGCGGCCGAGCCACGGCCGGGGCCGACGCCGATGCCGTTGTCCTTGGCCCATTGCACGTACTCGGCGACGATGAGGAAGTAGGCGGCAAAGCCTTTGTCGCAGATGACCTTGTATTCGTACTCAAAGCGCTCTTTGATGTTGACGCCGCCGATCTCGCGCGTGGCCCAGTCGTCGCCGTAGTGCTGGCGCAGGCCCTTCTCGCACTCGCGGCGGAACTGGCTCTCGTGCGTCTCGCCGGGATCGAGCAGCGGGAAGCGCGGCAGGATGATGGAGTCCCAGTCGAGCTCGACGTAGCACTTGTCGGCGATCTCGAGCGTGTTGTCGCAGGCCTCGGGGCAATACGGGAACATCGCCCGCATCTCCTCCTCGGTCTTCATGTAAAACTCCGAGCCGGTCATGCGCATGCGGTTGGGGTCGTCGACCTTGGCGTTCATACCAATGCACATGATGACGTCCTGCACGGGCGCATCCTCGCGGCGCAGGTAGTGGAAGTCGTTGGTAGCGATGACCTTGACGCCCACCTGTTTAGCAATGTCGATGAGCGTACGGTCCATTTGCTCGTCGGTCAGGCCGTTGTCGGTGGTGATGCCGTGTTCCTGGATCTCGATGTAAAAGTCGCCGGGCTCGAAGGTGTCACGGAAGGTCTCGGCCCACTTGATGGCGCCTTCCATGTCGCCGCGGTCGATGTATTTGGGGATGATGCCCGCGATGCAGGCGCTCGTGCAGATCATGCCCTTGGCGTGGCGGCGCAGGTTGTCGAGCGTCACGCGCGGCTTGTAGTAAAAGCCCTGCACGGCGGCCTCGGAAACCGTCTGCATCAGGTTGACGTAGCCCTCCTGGTCCTTGGCCAGAAGGATCATGTGGTAGAGCTCGGGCTTGTGGTCGCGGGCAAGGGTCTCGTCCGGTGTAAAGTAGACCTCGCACCCAAAGATGGGTTTGATGACCAGGGGCGGCTTGAGCTCGTCGATGTTGCCCTTCTCGTCCCACATGGCCATGTCCTTCACATACTGGGCATGCTCGCGCGGGTTTTCCTCGGGATCGGGCTCCACCAGCTCGTCGCGGCGGTCCTTTTCCAAGAAGGCCTTGTCGTGGCTCCAGGTTTTGTACTCGGGCGTGTTGTGGTTGACGGCGTCGCAGGCCAGCGCCAAGTCGGGCACGCCATACATGTAGCCGTGGTCGGTAATGGCCACGGCGGGCATGCCAAGCTCAACGGCACGGTTGACCATATCCTGGATACGGGTTGCGCCGTCGAGCATGGAGAAAACAGTGTGATTGTGCAGATGGACGAATGCCATGTGATGAGCTCCGATGCGGGTTCGTGTTCTGACTGAACGATTTTACCGCACGGCACGGACAGCATCCGAACCTAGCCAAACCAACACGGCTCCTCTTGCAGTTGCGGTGGAATAGTTCCCGCTTGGGCCACCTGGACCGCAATACTGGAACTATTCCACCGCAAGTTATCTGAGGGCTAAAGATTGTAGGTGACTACTTGGGGCTCAGCGGGTTCGACGAAGATGGTTGGATTCGCCTGCTCCACGCGGACGAACTTGACGGTCACGGCCTCAAAGCCCGCTTTGTGCAGAACATCAGCGTAGACGCGCGCCTGCAGGGCGTGCTTCTCCTGCAGCTGGTCCGGCGTCTCGTCCGGCGTGCCACCCGTCTTGTAGTCGATGACCAGTGCGCGCGACGGATCCGCCGGGTCGGTGGCCAGTGCATCGATGGCGCCCTCGGCATAGGCGCCGTAGCGGGCGATATCCTCGTCCCCGCAGCCCAGCGAGAAGAACGGCACCTCGGCGCGAACGCACGGCCACGCGAGCAGGTCGGCACGAACAGCTGACTTGAGCCAGCGATTCAGGGCGACATCGAAGCGCCCGCGCTGCTCCGGCGTCAGGCGCCACAAACGCGCCAGCGCATCGGCGCGCGCAGCGGGCAGCGCATCGGCACCCATCTGTCTCTTATACACATCTCCGAGCCCACGAGACCG